>SVDL01000011.1 GCA_015057835.1 Lachnospiraceae bacterium
ACCTTTTGTCCCGCTCTTTTGGAAGTCGATCCGGTTCTGTTTGGCAAGGACCTCCCAGTATTTCGGGATCGTTGTTTTATAAGTCGCATAGAGATGCTCCTGCCGTTTCGGGTTTTCTATATAGTCGATACGGCCGTTTACATCACCCAGTTTCACGTGCCGTACAAATGAGTATTTTGGCATAGTATTATCCTTTCTTCGCGAGTGCGAGCTTAGGCGAAGCGGTCACGAGCATACGCCCGTTTCCGGGCAAACAGAGCGGCTGGCATTTTTGCAGAATTATCGCAGCGTGGAGCAGGATGATTTCTGCAAAACATGTCCTGCCGCGCATGGATTTTCCGTACGGATCTATGATCAGTATGATTGCCGGGCTGCATTGCAGCACGCAATCGCTGCCGGTACGGAAAAGCCATCGGCACCGGAGAAAAGAAGCATCTGTTGATGCTGATTTTCAAAGGTGACGGCCCTCCGCAGGAGCGATCCTCGGAGCAAAGCCCCGAGGATACGCGGCTCTCGCCAGGTGCACCTGCGAGCAGCTGCGTCTGGCTCGATGCAGTCGCGAAATACCTTGGAGCATAAACCGCAGGTTTGTGCGATGGGTGTATTTCGCTCTCAGTCGGCGAGGCCTTGTTTTGTTCGATTTTCGTCGTCACGTATACTTCCGCCTTTTGCATTTTTCGCTTTTCCTTGTTTGCTTTAACAGGGACGTGCCACGTCCCTGTCAGTATCCGTCAGGGAAAGGACTACCAGCGGTAGCTCTCCGGGATCCCCTTGCTGTCGAGGTACTTCTGTCTTGCCTCTTCGCGCTCTGCTTCGGTCTCCGCCGTCTTATATTTCCTGTATAGCTCGCGGTCACACATGGCGTTCAGTTTTCGTTCCAGACCTCTTCGGATCTCTGCTTCGTTTTCGGTAAAATCGAGCAGATGATAGTGGATCAGGTTCAGGAACAGTTCGTTTGGTATTTGTACGTTTTTCTGCATTTGATTTCCTCCTTCGGGACAGTTGCGGCGGTTGCGACGGTTTTTTCTATAGCGGCCCTGTATCTGCAAAACCGCCGCAGCTGTCGCAACCGCCGCGCGGTCACTCTAAATTCTCTTTTGCTTCTGCTTTTGCCGGCAATCTCGTCAGCCTGATGAGCCTTCCTTCGTGAGTCTTCATGTTCCCGAACCGGAGCCCATATTCATTGAACAGCCGCTCCGCACTGACGTTCAATTTCCGCCCGAGTGCATTCGCTGCAATGCTCACTTCCGGATCATTTTTCTTCAGTTTTTCCAGCAGCTCTGTAGCCGTACCCTGCCATGTTTTTTCATTTTCCGGAATCACTTTTGAGACTGCCTCAAGCACCGGGTCTGGAGGATCTCTCCAGACTTCCGCTTCCGCCGAAATGAATTTCCAGAAGCATCTTTCCTGATCGAATTCGAGTTTCAGTTCCTGATCCTGTTGGTCTCTTCCAACGATGGAGAGAACCGCCGTCCGGTCCGTCCGCTTCTTCTTTTTCAGGACGAAGGCCCCGTCCGCAGCACCGAGAAGTCCGTTCGTTCCGGAGATCATATCGAAGCTGTCCTCTGCCTCCATCTTCCTTGTGTGATGGACGACCAGACAGCAGATAGAATGCTTATCGGCGAACGTCTTCAGAAGCTTGATCAGCTCATAGTCCTTCGCGTAGCTGTACTGCTCTCTGCCGATCTCCCGGATCCTCTGCAGTGTATCGATGATGATGAGCGCTGTATCGAAATGACGGGCGATGAACTGCTCCAGCTGAGCCTCCAGTCCATCGGCCATAGTTCCGGCATCCGTGGCAAGATACAGGCTGTCATTCCCCTCCACATCGAACATGCGGGACAGACGTTTCTGGAGCCTGGCGTAATCATCTTCAAGCGCCAGATACAGGACCGCACCCTGCCGGACCGGGTAGTCCCAGAGAGGGATCCCGGCCGCGACATGGTACGCAAGCTGCGCCATGAAGAAGGATTTTCCGACCTTCGGAGATCCGGCAAAGATATATGTCCCCGGATAAAGAAGTCCTTCCACGACCGGCGCCTTCGGCTCGTACACCCGGTCGTAGAGTTCCGTCATGGAGATCTCCTGCAGGGAGCTTCTGTCCGGTCTGTTTTCGCCGCCTTTTGCCTCTCCGGCATCCGCCGAATATGCTCCCGGACCTGCAAAGTTTTCATTGCCGGCCGGAGCATCATTTGATATACTGATCTCGGAGTTACATGGATGCTGTCCCGTGGCTGCGCCAACAGTCACATCCGGGACGGCATTTTCCTTTTTTAATGCCATACGCTGTCCTCCTTCATTCCGTTCATTACTTCGGTCATGAACCGGATGAGATCCAGCAGATACGGGCTTACTGTCCCGCCTGCCGCGATCCTCTCCAGTTCTTCCTTAATAGCTGCCATTTCGTCTTTCAAGGCCTTGTAGACCTTCGGGTTCCCCTGCACCACGACATCCCTGTTCAGGAGCCGGTTGGCGATGAAATCCCGCTTGCAGAGCCCCGAGATATGGACCATACGTTCAAAAAGCTCGTCCTCCTCTGGGGACATGTTGAAGGTCACTGCCTTGCTCCTCCAGTTGCCGTGCTCATCCAGCTTTCTTTTCGACATCCTCTTTTCCTCCTTTGGCTATTATGCTGTCAGTCTGTTGTTCCATTTCCCTGACGGCATTGAGACGGTCCGCCATCTCCGTCTGCACCGTCGGGAACAGATGCGCGTACCGGTACGTGATCTTTTCTGCCTCATGGCCGACCCGCTCTCCGATCGCAAGGGCCGAGAATCCCATATTGATCAGCAGCGATACGTGCGAATGACGGATATCATGCACCCGGATCTTCTTGACACCGCTCTTCCTGCAGCCGCGTTCCATCTCATGATTGATATAGTATTTCGTGACCTGGAAGATCCGTTCGTCCGGCTGTATCTTATAGAGCTGGCGCAGATAATCCTGCATCTCTTCACAGAGGAATTCCGGCATCTTGATCGTCCGGTTGCTCTTTGGAGTCTTCGGACTGGTGATGATATCCTTTCCCTTCATACGGTGATAGGTCTTGCTGATCGTGACCGTCTGTTCTTCGAAATCGAAGTCCGCAGGCGTCAGGGCCAGAAGCTCACCTTCCCGGATACCGGTCCAGTAGAGCATCTCGAATGCGTAATAGGATACCGGCTTATCCATCACCGCTTCGGCGAATTTCAGATACTCTTCCTTCGTCCAGAAATCCATTTCCTTCGGGATCTCCTTTCCGAGTGTTCCCGCTGCTCTCGCCGGATTTGCCGGAAGCTTGTAATACTTCACGGCGTGATTGAAAATCGCGGACAGCTGCGCATGGACTGACCGGAGATAATCCGGAGAGTATCCTTTGCCATCCTTATTCCGGTAGGCCATGAGCTGGTTCTGCCATGCGAGCACTTCCTTCGCGTCGATCTCCGCGATCTTCCTGTGCCCGAAATACGGAAGGAGCTTTGTACGGATCATATGATCCTTCGTCTCCCATGTGCTTGCTTTGAGCCGCGGCTTCCGGTCGGCTTCATACAGTTCGCAGAAGCTGGCGAAGGTCATATCAAGTTTGGATTCCTTCTTCAGCCTGGTCTCCCATTCCCACTGCTGGGCCTCCCGCTTGGTCTTGAAGCCGCGCTTCTGTGTCTGCTTCGGTTTCCCGGTCCAGTCTGTGTAGCGGTAGATCACCCGCCACGTACCTTTTGCTTCATCCTTGTAAACTGCCATTACTGCTTTGCCTCCTTTCCGCCGTTATAGCGGCATCGTTCATAAAAATAATCTGCGTTGACTCTCCCCTGAACAGTGATATAGCCCATATCCGCAAGCTCATCGTTCAGCTTCCGGATGATCTTGTAAGCTGTCTGTTTGGAGATCTGCATCTCTTCCATCACCTGTTCTACTCTTAGGAATCCGGTCTCTTTCAAGGTCTCACCTCCTTTCGCCAACTTAACTATTTTCCGTTATGCTTGTATTATAATAACTCTTATCCGTTAAGTCAACAACGTAATTTAACTTTTTTACGTTAAGTTTTTCTTGCCATCTGGTTTTCTCCATGCTATACTGTGTTTAACAAATTTATTTAAGTTTGGAGGTCTTATCATGGCATTTGGCAAACGTCTCCGGTTTTTCCGGACCCGCAAGGGGCTCACTCAAAAGCAGGTCGGTGAAGCTGCCGGCTTCAAAGGAAACACGTCGGAAGTCCGCATGGCACAATACGAAACAGAAGCTCGTACTCCCAAGGAGCCGCTGATCCGGCAGCTGTCCGAAATGTATGAAGTATCCCCGAGGGCCATCAAGGTACCGGATATCGACTCGGAACTCGGCCTGATACATACGCTGTTCGCGCTGGAAGACATGTACGGCTTCCGGATCGCTAATATCGATGGCGCCCTCTGCCTGCGCCCGGCAAATTCCGGCAGTGCCTCGATCACCATGTTCGACCTGTTCAGCAAGTGGTATGAGCAGGCGGAAAAGGTACATAAAGGCGAGATCACCAAGGAGGAATATGATTCCTGGCGTTACAACTTCTCCGAGGCGGATCTTCCGGGGATCCATGTGAAGGTCGCTCCCTCACAGGAAATGAGCGACGCTCTGATTCGCATATCAAAGGAAAAAGGGGAAGACTAGAACCTATCCGCAGTTTTTGAAATCCACATCAAGGTAAAAGAAAAACCTTACCGATTCTCCAGTTTTGTTCTGAAGATCAGTAAGGTTTTTTAGATCGTATAAATGAGAGATTACGCAGTGAATATCAAAGAAATGTTGCCAATCTGTTGCCAGTACTTAACGGAATTTGTTTGGAGTCCGCATAAATACTGACTTCTTTTCGGGCGTTTTCTTATTCGTACTCCACCGTTGCAGGTGGCTTGGGCGTATAATCATAGAGCACGCGGTTGATTCCCGGAACCTCTGTCGTAATGCGGCTCACCAGGTGATCAATGAGATCGGCCGGAAGATGTTCCACCGTAACTTCCATGACGTCAGTCGTATTGATCGCGCGGATAATGCACGGCCAGTCAAATGTGCGCTTTCCGTTCTTAACACCTGTGGATTTGAAATCCGGAACGACGGTAAAATACTGCCACACTTTTCCGGAAAGACCCGCTTTTTCGAATTCTTCGCGGAGAATGGCATCGGATTCGCGGACGGCTTCCAGGCGGTCACGGGTGATCGCGCCCGGGCAGCGTACGCCGAGGCCGGGGCCCGGGAACGGCTGGCGGTCGACCATATTTGCCGGAAGACCCAGCTGACGGCCGACAACGCGGACCTCGTCTTTGAAGAGGATCTTGACAGGTTCTACAAGTTCAAATCGGGAAGCAATATCTTCCGGCAGTCCGCCCGCGTTGTGGTGGGCTTTGATGCCGGCTTCGCTCTCAAGAATGTCCGGCCAGATGGTTCCCTGAGCCAGGAAATCCACGCCTTCCAGTTTTCTCGCTTCATCCGCAAATACATCGATGAATTCCTCACCGATGATATGGCGCTTCTGTTCCGGATCGGACACGCCTTCCAGCTTATCCAGGAACCGATCCACTGCATCCACATAGATCAGATTCGCGTTCATCTCATCGCGGAAAACCTTGATAACCTGTTCCGGCTCTCCCTTGCGGAGAAGTCCGTGATTGACATGGACGCAGACAAGCTGCTGTCCCACTGCTTTGATGAGAAGCGCAGCGACAACAGAGGAATCTACGCCTCCGCTGAGCGCAAGAAGCACTTTTTTATCCCCGATCTGTGCGCGGAGTTCTTTGATCTGCTCATCAATAAATGCGTCTGCAAGTTCCGGAGTTGTGATCCTTACCATATCATCCGGACGTCTTTCTGCCATAGTTATTCCTCCCTGTTGCTTATCTGAAGATGCGCTGATGCTCATCTTGTTACTACGGGTGCTTGTGGGACAAACTGTCCAATCTATTTTGAGAAAATAAAGAGCTGCAAGAAAATGAAGCTGTTCTTTCGTATTTTTTGAACGCTGCAATGTTACTGCTCTTCTCTCTTTGGTTTATTATATTTGAGAGCTTTTTCATTTACAAGAATAATATTCCTCCCGTTATTCCAAATATCTTTTAATCATTTTCTGAACGATCCTCATGTCAATCGGAGCGGTACTTGTCTCAGCAGTTAATATAAGCTGTTCTCCCGGGTAGATGCCATTTTTAATATAAGAGATCAGTTTTCTGAGATTCCTGTTCACATAGCCCGCATCATCCATTCTTCCCAGGTGTTCCCAGAAATAAATTTTCCTTTCTCTGACACTTAATACCGTAAAATCGGGATGCACCACTCCAAATCCGGCTAATTTCAATGGATATTCATAATGATAAGGTATTCCTCTGCGAGCAAATGTATTTGCAATAAGCATCTCTGATTTTGACCGGACCCGCTCTCCTTTATCCGTAAACATTTCCGGAATATCCTCTGCAAACTCCTTCCCGATGTATTTAATATTCTGCCATCGATCGGCAAACTCTTCATCCGTTTCCAAAATTGGATTCACCAGATCTTTTCGCGGTTCAGACAATGAAAAGAAGACCTCTTCTGCTGTTCGATCCGGAATGCCTTGCAGGAAGGCTTCTATTGCTTTCAGTTCTTTATCTGCAGACTTTAAGACTTTTATGTCATAGTCTTTTTGGGCAAGGGCTTTTGCGAGAGCTATATCTTTTTTTCGAAGATAGACTCCATTTCTCATAGAAGGATCTTTTCTGTGATAGTATTCAGGATTAGTCCGTGTTCCTCTTTTATTGATGCACAATGATCCTTCCGGTGCTTTTTCTATTCTCACTTTCATTTCTTCCGCTAATGCTTCAAGATACTTTTTTCGTTCAAGGATCTTCTCCTTGGTCTTCTTCTGCTCGACTATTTGTATTGCTGATTGCTTTGAAATAAGAGATGTCTTAGACGCATTGTTTTGATTCTTTTCTCTTTTTTCTATTGCCGGAACTTGATTGTTCTTCATATAAGACGGGACCCTCCTATTTTGAAGTGTATGAAAAGATATTTGAGATTATTGAAGTTGTTTAAGGCAGGATTATTTCTTGCGATTCCCATGAACTTGTTTTGTTTTGGCTATTGCATGGGGAACTCTTACTCTTTTTCACGGGGAGTTTGAAAGATAAAGCTGTAGATATCCCATACAAGTCCATGGCTTCGGCTATTGCATGGGAAACTCTTACTCTTTTTCACGGGAAGTTTCAAAGATAAGGCCGAAGATTTCCCATACAAGCCCATGGCTTCGGCTATTGCATGGGAAATCAAGTTCTTCCCAATGTAATAAATTGCAAATATATGTCATGAAATTCCCATACATATATATAATTTTGGCAGATGCATGGGACAGTCTAACTTTACTAATGGAATAACTCAGATAATAAGATCATATGATTCCCCCATAAACGTCCTTGAAATTCAATTGTAGAGGAATTCACTACTTAAGATTAGAAATAAGACTTGAAATCGAATAACAAATTTCCTATGCAAAATTATAATACCAGAATTTCATAGGGATTATATTTAACTATTTCTAAAATAGCTAAAAAAGATATTGGCAAACAGACGATAATCTATTTAACGACCAACTATCTTGTCAGGCACTGATTCACCGCCCATCAGCCCCCTCAAACCCTGATCTTCTCCGCTCCGTCCACGCGTCTCGCCGTGTACAGGAACACCTTATCGCCCTGCGCAAATGCAAGATCACCATCAGGAATGATGACCTCTTCGCCGCGCCGGACCATGACGACGAGTGTCCGCCGGGAAATATCAAGATTCCGGATTTTCTGCCCAACCCACGGGTTGTGGGCACCCAGGGTGATCTCTGTAAGATCAAGATTCTCATGATCCCGGACAGGTTCCGCGCCGACTACCACGACGTCGTCAATGAGAAGAATGGTGTCACTCTTCGGCAGCAGCGTCTCGCCGCCCCTGCGGACCGCCGCGATCAGCATGCCCTGTGGAAGCAGCGCCTGCACATCGCCAATCGTCCGCCCGACCCACACATCACCCGGGTCGAGATGGATCTTCATGAACCGCACGTCGGATTCCTCGATGTATTCGCCGCGCTTCTTCATCTCGCTGTACTGCTCGACAAATCCCGCGGAAATAATACCGGTAGGAATCGCCACCATGCCGACGCCAAGGAATGTGATCACGATACTGAAGACTTTCCCCAGTGTCGTAATAGGGTAAATGTCACCGTACCCCACCGTAAGAAGTGTCGACACCGACCACCAGATGCCGGAAAATGCGTTCCGAAATACCTCCGGCTGCGCCTCATGCTCCAGCGAATACATGCACAGCGAAGAAGCGATCATCATAACGGAGATAATAAATACAGAAGAAATAAGCTGCTGTTTCTTAGCTGAAAGAACTTCTGTGATAACATTCAGGGAATCATAATAGGTATTGATCCGGAACAGCCGGAAAATGCGAATGACCCGGAACATCCGGAACGCAATCGCCCCGGCCGGGAAGAAAAATGGCAGATAATAAGGAAGAAACGAAAGCAGGTCGATAATGCCTGCAAACGAGAAGATATAGCGGACAATCGCTCCGCCCGGCGTACGGTCAGGATGCAGGTATTTCGCAGTGTAGACCCGGAGAATATAATCGACCGTAAAAAATACGACCAGCAAAGCCTCGATCGTACCGAGCAGCCACCCGATCTCAGCCCGGATGGCGTCGTACGTATCAAGAATGCTGACCGCAAGATAAATTACAATCAGAAGCGCGCTGATAAAATCGTACGCCCGGCTGATTTTGTCATCGCCGGCGCCGACTTCTATGATTTCAAATATCCGCCTGCGGCGTGTCTCCGCTTCTGTTCTCATGTAGTTCTCTCCATCTCGTCCAGGCGCAATTCTCAGAAAATCTTTTTCCAATCGTCCGGCCGCAGCAATCAGAAAATCTTCTTCCTCTCATCCGGCTGTGGTCATCAGGAAATTTTCTCCATCTCATCCGGCTGCGGTCTAGTGAGATACATGACCCGGTCTTCATTCATGAGGATCCGGTCATTGCCATCCGTCGTTCTTCCGATCCTCTCTGCGGGAATGCCGTTCTCTTTCAGGGTCTCGAGCATTTTAGAGCCGTCATTTGCGAAGATCAGGCAGGAGCCGAAAGACTCAAGCCGGTAAGGATTCAGGTCAAAAAATTCGCAGAATTCAATGGTTTCCTGCCGCACCGGAATGGCGCGGAGATCCGCGTGAATGCCGCATCCAAACTGTTCCGCCATTTTCCAGAGTCCCGCAAAAATGCCGCCGCGACCGAGAGCAAGAACGTTTTCTCCGGCCATTTTTGCAAGTTGGATCTCTTCTGCATCTTCTGCAGATGTTTCCGCAAGTCGGATCTCTTCTGCATCTTCTGCAGATGTTTCCGCAAGTCGGATCTCTTCCGTGTCTTCTACGCAGAAAGATTCGTCAGAAGCGTTCCCCGTGGACTCCGGAGGCTCTTTTTCTGAAGCGTCCCCCGCTGAATCAAGAAGCTCTTTCTCAGCAGCGTCCCCCGCTGAATCCGGGAGCCACTTTCCCAGATCATCCGCCATACGCAGAAACGACTCCGGAAAGCGCTCCCGGAGCTGTTCTCTTTTCTCTGCCGCGAGCCAAACCGTGGCGGACAGACCGATCCATTTTGTGACGATGATATCCATTATATAATTGCTGCCGCGTCTTATTTCACAAATACCGGTTTTCTGCCACTGACGCGCAAAGTGGACAGTGGACAGAGTGGACAGTGAACAATGGACAGTGAACAGTGGCCAGTGGCTTACGTCCTGTGGCTGCGGCTTGCGGCTTTTATCTATCCCGCTCAGCCGCTGTGCCCGGTGTCGTATGTACCGTATGTGTTGATCACGCGGTTCACTTCATTAAGGTCATTGTGATCGATAGCATGGAACATCGCGCTCGTGGCCGTCTCACTGCCGGAGACGACGCCGATCTCATATGTCTCCTTCACCATTTCATAATGGCTCGAATTGATCTCTTCGCGGGAGACTTCCACGCCGTTTTCCGTGACGATCTTCCAAAGCTTTGCCTTGATATCCGGCTGGGCGCCCTGGACATATTTTATGTGTCCGAATCCGTAGTGTGTATTGGCGACCAGCTTGACGCCCTGGGATTCCTTCTTCTCGACAACTTCGCTCTCGAAGGAGACCTTATGGCCCTCGTCCCGGGTCTCCATGCCGTAAATGCGCATGGTGACGGTGCGGTTGTCGGCATTTGCGTAAATATAGATCGGCGCTTCCGTATTGTTCCGGAAAATGAAATCTTTCGACCCGCTCGCAATCGCCGCATCCATGGAAGGTTTCACGTAGCTCACTGTCATTGAGTGGGCGTGGCGTTCCACTACTTCGAGCTCCGAGCGCAGGACCGCCAGATACAGCGTCGTCGAGACCTGGCAAATACCGCCGCCAAATGACTCCTCCGTCCTGCCTTCATTGTAGGAGGGGGCGGGATCGTAGCCATTTTCCTCATTGAACGGGACGAGGTGGTCGCGGACCGAGAATTCTTCGCCGGGGTAGACCACGCAGCCGTTGATCTTGTTTGTGCCGTTGATGACATTTTTCGCGCGGGAAGAGGATGACGAGCTGAAATCCGTCGATCCTTCGCCGAGAATGTCTTTTACTTTGGCAAGCTCCTCTTCGGTACCTTTCGGCTGGAGGGTTTCCATTACCATGGAGCATTTCGGTTCACCGCCTGTCCAGGTCTCGGTGAGGTACCGGTAGATCGCCTCGCGGGACTCCTCTTCATTGATTTTGACGCCCTCGGACGCCGGCGTTGTCTCAAATTCGCCCTCTTCATTCCGGACGAGACCCATATTGACGGGATCCGTGTTGTGTGCCGCCGCTTCCTGCCCGACAAATCCATCCACGACATCCATACTGGCTTCCCGGATCAGGGGGATCACATACGGCTCTTCCTCAAGATCGTGCAGCTCTTTGAACCGATCCAGCAGATTACCGGCTTTTCCCAGTTCCACAGCTTCCCGCGGGGCGTCGGTATTGACCCACTCAAAACCCGCGTCCCAGATCGGAAGTGTATCTTCCGCATCACCGATCTGTACCGTGAGTCGCTGCTGCGTCATCTCATCGATCAGTGTCTGTACTTTATTGCGCGCCTGCTCCTCCGTAAGTCCCGATACATCGACGGGACCGATGAACACGCCGTCCAGGATCCGTCCCCCGTCTGTGGAGGCGTCTTCTGTGGAAATATGGCCTTCCCGCACAGTCAGGGCGCGGTCCCTCTCCACTGCACCCGCAATGGTCGGGATGCACGTCAGGACGAGCAGCGCTGTCATGATTATCAGTAATTTTTTCATATAATCAGAAAATGCTTCCTTTATATTTACAGTGCGATGTGCGTTCCGCGTTTTTTATTTTCGGATACTCTCGTTTCCCATGTGCGTTCCGCGTTTTTCAGGGATTTTTCTCCCTTTCTCACGCAAACATCGGTGCGATCATTGCCAGGACCATCGATAAAATGATGACGGCACAGATCACTGCCATAACGATTCTTCTTCTTTTTTCTTTCATGGTTTTCCGTTTTCAGTCATGCCTTAAAAGCAGTGTCTCTCCCTCTGTCATTTTCGGGAAAGATACTGCTCCGATTACTGTTCTTCCAATCAGGGGCCGCGGTAAAGGAACACCGGTCCCGTCTGATTAAGACTTAGTATAACATTGACCTCAATCCTGTGTAAATGGTAGAATTGACTCAGATGTTTTAGTATTTTCTCACGGAGGAAGTAAATATGCTGAATTTTGAACATTACACACCGACTGACATTGTTTTCGGCAAAGACACGGAAAAGCAGGTCGGAGAGCTGGTTAAAAAACAGGGCTGCAGCAAGGTTCTTGTTCATTACGGCTCTTCCAGCGCAAAGAAATCCGGACTTCTGGACAGAGTTTTTGACTCCCTGAAGGAAGCAGGCGTTGACTTCGTCGAACTCGGCGGCGTCGTCCCGAATCCCCGTCTTTCCAAGGTATATGAAGGCATTGAGCTCGCAAAGAAGGAAAATGTCGACTTCCTGCTCGCCATCGGCGGCGGCTCCGTTATCGACTCCGCAAAAGCGATCGCATACGCCATCGCAAATCCCGACGTCGCGGATGTATGGGATTTCTATATGGGCAAGGCTGTTCCGAAGGCTTGCGCGCCGGTCGGCGTCATTCTCACGATTGCCGCTGCAGGTTCCGAGACCAGCAACTCTTCCGTTGTCACAAATGAAGAAGGATGGCTGAAGCGCTCCTGCAATAACGATATGGCCCGTCCGCGCTTCGCGATCATGAATCCGGAACTCACCTATACTCTTCCGGCTTATCAGACCGCCAGCGGCAGCGTTGATATCATGATGCACACGATGGAACGTTATTTCCAGCAGACCAAGCCGCTCGACATCACCCTCGGCATGTCGGAAGCGCTCCTCCGCAATATGATCAAATATCTCCCGGTCGCCCTCGCGGATCCGACCAACTACGAAGCACGCTCGGAAATCATGTGGTGCGGATCTCTCTCTCATATCGGCCTCATGAACCTCGGCGGAACCCGCGGCGACTGGTCCTGCCACCAGCTCGAGCATGAACTGGGCGGCATGTTCGACGTCGCCCACGGCGCAGGCCTCGGCGCTGTCTGGGCAAGCTGGGCTCGTTACGTCTATAAGGATCTTCCGGAACGCTTTGTCACATTTGCCACCCGCGTTATGGGCGTTGAGCCGGGCGCTGACGACGATGAGACTGCTCTTCGCGGCATCAAAGCATTCGAGGACTTCCTCGCATCTGTCAATATGCCCCGCTCTCTCACCGAACTCGGCATTCAGCCCACCGATGAACAGATCAAAGAACTTGCCTGGAAATGCTCCTTCGAAGGCAAGCGCAAGATCGGCGGCGCAGGCGTCCGCGAACTCGGCGTGGAGGATATGGAGGCGATTTACCGCGCGGCGTATTGAGTTTGTTGGCGTGTGGCATATACGCAAGATTTCTGCAAAAAAGACACCATATGGTGTCTTTTTTGCTTCATTCCTTATTTATTTCCAAGAAAATGCTTTGAAACTCTTAAAGCGTCAGGCATCTCAATACTGATAGAACGCCTCATACCCCTTCCAGGTCTCATAAATATCGATCTTGCTTGAGATCTCCCACGGCGCATGCATATTAAAGACCGGGACGCCGCAGTCGATGACGTCCATGCCGTAGTTGGCCATGAGGTAGGCGATCGTTCCGCCGCCGCCCGCGTCGACTTTGCCGAGTTCGCTGATGCTGTAGTTGACATTGGCGTCGTCCATGATCCGGCGGATCTTCGCGACAAATTCGGCGTTGGCGTCGCTGGATCCTGCTTTTCCTCTTGCGCCGGTGTATTTGTTGAAGCCCATGCCCTGCCCGGCATAAGCGCAGTTTTTCTTATCTTCGACATCCGGATAATTCGGGTCAAATGCAGCCGTCACATCCGCCGAGATCATCTGAGAATTCGTGAGAACACGGCGCAGTTTCAGTTCGGAGTACTGTCCCATCGCGTTCATGAGTTCTGCGACAGAATTTTCAAAGAAACGGGATTCCGCTCCGGTCGCGCCGACGCTGCCGATCTCTTCCTTGTCGGTGAGGATACAGCAGCAGGTGTGACGCGGATTCTGAACATCCACAATGGCGCGGACAGCAGGATAGGCGCAGACCTTGTCGTCCTGGCCGTAAGCCATGACCATGCTGCGGTCAATGCCGTAATCTCTTGCCGGGCCGGCGGGAACCAGGGTGAGTTCCGCGGAAAGAAAATCCTTCTCGTTAAAATCATATTTCTCGGAAAGAATTGAGAGAATGTGTTTTTTGACCGCTTCCTTCTCCTCTCCGTCAAGCGGAATGCTGCCGACCATCGCATTGAGATCTTCGCCCTCCACGACGACGCTGCCCTTCTTCTCCATCTGTTTCTGTGCGAGATGGATGAGAAGATCGGAAACGCCAAGAACCGGATCCTTCGGGTTTTCCCCGATCGTCACGGCGATCTTTTCGCCGTTTCTCTTGCACACAACGCCGTGCAGTGCGAGGGGTAAGGCCACCCACTGGTATTTCTTGATGCCGCCGTAATAATGTGTTTCGAGGAGCGCAAGACCGTCTTCCTCATAGAGCGGATTCGGCTTGAGATCAAGCCTCGGTGAATCGATGTGCGCGCCGGTAATATTCATTCCGTGTTCAATATCCTCTGAGCCCACGACAAAAAAGATTATGGTTTTTCCCATATGGGATGCGTATACCTTGCTTCCCGGAACCAATTGTGTCCCGTCAGCAATCACATCCTTCAGGTCCTTGAATCCCTTTGCTTTCGCGAGTTCCGTGAAATCCGCCACGCATTCCCTCTCGGTCTTGCAGCGCGAAATGAACATCTTGAATTCTTCAGCAAATTTGTCGACGTCATGGAGCTCTTTCCTCCGGATACTCCACAGGTTCTTGTTTTCCATACTTCTACTCATCCTTTATATGTATTTTTATTTCTGTACATTTTTATCGCAGGCCTGCCCGCGCAAGAGGGGCTGCCGCCCGGCAGTCCCTCCTGAAAAGCTGGTTTATTTAATTCGCGATTTCCGATCACTATCAGAAACTTAGCTGCTTTACAGCCTGCAGTTTCTGATCCCTGTCAGGAACTCCGTTCTCTTACAGCTCGCAGTTTCCGACCGTTCTCGGGAACGGGAGGACGTCGCGGATATTGCCCATGCCGGTCAGGTACATGACGCAGCGCTCGAAGCCGAGGCCGAAGCCCGCGTGGCGGGTCGAGCCGTACTTGCGGAGATCCAGATAGAAATCGTAGGTCTCTTTCTTCATGCCCAGTTCCTCGATGCGGGCGAGGAGCTTGTCGAAATCGTCCTCTCTCTGGCTGCCGCCGATGATCTCGCCGATGCCGGGAACGAGGCAGTCCATCGCCGCGACGGTCTTTCCGTCGGGGTTGAGCTTCATGTAGAAGGCTTTGATCTCCTTCGGGTAATCCGTCACGAAGACCGGGCCCTTGAAGATCTGTTCCGTGAGATACCTCTCGTGTTCCGTCTGGAGGTCGATGCCCCAGCTGACCGGATACTCGAACTTCACGTCCGCTTTCTGCAGGAGTTCGATGGCTTCCGTGTAGGTCACGTGGCCGAATTTCGCCTTTTCAATGGCTTCCAGGCGCTCGATGAGCCCTTTGTCGATGAAATTGTTGAAAAATGCCATCTCTTCCGGAGCGTTGTCGAGAACATAGCGGATAATGAATTTGAGCATGTCCTCCGCAAGCTGCATATCATCTTCGAGGTCGGCAAATGCGATCTCCGGCTCGATCATCCAGAACTCCGCCGCGTGGCGGGTCGTGTTGGAATTTTCGGCGCGGAATGTCGGTCCGAAGGTGTAGATATTGCGGAATGCCTGGGCAAATGTCTCCCCGTTCAGCTGTCCGGAAACCGTGAGATTCGTCATTTTCCCGAAGAAATCTTCTTCGTAGCGAATGCTGCCGTCCTCATTTTTCGGAATATTCTCGAGGTCCATCGTGGTGACCTGGAACATCTCGCCGGCACCCTCGGCATCCGATCCGGTGATCAGGGGCGTGTGCACATAGACAAAATCTCTCTCCTGGAAGAATTTATGAATCGCGTAAGCGATCAGGGAGCGGACGCGGAACACCGCCTGGAATGTGTTCGTGCGCGGGCGAAGATGAGGCATCGTGCGCAGGAATTCCAGCGTGTGGCGTTTCTTCTGCAGCGGATAATCCGGCGTGGACGCGCCTTCGACTTCGATCGTGTCCGCCTGGATCTCAAAGGGCTGTTTTGCCTGCGGCGTCGCGACGAGAGTTCCTGTCACGATCACGGCCGCGCCGACATTGAGGCGGCGGATCTCGTCAAAATTGGACATGGCATCATGGAAAACGACCTGCAGGGTATTGAAATAAGTTCCGTCATTCAGAACCATAAACCCAAACGTTTTCGAATCCCGAATCGAGCGGACCCATCCGCCGACCGTCACTTTCTGGTCGATAAAGCGCTCTGTCTCCCTGAACAGAGTCCTCACTTCCGTCAATTTCTGCATATCTGCCTCCTCTATATTAAATAAAATATCTCACTGCTTCATCGTGGCCTTGTCTTCCAGATAGCTCACGAACACATTGCCGCCCGCCTGGAACAGCGCCGTGCTGTCATTGATTCCGTAATAATAATGCTCCCCTGTCGTCTCGTTGTAAAGCAGGGTATTGTACGGATCGTAGCCGACGATCAGCGCGCTGCCGCCGTCTTCCGTCCGCGCTCTCACCGCATTGCCGCGGCTGACCTCATAGAGCACCTGCTGGAGCGTGCATCCGCTCAGATCCAGGATCCGGATGCCTTCCTGTCCCGCTCCGAGTTCACTGATGTCCAGGGAGCCGCTGAGCATGGTCTCCGGGATGTCCTCATTTCCGAGCTCCGCCTTGGAAGATTTGTTGGCGCGCTCGTAGATATATCTGCCCTGCTCGTCCATGGCCGTTCCGAAATGATCGTCCGCGGTCCTCACGGCGTAACCCGGATCCATGCTGATCTCGAGCAGTCCGCCGTTTCCGTAAATGAAGTATTTCTCGTCCTCATTTCTCCTGCCCTCCGGCGGCGTCACCGACACGTTCTGTGTCGCCGTGCGGAGCTTTCCGTAGGATACAAGAGGCGCGATATTGGTATTCGGCGTAGGCATGACAAGCGTGATGATGGTTCCCTGCCGGCTCGTATTGGACGCGTCCGGCTTTACTTTGGAGACATTCATCTGCTTGTTGTTCATGATGTCGTCGGTCGTATCTTCCTGATACTGCTGGCCGTCGAACCGGATCCTCGTGAACTCGATCAGGCCTTCCTGGATCTCCACGTCCCGGATCCACAGACCTTCCGGATTATACTCTTTCTTCTCCGAATCGTCAAAAGAGGTGATCGTGACCTGTTTCATGGCAAATACCACCGATCCGCTCGGTGTCTTCCGAAGATCAGCCTCCGCCGCGGTCCCGTAAATGAGATCGTCATTGATAAATCCGATGGTCCGCACATAGAGGCCATTGCCGGCGCGGATGCGCTTGGTCTTCTCCGTGTCGAAATTCATCATCACGATCGTACGACCGCTGTTGGGATCCATTTCCTCCGTCCAGGCCGCGAACCGTCCGGATTTCGCCGCCGCGAAGCAGTCGTCCCGGATTCCCTCGAGGAGCAGTTCCGCGTGGCGGGTGTCGGTGTCAAACGAGTACAGGCAGTCGCCCATATAAAGGAAATAATTTCCTCTTTCGTTGAGATAGGAGAGCTTCTCGACATTTCTCTTCAGAATCTCCCCCGAGCCGTTGTAGGGGACAAACAGTTTTTCCTCTACATTGACTCTCTGGCTCGAGTAGTGGCACAGGCTGACGCCCATTTTTCCCTCGTGAATGCCCCGGCTCATATAGCCGTAAACGGCAAAATCCACATCTCCGTTCTCGGCGACGCGGATGATCTGCACGTCGTAATGGCTGTTGTCACAGCGCTCGTCGCTCCCTTCCTTTTCCGAGTGGAAAGTGAAAATGCAGGAGAGCTTCTCCGCGCTGCCGTTGAACTCCCAGAGCGCGCCGTCCTGGACAAATGCCACGATATTGCCGCTCTCATTGGAGGCGTACTGGACGTCTCTCGTGCTCACGCCCAGATTGACGCCCGAAGCCGAGATCTGTCCGGCGGTGCCGTTGTACGTCTGCAGCGCCTGCCTCTCGAAATCAAGAAGCATGATCCTCGAGTTATAATACCGCATCCTGTAGTATTCGTAAACATGGTAGATCTCCGTGACGCCTCGCGTATTCGGAGCACTGATGAGGTAATCGCATGTCATCGAACAGGTAGTGGGATTGATCTCCCTGATGCAGGGGATCGCCTTCCGGAAGAGCTGGGGGCTCAGTGTTCCCCAGGTGATCTGTTCGAGGCTCGAGTGGATGTTGACGTTGGCAAAACTGTTATTGGGGACCGTGTCGTCCGGTTCAATATATGCGTTAACTTCCATCGCGGCCTGCTTGTTGATGCAGGTCTGATAAAAGCTGTTGACAAAATCAATGTACTGCCCGACGAAAAGGTCGGCTCTCTGCAGGAGCCTCGAATAATAATAGATCTCTCTTCCGCCGGTCTGCACCGTAAAGACGATCGGGTATTCCCGGTCCATGAGGATCGGCTGGGTCAATGTAAATGTCGCCGTCCTGCTGTCGCCGTCGTCCCGGAAATTGCCGATCTTCGCATTTTCAATGCGTTCTCCCGTATCGGGCGTGATCACCTCATAGGATACGGAGTCCACTTTGTTGCCGAATGCCTTGTAGGAAAGCGTGATCGTGCGGTCCGTCGTGAGCGGGATAATGCTGTCCCGGATCTGCGTTCCGTCCATCTCCATCGTGTAGCCCTGCATCTTGTTGACGCTCACGCCTTCGATATTGATATAGACGACAGGAAGCGTCGGATCGGGAAGATCCGACGCACTCTCTGTCGATTGACTGTTCATGACTGCTGCGAATAACTGGTTCCCCGCGATGAAGACCGCCAGAAGAATCAGTATTTTCAGTATTCTTTTCTTCATGAGCAAAAATAACTGTGGTTTCCGCGCACTGTGATCAGGGCGTATCCGGGGTTTTATCAGGCCTGTTCTTACGGCTTCAAGCCGGTTTTTCCTGATTCAGGCCTTTTCCGAATACTTGTGCGCATCCTCAAGCACCATATCCTTGACCTTCATGAGCCGGATCTGCGTGCTTCGTTCATTTTCATCGAGTTTCATGGAGATGTATTTGATCGCGGACTGTGTCTCCGGAATAATAACATGCTCCAGCGCGTTGACGCGGCGTCTGGTCTTTTCGATCTCCGCCGCCATCAGCTGACAGGATTTTTCACATTCCGCCAGCTTCAGCATCTGCGGGAAAATATCGGACAGGGATTTGACCGCTCCGTCGAGATCCGCCGATGTAAAGGCAAATCCGTACGAATAAATGTCATTTTCATCCGCGGTCCTGGTCTTGAAATCCAGCACCGGAATATTGACGCTCATGACGTTCTTCGCTTCCTGCTGAAGGTATACTTCCTGCTTGGGCGCCATAAGCGCTGTCCGAAGGGTCTCCTCCGACATACCGGCCTTCGCGATGACGAAGTTGGTATTGGCGGAGCGGATCCCCGCTTCCACGGTTTTCCGAAGTTCCATGTTGACCCGGACGAGGTCGAGGAATTCCCGCATCAGTTCATCTCGTTTATCTTTTAATAATTTGTGGCCCTTCATGGCCGTCGCGAGCTTTTTCTTCAGCCTCGACAGCTCCATACGGGTCGGGATGATCTGTTGTCCCGGCAATGTAAATCACCTCATTCCTTCTGTCTTTGCGTGCCTTCAAGGCCGTCAGCCCCTCCGCACCGTAAGGCGCGGAGAGAATCCGGTCATAAAACGATTATTTGTCGTAGTATTCCTTCAGCATATCCTCACTGATACGTTTCAGCTCGGAGCGCGGCAGGAGCCGGAGCAGTTCCCAGCCAAGATCCAGCGTCTCCTCGATGGAGCGGTCTGTGTCATAGCCCTGGGAAACATATCTCGTCTCGAACTCATCCGCAAACTTCGCGTACAGAAGGTCGATATCGGTCAGCGCGGCTTCGCCGAGGATGACCATAAGTTCTTTCGCGTCTTTGCCTCGCGCATAGGCCGCGAACAGCTGGTTCATCGTGCTCGCATGGTCTTCACGGGTCTTGCCCTTGCCGATACCTTTATCTTTCAGACGTGACAGCGACGGCAGAACGTCGATCGGCGGCACAACGCCTTTGCGGTACAGCTCACGGGACAGGATGACCTGGCCCTCGGTGATGTAACCGGTAAGGTCGGGGATCGGGTGGGTCTTGTCGTCTTCCGGCATGGTCAGGATCGGGATCATCGTGATCGAGCCCTTCTTGCCTCTCTGACGTCCGGCGCGCTCATACATCGTCGCAAGGTCGGTGTACATGTAGCCCGGATAGCCGCGGCGTCCCGGAACCTCTTTACGGGCTGCGGAAACTTCACGCAGCGCGTCCGCGTAGTTCGTGATATCCGTCAGGATGACCAGAACGTGCATATCTTTTTCAAATGCCAGATATTCCGCAGCGGTCAGCGCCATCTTCGGGGTGGAGATACGTTCTACCGCCGGGTCATTTGCCAGGTTGATGAACAGAACGGTTCTGTCCAGCGCGCCGGTCTCACGGAACGATTCAATGAAGAAGTTCGCTTCTTCGAAGGTGATGCCCATCGCGGCAAATACGACCGCGAACGGTTCATCAGTCCCGCGCACCTTCGCCTGACGCGCGATCTGCGCGGCGAGGTTCGCGTGCGGAAGACCCGAAGCCGAGAAGATCGGCAGCTTCTGTCCGCGGACCAGAGTGTTCAGACCGTCGATCGCGGAGACGCCCGTCTGAATGAACTCGGACGGATACGCGCGCGCCGCCGGATTCATCGGCAGGCCGTTTACGTCCAGTCTCGCTTCCGGAAGGATCTCCGGGCCGTCGTCGATGGTGCGGCCGAGGCCGTCGAAGACGCGGCCGAGCATATCTTCGGAAACGCCGAGTTCCATCGAGCGTCCGAGGAAGCGGACTTTACTGTTGGAAAGGTTGATGCCTGTGGAGCTCTCGAACAGCTGTACAAGCGCGTTGGAGCCGTCAATTTCAAGAACGCGGCAGCGGCGCTTCTCGCCGTTGGCAAGCTCGATCTCGCCCAGCTCATCAAAGGCGACATTTTCGACGCCCTTGACTAACATAAGGGGTCCTGCGACCTCCTGGATGGTCCTGTATTCTCTTGACATATCACCGGTCCTCCTTCTTTACTGCATTTGCGATCTCGACGGCGAGTTCTTCGTTTACACGTTCATATTCCGCGTCGATATTTTCCTCGTGCGTATATTTGAAGCGGCCGATGGCTTCACGGACGTCCATCTTGACAAGGTCATTGATATCCGCGCCTTCTTTCAGGGCTTCCGCGCCTTTGACATAGAACGCATTGACCAGTTTCATCATGTAATACTGTTTCTTCGTCGAGGTGTAGGTATCGATCTCGTCGAAGGAGTTCTGGTGCAGGAAGTCCTCACGGATGGAGCGCGCGGCTTCCATCTTCAGGCGGTCCTGCGGAGAAAGGGCGTCCATACCGACCATCTTGACGATTTCGTTGAGGGAAGCCTCTTCCTGCAGAAGGTACATCAGTGCCTGTCTTGTGGTGATCCAGTCCGGGGCGACATTTTCGTCGAACCACTTCGTCATGGAATCAAGGTACAGCGAGTAGCTGGTCAGCCAGTTGATCGCCGGGAAATGTCTCTGATAGGCGAGGGACGCATCCAGTCCCCAGAACACCTTGACGATACGGAGCGTCGCCTGGGAGACCGGTTCGGAAATATCACCGCCTGGCGGCGATACGGCGCCGATCGCGGACAGCGCGCCCTCCCGGCCTTCCTTGCCGAGGGTGATGACGCGGCCTGCTCTCTCATAGAACTGCGCGAGACGGGATCCGAGGTACGCCGGGTAACCTTCTTCACCGGGCATTTCCTCAAGACGTCCGGACATCTCACGGAGCGCTTCCGCCCAGCGGGAAGTGGAGTCCGCCATCAGCGCTACAGAGTAACCCATGTCACGGAAATATTCCGCGATCGTGATGCCTGTGTAAATGGAAGCTTCACGGGCCGCAACCGGCATATCGGATGTATTGGCGATCAGAACGGTTCTCTTCATCAGGGATTCGCCCGTCTTCGGGTCCTTCAGTTCCGGGAACTCGTTCAGAACGTCGGTCATCTCATTTCCGCGCTCGCCGCAGCCGATGTAAACGACGATATCCGCTTCCGCCCATTTCGCGAGCTGATGCTGCGTGACGGTCTTGCCGGAGCCGAACGGGCCCGGGATCGCCGCGACGCCGCCCTTCGCGATCGGGAAGAACGCGTCGATAACGCGCTGACCGGTGATGAGAGGCATATCCGGCGGGAGTTTCCGCGCATACGGACGTCCCTGACGGACCGGCCATTTCTGCATCATGGACAGCTCTTTGTCACCGTCCGCTGTTTCCAGCACGCAGACGATATCTTCTACTTTGAAGGTTCCGCTCTTGATCTCTTTGACCTTGCCTTTGATGCCGTAGGGAACCATGATCTTCTGGGTGACGACCGTATTTTCAGCAACGGTTCCGAAAATGTCGCCGGCCTCGAGTTCATCTCCGACAGCCGCGGTCGGGACAAATTCCCACTCCGCGTCGCGGTCCAGTGCGGCAACTTCGATGCCTCGTTTCAGGCGGTTCGTTCCGGTCACTTCCATGATCTTGTTCAGCGGGCGCTGAATGCCGTCATAGATGCTGCTGATCAGGCCGGGGCCCAGTTCCACGGACAGCGGGACGTCTGTCGACTCCACGGGTTCGCCGGGGCCGAGGCCTGCTGTCTCTTCATATACCTGCACGGACGCTTCGTCACCGTGGATCTCGATGATCTCACCGATCAGGCGCTGCTCACTGACACGGACGACGTCGAACATGTTCGCGTCTCTCATGCCCTCAGCGATGACAAGCGGTCCTGCTACCTTTTTGATAACACCTTTGCTCATGCCTTCGTACTCCTTTTATGTGTCAGTCATTACCGAACAGAATATCGGAACCGACTGCCTGCTCGACCGACTTCTTGACGGACTGGATACCCGCTCCCGTGTTGCCCGCAACGCCCGGGATCAGTATGATCGCCGGCATAATGCGGTCCGCGTAACGCGCGATATCCGATTGAACTAATGCAGCCAGTCCTTCTGTGATATAGATGACTCCGTATTCGCTTTCCGCAAGACGGTGCAGCAGCTTTCCGGCCTCTTCCCGGTCCGTGACCGGAAAAATGTCCAGTCCGAGGGACGCAAAGCCGTAAATGCTGTCATAGTCTCCCATAACCGCTATTCTATACATACATTTTCCTTGCCCTTTCCCGGATCGCCGATTCGGGCAGTCCGTTTGCCTTGGCCGTCAGAATGATCCGGGCCATCCGGATCTCATTTTCCCTGGCCAGTTTATAGGCAACGATCGGGCCGGCAGAAAATGCGTTGTATTTCTGCGGCTTGATGATCTCGATGATCTGGTTGTCGCACCATCTCTCAAATGCCGAGGGAGATTCGCTGAGCGCTTCCGCTGCCCCCGCGAACCGGGTTCCGGCGAGGTAAGCGATCACCTCGTCCTTGCCCGAAGCGGCTGCCTGTATCAGCCTTCTCGCGTCCACGGACGGGCTCGAAACCATGGCCCGTTCCATGAATTCCCTGGTTTTTCCGGTATTTGCCGAGCGCACTGCGATCTTGATATCCGCGACCGAGACAAACATATCCGCATAGTCCCGGACGATGGCTTCTTTCGCGTTCCGTCCGGTCTCCGCGATCGCTTCCAGCGTCGCGCGGTCGATGATGATATCGCAGAGCTGTCCGTCTCTTGTGTGAAGGAGCGTCTGAAATGCCTCTTCCGCGCATTTTTTCATGTGGGAGGGCAGCTCGTCAAATGACTGCTCCTGTACGATCCGGAGCATTTTCTCACGGCCGTAATCCGCAGATTCAAGAAAGATGCCTGGATGTGTGTCCTGACTGCAGGCTTCTTTGACCGCTGCTTTCAGGTTATGGAACATCTCCTGGTAGGAAAAGACTTCGAGCACTTCCGGTTCCACTTTCAGTTCCCGGACAAGCGCGTTCGTCTTTGCCAGTTCCTCGGAGAGCACTGTCTCCGGCGTCTCGTGAGCGCTGCTCTCGTCGCCCCATCCTCTCTCTTTCAGGAAGGTAAGGACCGCGGCGTCGGACGGCATCGCAATCATCTGTTCGATATCGGAATCAGAAAGCAGATACTTTTCCAGGACACGGATCCTGGCGACCGCATACGCGTAATTAAGCTCTGACATTCGTTTCTCCTTATCCTTCCTTTACGAAAATAACATCTTTCCGACGGTATCCGACAGCTCCTCCGCGTTCTCCTCAAACAGGGCGCTGACCGAACAGTTCTCGTCAATGCCGCCGTAAGCGAGCACGAATCCGCCGTCAATATCCGCAGCTTTGTCCGAAAGGGCAAGCGTACCGCCCTTTTTGGCAGCCTCTCCGGCGAGTTTCTCAATGAACCCGGCCGGAATGCGTTTTTTATCCTTCTCGGAAAGATACAGTATTCCGTCTTTGGCCTGCAGCCTGTCCCCGAGCAGTTTCGCGATCATCCCGAAATAGGGCGCGTCGTCCTGCCCAAGGATCATATCCTTTGCTTTAGCGATGCATTCGGAGATCATGGACTGCTTGGATGCGAGAAACGCCTGCTTGCGCTGTGTGTCCGCCATGGACTGGTAGCGCTGGATCGTCTTTCCCGCTTCCTTCTCCGCCTCTTCTCCGGCATTAATCGTGATCTTCTCTGCTTCCGCTTTCGCATTTTCGAGGATCTGCGCTGCCTGGCCTTCTGCGTCACGTCTCAGGACGGCTGCATTTTCCTGCGCTTCCGCCGTGATCTGACTTAAAATTTTATCAAGTCCAGCCATATCGTATTTCCTTCCTTCGTCTGCGGGTTATCAGCGGATATTGGTAACTGCGAGGATGGAGACCAGGAGTGCGAGGATCGCGTACGTCTCAACCATCGCCGGGAACAGCATTGCTTTACCGAACTGATCCGGCTTCTTCGCTACGAGGCCGATGGAAGCTGCAGAAGTTTTTCCCTGATAGATCGCGGAGCCAAGGCCGGCGAGAGCGATCGGAAGGCACGCTGCGAAATACATAAGGCCAGTCGGTACATCCGTGATGGCCGTTCCGCCGAGAACGCCGATCTGGGAAAGCGTGATGAACGCGACCAGAAGTCCGTAGATACCCTGTGTACCGGGCAGAAGCTGAAGGATCAGGACCTTAGCGAACTGAGACGGATCTTCCGAAACGACTCCGGCTGCCGCCTGACCGGCGATGCCGACACCTTTTGCCGAACCCCATCCTGCAAGACCGGATGCCAGAGCTGCTCCCAATAATGCAAAAGCCATACCTAAATTCATGATTATCTCTCCTCCTTGATTTCCGTATATTTATTTGCTGTTTGAAATGCTTTGAAAGGCCTTCCGCCGCCGTCATAGAACTTGCCGAAGAATTCGACGAACTGAAGACGGTTTGTATGAACGTAAGCGCCGAGTACGTTGATCGCGAAATTCAGCGCGTGGCCAACTATAAAGACGATAATAAACATAATCACGCCGAACACGGTCTTTCCGCCCATGCTGCCCATCATATTGATGACCTGGGCGATGACGCCGGTGGCAAGGCCGAGGGCGAGAAGTCTCGAATAGGACAGTACGTCCGAGAGCCATCCCGAGACGCCGTAAACGTCATACGCACCCAGAAGAATGCGCAGGACCCAGTTCTTCTGGCTTCTCTCCTGCATGACGAGGATCAGGGCAAGCCCGATCAGCGTCAGGACTTTCGCGACGGTTCCGTATGCCGCAAGTCCGGAGAAGTCGAAGGCCTCTCCCGCGATCGATCCGAAAAGATCGGACGGCAGAAGCAGCAGGATGAGTCCGATGATGAACAGGAACCAGGAAAGGATGTCGCTCACAAAACCGACATAATCCTTCGCCTTCAGGTATTCCCATCCCTTGATGCCGAGACCGAAGAACAGGTGGATCAGTCCGAAGAACATGCACCACACGAGCAGTCTCATCGGTTCCGCCATCGGCTCAAACCAGAGCGGTTTCAGGATCGGTCCCTCTCCGGTATATCCGAAGAACGTCCTCCCGATTACATCGATCACGTCGCCGAAGAAGCTCCCGTACATGAATCCCCAGAACGCCGTTGATATGCCGCACCAGAAGAACAGTTTCACCATCTTGTGAAGGCTCTCCGAAAGGGTCTTCCCGTACTTCAGAAGTACGATGCCGCACACAGCCAGCATGATGATGCCGTATCCTCCGTCGGAGAACATCATTCCGAAGAAGATCACGTAGAAGAACGACATGATAAAGCTCGGGTCCACATGGCCTTTGGTAGGAAGTCCGTAGGACTCCAGTACGCCTTCGACCGACTCTGAGAACTTATTGTTCCGAAGGAGCGTCGGACCCGGATCATCTTCGTCAAGCGGGGAGATCTCCACCGCTGCGCCGAATTCCTCGCCGATCACCTTCTCGACCGCGGGCGCCGCTTCTTCCGGCACATATCCGTGCATGAAGAAAACGCTTTCCGACTGGGAAGTATTGCTGTAGGCCGCGTATTTTTCCGATCTTGTGCGGAAATAATCACTTGCGCGCCTCAGTTCCTCCCGGTCTTTGGCCATGTCTTTAATCTGCTGTTCGAGTTTGCCGTTTTTCTCCTTCAGCTCTTCGATCTGTTTTCCGAGCCGGTCGATCTTGTCGGAAGGTACGCGGTGCGTCGGCTGGCTCGGGCGGGCAAATCCGCCGCTCCGGAGCGCGTCCTCCACCTCTTTCTCATTTTCCTTAAGGCACATGACAGCAAGATTGACGCCGTCCTGGTCACCCCCGATGATGTTGACATCGCAGGGGACATCGCCCTCGCATTTCTCCGCGATCAGTTTATAGACCGCTTCCATCTCGGTTCCGGCCGGCATCGTTCCGATAAACACCGCTGTTTTTTCGGTGCCTTTGTAATTCATCGGAATTCCGAGGCTCTGCCACGGACGCAGAAATTCGATCTGATTTTCGAGTTTCTGGATCTGTGCCTTGTTTTCGGCAATGCTCTTCGCTTTTTTGACGATGCTGCCGGCTTTGTCCACCGTCTTGTCGCGTTTGTGGATCGTGACCATAAGATCCTGTCTTTCGATCACTTCTTTTCCCGCGAACGACGCCAGCAGCGACTGCTTTTGCGGCGCGTATTCGTCCAATACACCGAGCGCCTGTTCGAGCTGCTGGACGGTCCTGTCAAACTGCTGCCGCGCTGTCTGCGTATCCATACGCTCCAGCCCTTCTTCGGCCTTCATCGGGGCGACTTCCACAACGCCCATCGACTGCAGTTTTTCCATGATCTTCTTTCGATCGCTCTTCAGCGCGCAGATATCGATCTGCCGCATCTGCAGAATTGCCATAGGAGCATTCCTCCTTTCTCTTTTATATTTCCCCTTAAGGGGGTTAACCGCTGATTCATAGATGCAGATTTCAGGCCGCTGATCCTGACATGCAGATTTCAAGTGTGCAGCAGAGAATCTGCGGGCCGTTTCTCAGATCAGCTTGCGGAGAACGGTCTCAATGGCAGCCTGCTCATTATTGCCTGCCACCAGTTTCAGAGCCTCAATGCTGTGTTTCGACTCTTCTTCCGATGCAGCCAGAAGCTTCTTTCCTTCCTCTTCCGCTGCCGCAAGGCGCTGTGCCGTGGTCTCCTTTGCTTTTTCGGCGGCATCCGCCTTCATAGCTTCCGCTTTGCCTTCGGCATCCTTCACGATCTCCGCGGCTTCTTCCTTCGCTTTGGCGATCATTTCCTTCGCAGAGGCTTCTGCTTCTTTTACGGCTTTTACAGTTTCCTCGATCAATGGATCACGTCCTTTCACTTCCCGTTGCTAGATTATCGTGTTCCCTTTGCGCAGAGTGCATTTTCCGTGTTTCTGCCATGGTTTGAATAAATCCGGTATATTTGGATATAATAATGCCATGTTAAAAAATACACTATAGAAGATAATACCTTAAAACATGACGAAAGTCTATGAATAATACGTTTGAAAATGATGAGCAAAACACAACACTTTGTTGTTTATTTGTGTACATAAATGCACTCACAGATCGCGGCAGCATCTCCCCTCATGTCATGCACTCACAGATCGCTCCGCGATCTGCCGCAGCATTTCTCAAGGCTCAAGCCGTGCACTCACAGATCGCTCCGCGATCTGTGAGTCGCGGGCTGCGCCCTATGGAATACCAGGAGGGAGGCAGCTTACGAATGCGGGCACTCGACGCTGCCTCCCTCCTGGTATTCCGCACGGCTTGAGCCTTACGCGCAAAAAAAGCAGGTATCGGATTTTTCTCAATACCTGCTTTTCTCCTGCTATTTAATTATTTAACATTTAAAATTATATATTCCCGTCCGGCCGACAAGTCGAAATCGCGGCTTGGAAGTTTCACATCCGTTTGGTAAAGGGGGTCATTCCTTTAAATGTATGATCGCAAGGGCTTTGCCTTTCAGATCTTCCAGATATTGTATTAAGAATTCCTTCTATTCTTGTATGAGACCCTTTAGCAGATGAAACTCAATATGGCCTTCCGGTTCGGATGCTTCCTGTCCCTGTAATACTTCCCTTCTTTACGGGTTTTTATTTGCCTTCGCTAGTGACGGCTTCGCTCGGGACGGACTTCTTTTTCGGGAATCACCGGATTCTGCTTTTTCCATATTGAGGAGTTCCGTAGATCGGTTCTTCTTTAGTTCCCATGGGAACCACCTCCTCTGTTTTGCCCACTGTTCTGGGCTGCCTGCTTACGTTTGTCCGGACTGAAAATCCTCTCTCCTTTGATCTTCGAATTGATTCATTTCTTTTTATTGCTTCACCGGACTGAACTGGTTTCGTTTTCTGCGGTCTTGCTTCCGAATATTGTCTTTTTCTTTATTTTTCTGACCGCTTACTTCTTCAGTTCCTTTCGTTGAACTCATATTAGCAGAGCAATAGTGGATTGTCAATCATTATTTTTAGTCTTTTTGGCGTTATAAGTTTTTATTTTCCCACTATAAGTTATAATTGTGTATAATTGTGTGTACAATTACGCATAATCGCAGTTTTGCTCAGAATCCTTTGATCGTATCCTCCGAGTCGTCAGCGGCAGCATATACCTTCTTGATCACTACATCATAGCCCGCGTTCTCATTGATCATAACGTGGACCGTCTCCCCCTCGTGATGGCCGATGATTGCTTTTCCGATCGGGGAATCGATGCTGATGAGCCCCTTGAGGGAATTGCCCCGGATCGTGGTCACAAGGCGGAAAGTCTCCGTCTCGTCGTCATCCGGGAAATAAACATCGACCGGTTTGTTGATGGCGACCTCGTCGCCTTCACTCGCGGTGTCGTCGATCACTATGGCCGTCTGCACCATCGCTTCCAGATAGGCGATCCGGCTCTCATTCTGGCTCTTCTCTCTTCTCGCGGCGTGGTATTCAAAGTTTTCGCTGAGATCGCCCTGTGCCCTGGCTTCCGCGATCGCCCTGTTCAGTTCGACGCGGGTCACAAGCTTGCGGTGCTCGATCTCTTCCTCCATTTTCGCGATATCGCTTCTTGTCAGTCTGTCATGCATTCTGTTCACTCTCCGTTTCTATATACATATATCCGGCCGCAGGTTCTGCGGCCGGCATCTTCTTCTGTCCGTGTTCGGGCTTTGGCTGGTTCGTCGTCTATTCTTCTATGACCTGAATTTCCAGATAATCAAACGGAACGGTCTCCACAAAGCTGTCCTCATGGAATCTCGTCTTCGCAAGGCGCTGGAACTCCCTGATATTTTTGTCAAGCCAGATCGGCTGCATGAGGTCAAATGTCAGGCAGATCTCCTCGAGAGCACGGAAGACCTTATGAGTTCTCGTATCGTCCGAGCTGTCTTCCGCGACATGATCCGCCGTCATGTGATTGTCTTTAAAGAGCTTTCCCCACATCCGGAACATAGATTTTCCCTGTAAAAAACCTGCCTTGTGGTGTGTTAAGCCGCAAGACAGAGCAATTAAAAAAACCTTTTGTATCATAGCACAAACGATCCGTCATTTGCAAGAAGCAGGGTCCAAAGAGGGGCAAAGAGAACCGTCCCCATTGGCCCCGCCTCCTTGACCAATATATACTCCGCATGTTACTATTAACTTGTTTAAACATACTACCATATGAAACTGCCCCGACATTAAAGGAGGACATCTATGCCAGCAGCAAAATACGGTGCCATTTACCACAGCCTTCGCCGCGCGATCGAGAGCGGCGAATACTCTTTCCAGCAGGCTCTGCCGTCTGAGCACAAACTGATCGAAATGTACGACTGCTCCCGCAATACCGTCCGCCGGGCGATCCGGCAGCTCGCGGAGGAGAGCTACGTGCAGAGCGTCCACGGCAAGGGTGTCATCGTCATCTACCGGAAAACGGAACAGACGCAGTTTTCCATCAGCGGGATCGAGAGCATGAAGGAAGCGGCGGAAAGAAATCATCTCCCGCTGTCCACAAAAGTGATCTGTTTTGAAGAGATGATCGTCAGCCGGGAGGATTCGCTCCTGACCGGCTTTCCGGAAGGCGCTCCCGTCTACCATGTGATCCGCGTCCGGTATCTCGGCGGCGAGGCACAGATCATTGACCACAACTATTTTCTGAAGGAGGTTCTGAAGGGACTGACTTCTGAAATCGCCGCCGGTTCGATCTATGAATATATGGAAAATACCCTCGGCGAAACCATCGTGACCACACGCCGAAAATACACTGTCGAGCATCCGACTGCTCTCGATGAACAGTACATGGATCTCAAGGGCTATCAGGCTGTCGCACAGGTAAGCAGCCAGACCTTCAATAAAGACGGGATCCAGTTTGAATTCACCTGCTCCCGCCACCGTCCCGACCGTTTTGTTTTTTATGAGGTCGCGCAGAGAAAACCGGAGATGCTTCTCTGAACGCTCCATACGATTTAGGCATAGTGTACAAACTGCCCAAAAAAAGTTTGTGCACTATTATTTTTCTCTTCTCTTGACTTTCTTGTTTAAACAAGTTATGATATTTCACAGTTACTTGTTTAAACAAGCCTGCTGTTCACGAAGGAGGAAAACATGGGCAAATTTACTGATGACGCCAAAGAATTATTGGCGGCAATCGGAGGCAGAGATAATATCGCCGCTGTCTCCCACTGCATTACCAGAATGCGCTATGTTCTGGTCGATCCGAAGAAAGCGGATATCCAGAGAATCGAAGCGATTCCGTCGGTCAAAGGTACCTTTACACAGGCCGGTCAGTTCCAGGTCATCATCGGCAATGAAGTTGCGGATTTCTACAATGACTTTACTGCTGTTTCCGGTGTCTCCGGAGTATCGAAAGCGGAAGTCAAGAGTATGTCCAAACAGAATCAGAATCTTCTGCAGCGTCTCATGACCTCGATCGCCGAGATCTTCGCTCCCCTGATCCCCGCCATCGTTGTCGGCGGTCTTATTCTCGGTTTCCGTAACGTCATCGACTCTCTGGCGATTTTCGGCGGACAGACGCTCGTTTCCCAGAGCCAGTTCTGGGCAGGCGTTGATCATTTCCTGTGGCTGCTCGGTGAAGCGGTCTTCCATGTCGGTATCCCCGTCGGTATCTGCTGGACCGTTATGAAAAAGATGGGCGGCACCGAGATGCTCGGTCTTGTCCTCGGTCTCACACTTGTATCCGGCCAGCTGACCAATGCTTACGGCGTCGCGGAAGCTCTCGCGAACGGCACGGTCAATCAGTGGAACTTCGGCTTCATCAAAGTCAACATGATCGGCTATCAGGCACAGGTCATCCCGGCGATCCTCGCTGCATTTACACTTGCTTATCTGGAACGCTTCTTTAAGAAAATAGTTCCGAAAGTGCTCTCCATGATCCTCGTCCCCTTCTGCTCACTCCTCCTTGCAGTCATGGCAGCGCATTTTGTTCTCGGACCGATCGGCTGGAAAATCGGCGCAGCGATCTCCTCTGTGGTCTATGCCGGCATCAGCGGCTCCCTGCGGGTCCTGTTCGGCGCAGTATTCGGATTCTTCTACGCCCCGCTGGTCATCACGGGCCTGCACCACATGAGCAACGCGATCGACCTTCAGCTCATCTCCGACTACGGCGGAACGATGCTCTGGCCTATGATCGCACTGAGCAATATCGCACAGGGCAGCGCTGTTCTCGGCATGATCGGCCTGCAGCGCAGAAGCGCTAAAGCGCAGGAACTTAATGTTCCTTCCTGCATCTCCTGCTACCTCGGCGTCACAGAACCGGCTATGTTCGGTATCAACCTGAAATATGTGTTCCCGTTTATCTGCGGTATGATCGGTTCCTGCATCGCTGCCATCGTCTGTACCGCGACATCCGTCACGGCGAGCGCGATCGGCGTCGGCGGACTTCCCGGCATCCTGTCGATCCAGCCGGCATATATCGGCCAGTTTGCTCTTTGCATGGTGATTGCTGTTGTCGTTCCGTTCGCTCTTACATATATTGTCGGTAAGAGAAAAGGCATCGACAAAGAAACGGCTCTCGCCGTAGCGAAAGAAGCGGAAGAAGAAGCAGCCGCCAAAGAAGCGGAAGAAGCCAAAGCCGCTGCAGTCGCGGCGCACGCTCCCGTTGATTTCAAGGCATTCCTGACCGGCAAGACCGTTGCGATCGAAGATGTTCCGGATCAGACATTTGCCGAAAAAGTCCTCGGCGAAGGCATCGCCATCGAGCCGACCAGCTGCGATGTGCTCGCTCCGGCGGACGCGACCGTATCTCTGACCATGGACGACGGCAATCACGCCATCGGCCTTACCCTCGACAACGGCATTGAGATCCTGCTGCACATCGGTCTTGATACTGTGGAAATGCACGGTGACGGCTTCGATATTCATGTAAAGATGGGCGACCGCGTCAAAGCAGGTCAGCAGCTCATCACCTTCGATCCCGAAAAGATCAAAGCTGCAGGCCACCCGATGACCACAATGATGGTCATCACCGACGACGGCGGATACGGGAATTTCAAATTTGATGCCGGTCTTGACGTTACTGCAGGCAGTTCTGTTATTGCCAGAGCGGAATAATCTATTATAATCAGGGCAGTACCCTGCCTTTGGTACTGCCCCTTATGAAACAGTAAGAAAAGGACTGAAAAAATGGATTTTAAGAGCTCAACAGTCTATCAGATTTACATCAAGTCGTTCTGCGACTCCGACGGAGACGGAATCGGAGATCTGAACGGAATCCGTTCCAAACTTCCGTATTTGAAAAGTCTCGGAGTCGATCTCATCTGGGTCACCCCGTTTTTCCCTTCCCCAATGGTCGATAACGGCTACGATGTGGCCGATTATCGCGGGGTAAATCCTCAGTTCGGCACAATGGAAGAATGCGAGGCAATGATAGCCGAAGCGGAAGCGCTCGGCATGGGCTTTATGTTCGATATGGTCTTCAACCATACTTCGGATGAGCACGAATGGTTCCGGAAAGCGCTTACCGGTGATCCGGAATACATGGATTATTACATTTTCCGGGACGGAAAAGACGGGCAGGCCCCGACAGACTGGACCTGCAGCTTCGGCGGTCCGGCATGGGAGTATGTTCCCTCTCTCGGAAAATGGTATCTGCATCTCTTTGACCCGAAGCAGCCCGATCTCAACTGGGAAAATCCCCGCGTCCGCGAGGAGCTTAAGGAGATCATCCGGTTCTGGAAAGGAAAAGGCGTTCGCGGCTTCCGTTTTGACGTTCTCAATCTCATCTCCAAGCCGGCGGAATTTACGGGCGGAGGCCCCGGCCACCGTTACTGCAGAGACGGCAGACACGTCCACGAATTCATCCGCGAGATGGTCACGGACACCGGAATCGAATCTCTCGTTACGGTAGGTGAAATGGCCTCGACCAACATCAAAGACTGCATCCGTTACTCAGCGCCGGAAAATCACGAGCTGTCCATGTGCTTCAACTTCCACCATCTTAAAGTGGATTATAAGGACAACAACAAATGGACCCTCATGGCGCCGGACTACGAAATGCTCCGGACCCTGTTCCGCGACTGGCAGGAGGAAATGGCGTCGCACGGCGGATGGAACGCTGTCTTCTGGTGCAATCACGACCAGCCGCGCGTCGTCTCCCGTTTCGGGGATGAAGGAAAATATCACGACAGGTCGGCGAAAATGCTCGGAACCTTTGTTCACCTGCTTCGCGGCACACCTTACATTTTCCAGGGCGAGGAGATCGGCATGACCAATGCCCACTTCCATTCCATCGAGGAATACCGCGACGTCGAGTGTCTGAATTATTACAAGATCCTTTTAGACGGCGGGTCTACCAAAGAAGAAGCGCTGGAAGTCCTGGCGAACCGCGCCCGCGACAACGGACGTACCCCGATGCAGTGGGATGGCACGCCGAACGCGGGATTTACCACCGGCACCCCCTGGATCGGCGTAACCGACAACTACAGAACCATCAATGTGGAAGCGGCGGAAGCAGATCCGGAATCCATCCTACATTACTACAGGAGGCTCATCCGGCTCCGCAAGGAATACGACGTCATTTCGGAAGGCGATATCCGCTTCCTGGACACCGGCATTCCGCACGTGCTCGCGTACGAGCGTATTTTCGAAGGCCGGACCCTGACAGTCGTCTGCAATTTCGGAAGCGAACGGGAAGTGATCGATATCCCGGAACTTGCGGAACGCATGGAAAATGGCAGCGTTCTCATCAGCAGCACCGGCCGGGAGATTCCCTCTTCGGGACTTGAGCCTTATGAGGGCACGGCATACATCATTTAAATTGAATGAGTCTTATTTGATACCAAAACGGCAGGGGGATTATCCTCCTGCCGTTTTTGAACGGTCTGACGGAAGCAGACCATCCTGCGATTACACAAAGAAATGCCGCCGTTCATTTAAAAACAAAGCTGTTCCGCCAATGGTCCCGCTTCAGATAAACGGCATCCGCAAAGTTCCTGAACTGTTGCCATTTCATTCATTAATTGGTACTATATTCTTCAGATGTGAACCTCAGGTTCCATTCACACTTCAACCAGGAGTCCGAAAAAAACAAACTCACGGGAGGCATCCTATGAGAGATCTGAAGCATCTGATCTATTTTGAAAATCTCCTGCAGATCGCCAATAACGAACTCATCATCAATGCTAAAAAAGAAGGCAGGATCTGCGCCGCCTACACCTGCGAAAATGTTCCCGAACCTCTTCTCAATCTCGGAAATGCTTTTTCCATCCGCCTTTTCGCGCCGCACACCGGTTCCATGGATATCGCGACCTACTACATGACAAATCTTCTGTGCGAGCCGAGCCGCGCGCTGCTCGAGCGCGCCATCGAAGGCGGCTTCAACTTTGCGGACTGTGTGATCGCGCCGGATGGCTGCACCATGATGAACCGCTGTGTCGAAAACATGGAACTGCTGCACACGATGGGGGCGGGGAACGAGCACTTCTTCCACCAGTATATGGAAATCCCGCTGAAGGGCGATGAAAATGGCGTGAACCTGTGCAGGCTCCAGTGCACGAACCACATTCTGAAGCCTCTGCATGAGCATTACGGCATCGATATCTCGGAGGAATCGATCCGCAAAGCGGTCGAAGATCACAACGAGATCTGCCGCCTCATCCGGGCGATCGGGGAATTCCGCAAAGAACAGCATCCCCGCATCACAGGCTATGAATTCCATGTTCTCACGCTGGCGACCTACGTCTGTCCCAAATATCTCATCAAAGACAAACTGGAAGAGACGCTGGAAGAGCTGAAAACCCGCGAGCCGGACGACAGAACGTGGCGCGCCCGCGTTCTCATGGCGGGCTCCGAAGTCGACGACAGCGGCCTCATCAAGCTCATCGAGGAGTGCGGCGCCTATGTGTGCGCGGACCGCTTCTGCTTCGGCTCCTTCCCGGGCCGCGAACCGATCGCGCTGACGGAGGACGAGGACGCCCTGACGCAGGTATGCCGTCACTACACATACATGTGCCAGTGCCCGCGCATGATGAACATGGAAAAGGTGTACGGCCGGAAGCAGTACGTGGCGGATCTCGCGCGCGAGTATCACGCGGACGGCATCATCTATGAGCAGGTCAAATTCTGCGATCCCTGGGCTTATGAACGGCTCCTCGGTTCCACCATGCTGCGTGATGATTACGGCTTTCCGGTGCTCTCGGTCGACCGGCCTTATAATATCGCCGCCTCCGTCGGCCAGATGCGGACGAGGATCCAGGCTTTTGTGGAAAGCATAGAGATCAAGAAGATAAAGCGAGGTGAATGAGATGGTGATTAAGAATCCGGTTGAAAAAGCGGGTGAGCACACGCTCGGCGTGCTTTATAACAACGGCAAAGTCCGCCGCCGCCGCGAGTGGCGCGGGGTCAGGGACACCCTCTATGATTACACGCGCTGGCTGTATCTGGTTTCGATCCTCGCGCGCTTCGTCGTGAAGCCGAGGAACGTAAAAGGGATGTTCCGCTACCGCTGGATGTCCAATTATCTCGCGGTCATGCACGGCATGGACAAATTCACGATCGGTCTCCGCGACGAGCCGCTCCGCATCACCCATACCGCGATGAATTTTGTGATCGCCGACGTCACAAAAGCGATCGACGACTGTTTCCGCGGCGACCGGAGACTCGGCAACGACAAGGCGTTTTCGGACCGCTGCGTCCTGACCGACGAAAACGCGATGACCGCCTTTATGATGGGCTTTCCGAATGTCAAGGCGATCCTCCGCGAAGTGCCGACGATGTTCGCCGCAAATATATTTAACCAGAATTCCACGACCCACTACCTTGACGTCGCGCAGGAATTCGGCATTCCCGGAGACGTCTGCCCGATGCCGGAGGCGGAAGCCGGCATTTCCATAGACGATGACTTCTGTGTGCTCGGGCGGTGCGCCGTGCAGGTCAACACCACCTGCGACGGGTCGCTTATGGGCAACGGCGTGATCGCAAAGCGTCTCGAGCGCGAATACGGCATCCCGACATTCCAGCTGGTCGCCCCGATGCGCCACCGCGAAGAAGACGTGCAGGAATACGCCGCCGAGGACATCCGAAAAGCCATTGCCTTTGTCGAGGAACACACCGGCCAGAAATGGGACTGGACCGCATATTTTGAGAGCGCAAAACGCGTCAATGACGCCACCCGGAAGCGCCTCGAACAGCTGGAGATCAACAGTTCGGATTACCCGCAGTTCTTCGGGTCGGTCTTCTCGCTGTACAACGACACCAACTATATGGGCAACTGCGGGCGGAACGCCGATTTCGTAAAGATCGATAAAAAGCTCCTCGCGCTTGCCGAAAAGGGCGCAAAAAATAAGAGAATGGCCGCAAAAGAATATCGCCACCGGTGCATTATCTGGGGCGTGCAGCCACAGTACTGCATTGACATGCTCTACTGGATGCTCCAGTGCTGGGGCGTCGTCCCTCTCACGGATATGCTCTCCATGGTCAACACGCGGATGATCGCGGAGGAGGATACGCCGGAAAACAGGGAACAGGCTTATTACGACATGGCATGGCTCAACGAAAACATGATCATGCGCAACCGCACGCACGGCGGCTACAAGGTCCTCGTGGACGAGCTGTGGGAATTCTGCGAAAAAATGCACGCGGACATGGTCATGATGTGGGAGCACATGTCCTGCAAGGCGCTGACCGGCATGCACGGCCAGTTTGAAGAACAGGCGAGAGCCAAAGGCATCCACCTCGTCTGGGTCAGCCATGATCTGTGTGATCCGCGCGTCTTCAGCCGGCAGGCGATCCGTGACCAGTTCAGCAGCTACATGAGGACGGTCATGCGCGAAGAGCCGCTCGATCCGTCGATCGAAGTCCTGCCGGACAACGATGCCTGGTGATCCGTCCTTCCGAAAATTATGTCAACCGACCCGATCTGATATTGATACAAAATAAAGACTAACTATTAAAGAAAGTCAACAAGGAAAGTTACAAGTTGTAAACTTTTTGAATCAAGGCATCAGTC
>SVDL01000098.1 GCA_015057835.1 Lachnospiraceae bacterium
TGCTTCTGTCCTCCGGACAGCGTCACACCTCTCTCTCCGACAAATGTGTCATACCCCGCCGTGAAGCTTTCGATGGCGTCATCAATGCTCGCGGTCTTGGCGGCGCGCCGGATCGCTTTCATATCGGCTTTTTCACTGGCGATACCGATGTTCTCCGACAGTGTCCTCGAGAACAGGAACGGTTCCTGCAATACCATGCCGATATTTCTGCGCAGATATTCCTTCCGGATCTTCGCAATATCCACTCCTCCGATCGTGATCCTCCCGTTTTCCGGGGGCAGGTCATACAGCCGCTCAAGCAGATACATCATCGTCGATTTTCCGGACCCGGTACCGCCCAGGATCCCGACAGTCTTTCCTGCAGGGACCGTGAAGCTGATATTGTGCAGAACTTCCCCCGTGCCGTTTTCATAGGCATAGGAAACATTATCAAATACAATATCCCTGTCGATGGGAGGCTCGCAGGCTTCCGCGTCGTCTTTCTCCGGCTCCGAATTCATGATATATCGGAGTCTTTCAATGGAAATGCCCGCTTTGCTGAGTTCCGAAATGACTCTGCCGAGCTGCCTGACCGGCCAGATCAGCATCAGGTTATAGGAAGTCATCGCGATAAAGCCGCCCACGGAAAGCGTTCCGTTAATATAAGCGACCGATCCGAAAACGGTGATCGCGAGGACCTGCATTCCCGTCAGGATATCCGCCGTAGACCAGTACATGGACAGAAGCCTCATGAGATGGATCCAGAACCCTGTATAATATGTGTTCTGTTTCTCAAAGCGCTCACGCTCGTACATTTCCCTTCCGAACGCCCGCACGACGCGTACGCCGGTGAGATTTTCCTGGGCGATGGTAGACAGAACGCCTTCCTCAATATCCGCTTTTTCAAACGCGCTGCCGATCTTCGTATGGAAAATGAGCGAGTACGCGACAATGACCGGGATAAATGCAGCCGAGCCCATCATGACTTTCCAGTGGATCGTCGCCATAAATACCAGCGACATGACGATCATGATCACCGTCCGGACAAGCTGGACCAGCTGTTCCGCCACAAAACGCTTTATCGTCTGCACGTCAGAAGTACATCTCTGAATAATATCCCCCGTACTGTTCTCGCCGTGCCAGGTATACGGAAGATACATGATATGCCGGAACAGTTCATTCCGCATTCGTTCCACGAACTTCTCCGCTCCGCGGCTGTTGCAGACGCGGAAAAGATAACGGCTGAGTCCCGCCAGGGCACCGACCGCCGCCACTACCAGGGCGATCTTCAGCGGATTCTGCCGGAGCGCGGAAATTCCTCCCAGCGCGGATACCAGTTTCATGGCTGCCGCCGGGATCTCCGGTTCTTTCGTTCCGATCACGGAATCCACGGTGAACGATATGATTTTCGGATTGATCATGTCAAAAAGTGAAACCAGCGCGGCAAATGTGAGGCTGAGCGCAAAAAAGCGCTTCGCCCCGTACAGAAAATGCAGGATCAGTTTTGACTTGGTTTCATACTTATTCATAACAGTGGTATTGTACGGGATTTTGCGGTACAGTGCAATGCTACCCGTAGTGTAAAAAATCATTACAATGCGAGCCCGCAGTTTAAAATTATAACAAAGAAACGTCCCGGGCCATCCGGGAACGTTTCTTTGAGCATCCGCTTTTTATTCTATAGACTCCATCGCTCTTATATAAGCTCCGCCGTTCTCTTTCAGCCATTTCCGGCGCGCTCGCCAGTCCGGCAGTATTTTCTCCACTTCCGACCAGAAAGCCCGCGAATGGTTCATCTGCCGTCGGTGACACAGCTCGTGCACAATGACATAGTCGATGATCTCCGGCGGCATTTTCATGAGCAGGCAGTTGAAATTGAGATTTCCTTTCGCGCTGCAGCTTCCGAACCGCGTTTTCTGTGCCCGGATCGAAATCTGTCCGTAAGTCACGCCGATCTTTTCCGCGAAATATGCCGTTCTTCCGGGGAGATACTTTTTTGCCTCTTTCTTCAGGCGGGCAAGTTCTTCTTCCGTGATCGTCCCGGTCAGGGCAGCCGCCTTCCGGTTCCTCTCGGCAAGGCGCGCCTGATGCGTGCGGATCCAGTTCTCCTTCGAGCGGACAAATGCCTCGATCTCTCTGCGCGGCATGCGAAGAGGCGCTTTGATCCGGATCTCTTCCGGGCTGACAAGTTCGATCGCTATGGTTTTTCTTCTGCTTCTTACGATAGTTGCTTTCATATTGTTATGCGGCAGTGCGGATCCGTTCTGCTCATCTTCTGTCCGGCTGCTTTTTACTGACGGTTTTGTATAATTCCTCCGCGGCGAGTCTCGCTTTCGCCACGTTGACGGCTTTATCCTTCGGGAAACAATAGTACTGGATCTTCGCATCCCCGATGCTGATCATATCGCCGATCTCGTACCAGAAATAATCCGCATAGAGGCTGTAGGAGAGCTGCGGCGGCAGATGAAAATCGATCTCACCCCCGCATCCGGTCAGATGAAAACCTTCTTCGCTGTGGCACAGCGTCCCCTCCCCGACTTCATAGACAGCCTTCATATCCGCCATCACCCGGATCGTGACCGGGATCTCCATCCGGTAGGAACCGTTTAAGATCTCTTCGCGGACGCATTTCCGCTCCCAGGCGTACCAGTCCGGAACGTGTGTAAACTGCACGGAGGAAGGATCGTTCTCATTTTCCGGCTTCTCTTCCTCAAGCTGACCGTTCTCTTTCAGCGTCCAGCTTCTGCCACAGGATCCGCATGTCAGGGAAATGCCTTTTCCGTACATTTTCCCTTCCTCAAAACAGTGCGGGCATTTATAAAGGACGCGGTGCAGACCGTCCGCCCGGAATTCTTCCGTCACACTGACGCCTTTTTCCAGCTGCCATTTCCAATTATCAAAGGAAAATGCTTCCTTCAGGATCCCATTCAGCTCCGCGGGCGTCTTCTCCCGGATCTCTTCCGGACTCAAAAGATACGTCATTTTCGCAGTGACCGGGACGTCCCTCAGCTGCAGATTGTTATAGAGCGGGTCTCTCTGAAAGGCCCCGTACGTCCGGATCATGACTACCGGAACTTTCATGAGTTTAAGAAGTTTTCCGAGCGTCTCCGGAAGAGGGGTCGCTGTCCCGTCAAAGCTGTAGCTTGCCTCCGGGAAAAGCAGGACCGACTCCCTGAGATCCCGGACAGTGCTGATCATATCGCGGACGAGCACCGGGTCCGGAATGAATTTAAACGTCGGAATACATCCGATCTTTCTCATCAGCCATTCCTTGCCGACAAATCCGTCCGCTGTACAGACGATATGAAACGGCCTCGGATAAAGAAGCGTCGAAGCAATCTTAAGGTCGATAAAACTGGAGTGATTCATGAGAATCAGACAGGGCTCTCCGCTCTCCAGCTTCTCCATTCCCTCTTTCTCACAGCGGAATCCGACTTTTTTCAGTTCCCCGGCGGACAGTGTTTTCAGCAGTTTCCGGAAAAACATCGGCTGCGGCGCCAGGGGGACGTGCCGGTACCCGGGCAGGCTTCTGACTTCCTCTATTGATTTTCTGGCCGTTTTGATTTTCATCCGTTTTCTCCAAAAATGCCCTGCGTCCGAAAACACAGGGCACTTTCTTGATCATGTCGGTTCAGTGTTAACGCAGCGGCGTATAGCCCATGCCGCTGCAGATCGCATCGATCGGGACACCGTTTTTGCACAGAATGCAGTCTTCCGGATTGTAGAACTCATAGCCCGGGAGGTCCGCCTGCGTGAAGAGCGCCTGCACTTCCATGCCCGCGATCCTGGACGCCGCGGAAAAGATAGCGGAAATGCCGCTGATCAGCGCACCGTAATATTTCAGTGTGTCGACCGCTCTGCGGACGGTGCGGCCGCTGGTCGCGGAGTCGAACAGGAGCAGGACGTTTTTGTTGCGGATCCAGTCGAGAAGATTGTCACGGAAGATCAGCTGTCCGCCGATGCTGCTTTCCGGCTTCAGGACGTAGATGGACTGATGCTGGTTCATGGAGCGGATGCCGCCCTTTTGCAGCTCCTCCGCGAGGAAGCCGCCGATGACTTCCATTCCTTCCATACAGACGATCGTGTCCACAGGGGTCGTGTAAATATACGATTCCGCCAGTGCTTTCGCCACGGCTCTCGACTCGGAAATACGCGCTTTCATAGGCGACATATCCATATAATAATTAACGTGTGCGTTAGGTGTCGCAAAATGTCCCGGGATCACACGCAGTATAACATTTGGGAAACGCTGTGATGTCAGTTTAATATAATCCTTCATTTCTGACCTCCCATGAAGAAGATAAATTCTTATGCCGGTTGGCACCACGAGTCCTTATTATGTGTATTATAACATATCATCTTCTCTTTTTGAACAGATAAACGCGCACTTTCACCAAAAGCAGGATCGCTGCAAGGACAATCGCTCCGGCGAAAAGGATCAGATAAACGCCCGTTTTTGTGTCATCGCCGGTCTTTACGTCTTTTGCGCCCTGCTTCCGGACCGGCGCAGGGGTCACCGCCTCCGGCTCCGGGGTAATGACCGGTTTCGGTTTTTCGGGAGTGCCCTGTTTCTTAGACTGTTCCGGTTTTTCCGGAACGGGCGGTCTCACCGGGATCCTGACGAACTGGTCTTCATTTTCCGGATCTTCGTGTACGGCTGTCAGGACCTGCTCTCCGTCCGTTTCCTTCACATAGTACAGTCTTTCGAAGATCACAACGGTCTTCCCGTCATATTGTTCCGCGTCAAACGGCGGAAATTCGACCGTGACCGTCTCCTCCTCCCCGGAGGGATCCGATACAAAGGAAGCCGATCCGGTCAGAGCCTCTCCTTCACTGTCCGTCACCGGTAGTACGCTCCCGTTCTCTTCCCGGATCATCGCTGTTCCGGTAATCAGATAAGAGCTCCCGGCCTGCAGCCCGGTGCAGAACACTTCATCTCTGAGGATCATGTGATTCGACAGCACTCCATCATGGGATCCGTTCGCGGTATCCGAGGCAATTGTTCTGATCTTCGGTACATAGATGCTCTGGGCCTCATCCTCCGGATCCGAATGAATATGGACCGTGGTGCCGCCGCAAAGAAGGGTTTCCTCCGCGACCCAGGTCTTTCCCGCCGCTTCCTCTCCTTTGATCCGGAACGGCACGGTCACCTCGCCGTCCGGCTCCTCCGGCTCAAAGGACAGCACGGCGCAGGTATCTGTCTCTTCCGGCTCTTCCGCAGTATCGGGTTCATCATCTGTATCCGGTTCTTCACCTGGCTCCGGTTCTTCATCTGTATCCGGTTCGTCATTGGCAATGAGATGCAGATACTCCCCCGTTTTCTTATCCCGTACGGACGCTTTCAGCGTATAGCGGACCCCCGGGATCAGGTTTCTGTAGGAATAGGTATCGGTCCACCGCAGGACTTCTTCCTCCGGAGAATGATGCTCCCCGGTCCCGTCGTCGAGAAGAACGGTATGGCCGTCCGGAAAATGCAGCGTCTGCTCCTCATCTTCCGGATCCCCATGGGAAGCGACTTTTTCTCCCTGCTCCTCTTCTCTCATCTCATACAGGGTCTCGAAGAAAACAAGAGACTCTCCATTAAGAACAGCTGCATCAAATGCGGGGATCTCCACGTCCACATAGCCCGAGACTCTGCCGTTTTCCTGCAGTTCACTTTCCGCACGGATCTCAGCGGGCTCTTTCCTGCTGTCTTCATCCGGATTTTCACCGTCTGATTCCTCACCGCTGTTTTCTTCAGAGTTTTCATTGCCTGATTCGCCGCTGTTTTCCTCAGCGTTTTCATTGCCTGATTGTCCGTTGTCGTCAGATTGACCGCTGCCGTCTCCTTCACCGCTATCTCCGTCGCTCTCTTCCCGGGATTCATCAGCAGATTGTCGGAGAATCGTGATCCGGCCTCCTTCCGTCCGGAAGACAGCCCACGCTCTCACGGGCACCTCCGGTTCTTCTGCGGTGCTCTTCAGGACCGCTCTCGCTTCCAACCGGTATTCTTTATCCGGATCCAGGTTGCTGACAAACACTCTGTCCGCCAGCGCTGTATCCTCTTCCGCCAGGGCAATGCGCAGTCCGTTCTTTCGGTTCCGAACAGCTGTCCCGATCCTGACGGCGTAAACGGTCTGCGCGCGGTCGGTCAGATCGGCGTGAACGGCATATTTACGGCCGTTCAGGTCCTCACAGTTCTCGAACGCGACAAGATCGCACCCTTCGGTCTCTTCCGCCATTCGGAAGCTGAACATGACCTCTGCGGTTCCGGAACCGCCGGCAGCAACGGTAAACTGCTGCGAAGCGGTGACCGGTTCTCCGTCCGCGTCTTTCACCGGTTCCCCGGTCTCCGCGTCATAGAGCGCGGCATTCATGATCCTCTGCGTTCCCGGTTCGAGATTCCGGTAAGTAATGGTATCCTTTAGAGAAACTATACCTCTATTGGTGCCTCCGGACTCCGTTCCGGTTCCTTCACCACCATCAGCGTCTCCGGACTCCGTTCCGGTTCCTTCACCGCCATCGCCACCTCCGGACTCCGTCCCGGTCTCTTCACCACCATCGGAGCCTTCGGATCCGGATTCCTCCTCCTTGAAAGAAACCGTCCCGGAACCTGTCCCCTCATCCACGAGCGAAGTCGCGATCTCCGGCACAAAGACTTTCTGGCGGTCGTCATTTCTGCCCTCATGAGAGGCGATCAGCTTCCCGCCGCTGTCCTCCGCTTTTTCGTCACAATAGAGCATTTTCCCCTGATAAGCCGCCGGATCGAACGTAATGGGAACTTTTACGGAACTCATCTGTGCAGTGACCGTCACGGTTGTTTTTCCCTGCGCGGCCGTCTTCCCGTCCTGATCTTTGAGGGTTCCGGTAAATGTCACCTTCTGCCCCGTATACTGATTAAAATGGCGGATCTCAACGGTATCGATCAGCGTCACGGCACCTTCCGCAGCCGGCAGATAGCGGGAGCCGTTCTCTTCCGCGAGGGTGGTCCCGATCTCCGGGAACGGCTGTTCCAGGTTCGTGATCACATTGCCGCCATCCAGAGCTGCTCCCGATGCGCCGGACGACGCTTTGATATTTTTTACATACAGCCCCGAAACAGCTTTTCCGGCTCCGTCCTTCCACGAATCCGAACGGAAATACCCCTTCGGTTCCTTTGTTTCCTGTACCGTTATCGTCCCCAGCGGAAGGATCACCTTTCCGCCGCTTTTGAAGAAAGCGTCGCCGCTGACTCTGCAGGCGTCGCTGAGAGAAGCTTCATATACGGTCTTTCCTCCCGAAGATGTCTTTACGGAACGGATCACCCATGTTTTTGCGGGGGAAGACGGCAGGTTGTCCTTCGTATAGATGCCCGCATAGAACCGGACAGTGTACTCCGCCCCGGCGAGGTCCCGTCCGGAGGCGGGAGCGGACTGGCCGGTTTCCGCATCGATCTTTCTGATCACAAGACCGCCGGCGTCAAAGACCGGCGCATCCTGCACCGAGATCTCCTGCTCCGCCGCGCTTCCGCTGACAGTCACTTTGCTTACGCCGGAATTCACCCCGAACCCGGCCGGCGCCTTCGTCTCTTTCACATAATAGGTGCCCGGCGCGAGTTCGACGCTGCCGGATTTTCCCGCCGCGTCAGTTGTCACGGACGCGTTTGCGCCTCCTGTTGTTACGGCTTTTTTGGTGCATGCGCTGTCGGTGTACACCTGGTAAACTGCTCCGGAGAGCGAATAACAGGCATTGCCGCCGCTCACCGATGAGTCCGCGGAAGTCTTCTTCATGTGGATCTTTCCGGTCAGTTCCGTGACGGAGAATACCGCGACGGCCTGGGAGGTGACGGGATCATCCTCATTGGCATAAAAAGAAGCCGTGTAGGAATAGCGGTCCTTATTGGCGTTATACCAGCTCTCAAATGCTTCCGTGATGCTGACAAATGTCTCCTTCGGAGGATCCAGCGTCCACACGTGCTCGGTCACTTTGTCCTTGAAAATGTTCCAGATAATGACCTGAATGATCTGTTCCTGCTGCAGTTTCGTCAGAGAAACGCCGGACACTTCTCTCACGTAGTACCACGCGAGGGCCGCTTTTCTCTCGTGGGCCGTATCCCATCCGGCGTCGCTTTTATCGATCGCCACGGCATTTCCTTTCTGAAACGGCTTTCTGGAATTCATGCAGTAAGCGGTCTGGCTGCCCAGCACATGAAGGACTTCCGACTTTTCTTTTTCTCCTTCCGGATTGTGCGCAAAATACACGGTGAATCCCGACCCGTCCATCCGTTTCATGGTCAGCGCGTCTGCCTTCGCGGCCGACGCGATCAGAATGACAAGAAGCAGTATTGAGATCACCGCGCCGGCGGTCTGCTTTTTCTTTGATTTCATTTTTCTCAGCACTCGACAATATTTCCTTCCCGAATTCGGTTTTTTTCTCAGATAACTTATTGACATTTTTCCTCCTGACAGCCCGTCAGAACGGGCAGATCCTGAAAAAAGGGCGCAGAAAATACACCCTTTCTGTTTATGGCTGTAAATTACAAAAAGGCGGTGTTCACTCTTAAGACGACTCAGAATCAGACGTTTTCAGAAAAAGTACAAAGAACTTTTGCATTTTCAGTTTTCAAGGTGCGCAAAAAATGATTTCTCAGGCGGATACAGAACGTCTCCGCCGCCGGCGGGAAATGCCGGTCAGAAGCGCCTTGCGGCGTGCCGGTCATAAAACAGACTTTTTTTGACCGGGCTTCATTATACCGCAGGCCGGAATGGATTTGAAAGACCCGCGGCGATATTTTC
>SVDL01000099.1 GCA_015057835.1 Lachnospiraceae bacterium
GCTTCTTGCGACGGTGCTTATTCTCATTCAGATATGGAAGCAGTTCGGAAACCCCTATACACTTCCCAATATTATCTTCATCGGATCACTTGCGCTTCCCGCCGCTGTTCTGATCTTCTTCTTTGAGATGAATGTTCCGCGGAACATCAGTATTTTCAAAGTGATCAAAATATTCCTGCTGGGCGGAGCCGGCTCCCTTTTTGTCACCCTGATCGGATTTTCCATTGCGCCGGAAGGAGGAAATGCTTATATTTATCCATTTGTGATCGGAATCGTGGAGGAGACGGGAAAAGCGGTCATCGCAGCCTATGCCATCAAAAAAATGCAGGGCAGAAAATACCTGCTGAACGGGATTCTTCTCGGAGGCGCTGTTGGAGCAGGCTTTGCCGTATTTGAATCGGCGGGATACGCAATGTATTACGGCCTGCTTGCTATGCTGCAGACCGGACAGGGGCTGCCGGCTTTTTACATGCAAATGATGAACATTATTAAATTGCGGGCTTTTCTTTCACCCGGAGGACACGTTGCCTGGGCGGCGGTGAGCGGATTTGCGATCATTCTTGCCCTGCAGGGAGAGGATTTCCGGTGGAATGTTTTGCTGGATTCCCGGTTTTTAAGGATTTACTGGATACCGATCGTCCTTCACGGGGTGTGGGATACACCGCTCACTGTCCTGGGCATTCCTCACCTGGTGCAGATCCTTCTTACATTGGCAATATGGGTCGTTCTGCTTGTGTTTATCAGCAGGGGACTGAAAGAAGTATCGGAAATCAAACCGTATGAAGAAGTTCCGGAAGCCGTACAGACAGCGCAGCCGGCCAGCGCGGCAGGATATGGTACCGTGACGATGATGTGAGTGCGGGAAAAACTCTGTGCGGCTGCATTTTCCAAAAGATCGGAGGCATGGATTGTACAGCGGTGAAAAATCCGCTAAAATATGGTAGGAAAAGCCGTCGGAGGCATCCGGCGGTTTTTTGTCTTGTGGGATCAGTTAAATTTTTAAATATAACGGAGGATGGTCATGAAACCGGAAGTATTCATTAAATCAAACTGTATTAACGCGGAAGGCCCGGTATGGGATGACAGGACGCAGACATTTTACTTCATCGATGTCGAAGCGGGGAAGGTTTTCTCTTATAAGGATGAGAAACTGACCGTGTGGAAAGCCGGAGAAAAAGTCGGATTTGCGGTTCTGAACGAGGACGGCGGTGTGATCGCGGGACTTCAGTCCGGTTTCTGCGCGGTCGATTTCCCGGACGGCGGTTTCAGGATCCTCGCTGATCCGGAAAAAGACATGCCCGGCAATCGTTTTAATGACGGGAAGGCCGATCCGTTCGGGAGACTGTTCGGGGGCACGCTCACCATGACGAGACCGGAAGGCGCGGAAGGCCCGCTGGCGGCGCTGTACCGTCTGGATAAGAAAGAGAACGGGTATGAAGCCGTCAAAGTCATCGATAAAGTCGGACTCTCCAACGGTCTCGCCTGGAATGCGGACCGCACAAAGATGTACTTTGTCGATACCGATGCCGGAACGGTCGCGGAATATAAATATGATCCTTCCACCGGGGAGATCGGGGAAGGCCGCGTTATCATCGCTGTTCCCTCGGAAATGGGATTCCCGGACGGCATGTCGATCGATGAGAACGGAAAGCTCTGGGTCGCGCTCTGGAACGGCGGCGCTATTTCCCAGTGGGATCCGGAGACAGGGGAACTTCTGCAGAAGATCGACCTCCCTGTAAAAAATGTTTCCTCCTGCTGCTTCGGCGGTCCGGACATGGATATTCTCTTTATCACCACCGCATCCCAGGATACGGATACGGCGCAGTACCCACTGGCAGGCAATGTGTTCTGCATGAAACCCGGCGTGAAGGGCGAAAAATCTTACCGCGCGGCGATCTGAGCGGGAGAGCGGAGCCAAAGAAGAGGCCAAAGAGAACCGTCCCCGTTGGCTCCGGGACCAAAGAGAACCGTTCCCGTTGGACCCTCTGGATAAATTATGGATAATAAAAAAATGACAATAGTGAGCAGGGCGGCAGCCGTGCTCACTATGACGATATGGGGCCTTGCGTTTATTTTCTCGAAAATGGCGCTGGCCTCCGCGGATCCGGTCACACTTCTTGTGTGGCGGTTCACAATTGCATTTCTGGTCCTCAATCTCATTAAACTGATTGGCAGGATCCGCTTCCGGATGAGGGGAAAACCTGTCAGGAAGCTTCTTCTGCTGGGACTGATCCAGCCGATCATCTATTTTCTGTGTGAAAATTACGGGGTGAAGTACAGCTCGGCGACATTTTCAGGGATCATGATCGCGCTGATGCCGATCGTTCTGCTGTTTGCGGCGGGCGTATTCCTGAAAGAAAGCGTGACGACCGCGCAGGTCCTTTTTTCTCTTCTGTCGGTCGCCGGCGTGATCGTCATGTCGGTAAGCCCGGGACAGGGACAGCTGGCGACGGTTCCGGGCGCTGTGTTCATGACAGGCGCTGTGATGGCAGGAGCGGCTTTTATTCTGTTGTCGCGTAATCTTGCGGAACAGTTTACTCCGTTTGAGCGGACCTATTTCATGTTCACGGAGGGATTCCTGTTTTTCGCGGTGGTCTCTTTTATCAGGTACCGGGGAGATCTGAAGGAAATGGTCAGTGTACTCAACGTGCCTTCCTTCCTGACCGCGGTTCTGTATCTCGGCGTTCTGGCGTCGGTCGGCGCGTTTTTTCTTCAGAATTTCTACGTCTCTTATCTCAGCGTTGCCGAAGGGGCGGTATTTGCCAATCTGAGCACCGTCGTGACGATTCTGGCGGGAATTCTGATTCTGCAGGAGCCTTTTTCAGGCAAGACGATTCCCTGCACCATTATGATCATTGCGGGAGTGATCGGTGTGCAGCTGGCTAAAAAAAGCACCGCTTGAGATGAATGCTCCTCTTCTCAGCAGGTCCCCAGTTTCTTACACGCCGCCGCAAGATCATGCAGCGTCGAGCAGGAGAGCATCGTGCAGACCGAGGAAAATGTCATCGAACTGTTCAGGAATTTCCATTTGCTCTCGGGAATGGGATTGAGCCAAAGCACCTGCCCGGCGAGCTGTTTCGCGCGCAGCAGCATGTGAACGGCGCGGGGCTGGTCCACTGTTTTGGCGTCCGAGAGAATGAGGAGCGTTGTGGAGTGGTTCAGGACCGGCGGCTTGCGGACACAGAGATCCTCGAGCGCCGTGCCGAGGTCGGTGCCGCGCCCGTAGAGACCGGATTTCTTGACGTAATCCCGGAAGAGATCCATGTTCTGGAGGCTGAACGCATCCGCCTCGAAGATGGTCTCGGAAAATAAGAACGTGCGGGAGCTCTCGGAGACCTGCGTCATTTCCTGAATGAAGCGCAGGGCAAATTCGGAGAACTGCACCATGGAGCCGGAGACGTCGCAGAGCAGTACCAGGTGTTTTTTGCGGGAATGCGTACGCTTGTAAGCGAGCCGGTGGAAACTGCCGCCCGTCTCAAGCCCTTTGCGGATCGTGCGCCGGAAATCCAGCGTGCCGGAATGACCGGCGCGCTTTTTCTTTGCGGAGAGTTCGCCGTTGATCCTCGCGGAGATATTTTTGATCAGGGCAGTCGCTTTGGGAATGTCCGAATCCTGAAAGAGGGTGATATCGCGGAACTGCAGACCGGCCTCCGGGTCGACTTCGTCGCCGCCAAGGCCCGCGTCTTCCATTTTCATCTGCTGTTCCATGATCGCCTTGGCAAAAACGGAGTGGATAAAACCGGTATAGAGTCTGGATTCGTGATCCATACGGGGTTTATAGGATTCTATGATGTCGCGGAGGTGTTTCCGGGCCTCTTCCGGCATCATCGCGTAGGTGCTGATCTGTTCTTCCGTGAGATCCTGAGGGCCGCCCTGACGGAGTTCTTCCTCGGCTCTCGCGCGGGCTTCCTCATAAGCCTGCTGCTGGCGGGTCTGTTCCATGACCTGCTTTCTCATCACTTCTTCCGTGACGAAGAAGGAGTCAAATGCGCGCGAGAAGACCTTCTGCTCCTCCCTGGATTTGGCGTAGACGGTCATGAGAGCCGCTTTGACGAGCTCCCTGTCCTCAAATCCGATCGCCGTCAGCGTGCGCGCGGCGTCCGCTGTCTCCTGGAGGCCGACGGTGAGGCCGTCTGCCCGGAGAAGATCGGAGAATCTTGCCAGTTTTTCTAAATACACGTTGATATCAGTCATTAAGAACCCTGATGAAATCTTACGGGATATATCAGCCGGTCACCTTTTTCCGGGAAAAGCTGCTGTTTGCACTCAGTCCATCTTCGTGATGCGGGAGACGTTGAGAGGCGTATACTCTGACGATTTGTCTGTCTTTCCCGCCGTGGCTCCGTGAGCGTGAGAATGGCCGGCACCGTGGGTGTGCCCTGCGCCATGTGTATGTCCTGCCGCTCCGTGCGAATGGCCGTCAGCACCGTGGGTGTGGCCGTGCGGGCAGCTCTCGCCGTGAGCGTGCGCATGCTGGCACGCAGCGTCTCCCTTATGATCACATCCGCAGTCACATTCCTCTTCATCCTCAAGAAGTCCGTCGGAGAAAAGCTCATCGGCGGTGTCGAAATCTTCGTTATTTTTCAGGACAAATCCCATCGTCCTGCGGATTTCCTCCGGGGTCAGCTCCTTGACGCCCAGCGCTTCCAGGGCGGCCGCCCAGTCAAGGCTCTCCGCGATGGAAGGCTTCTTCAGAATCGTCTCGCAGTTCCGGAGTCGTTTCACCGCCATGGCGACCTGCACGGCAAGCTGTTCATCGACGTGCGGCACTTTCGCGCGCAGGATCCGCAGCTCTTTCTCGATATCCGGATAGGTGATATAGATGTAGGCGCAGCGACGGCGCAGTGCTTCGGAAAGAGGCCTTGCGCGATTGGACGTCAGGACGACGAAGGGCACGGAACTGGCTTTGATCGTGCCGACTTCCGGGATCGACACCTGCATTTCCGAAAGAAGCTCAAGAAGGAACGCCTCGAATTCCTCGTCCGCCTTGTCGATCTCGTCGATCAGAAGGACCACCGGCTTTTCCGAACGGATAGAGGCGAGAAGCGGTCTCGTCAGCATGTACTCGTCGCTGAAAAGGCTCTTTGTGAGAGCGTCTTTGTCGGTATTTTCCCTGCCGACCTGAATGGCGAGCAGCTGCTTCTGATAGTTCCATTCATAGAGAGCCTTGCTCTCGTCCAGTCCCTCATAGCACTGCAGACGCACAAGATCCCGGCCGAGGGCGGCAGCCATCACCTTCGCGATCTCCGTCTTGCCGACGCCGGCAGCCCCCTCAATGAGGAGCGGTCTGCCAAGCTGCAGGGCGACGCAGAGGATCGTAGCGAGCGTGTCATCGTATATATAGTTGGCTTCGTCGAGTTTTGCTTTCAGTTCTTCGAGAGTCATTTCGGGAATCCCTTCTTTGAGAATTGTCTTGTGTAAGATCAGTGTTTTTATTATAAGGGGTGGGAAAAATGGATGCAAGAATAATCAGGGGACTGGGGGGAAAGGTTCTATTCGGCGCCAGAAGCGCCTTGCCCATTCTCTCTCGCTCACGCGTCGTCCCCCGGAGCCCATGTTCAGGATCTGTTTCAGACGCCAGACACGCCTCTCCGGGCTCCTTTGGCGGAAGCCGCTCGAAAGAATGGGCAAGGCTCCGAAGGAGGCGCCAGAGAGAGCCGTCCTCCGTTGGTTCAACTACTTATGAAACTTCGGAAGCCAGTAGGATCTCCCGAACACGAGCAGTTCCGCGAGAAGTCCGAGTGGGAGAGCGGCGGCGATGTCGACACAGGAGTGCTGCTTGACGAACGCCGTGGAAATGCAGATGATGACGACCGCGACGGTGACAAATGCCTTCCAGGTGCGGGACGCGGGTCTGTACTTCAGCCAGACGGACGCGATCCCGATGGAATACGCGACGTGGAGGGAAGGACACACCCCGGTGGGGGTGTCGAAGGAATAGATGAATTTCGCGAGATCCGTGAGAAAATTATCTCTCGGAAATACCGTCGGCCGGAGCAGCTGAATGCTCGGCCAGGCGATATAAATGATCATGGCCACTGCCTGTGTGATAATGATAAAGATCTGCAGATTCCGGAAACTCTCGATATCATAAAGCAGAAAATATCCGAGAGAGATAACGATCAGGGCGTACCAGAAGCAGTACGCGAGCAGAAAATATTCATTGAACGGAATCAGATCGTCGAGCCTGCAGTGGATCACGTGCATGCGCTCCATGGGAATTAAGTTTTCCGTCAAAAAATAGAGGATGAAATACCCGATCCATCCTCCCAGGAGTTTTAAATGGGAATACTCCGGCTGATTCAGTTTTGAGAGTCGAAACTTGCGGTAGTCGACAACCGGTGTCTTAATCATAACAGTTCCTTTTCAGCGCAATAAATCGCGCTTCACTCCTCCCTGTTCCAGGGATAATCCTTCTTCGGGATGTTCCGGTAAGGCACGACCCTGTGCCGCGGCAGGGATTCCGCCATTTCCGTGATCTCGTTTTTCAGGTAAGAGGAAATGCGGTCTCTCTCGTTCTTTGGCGGAGCGGAGGCGTCATAGCGGACCGGTTTTCCGAAAATGATCTTTTTCAGCGCGGGGGCGAGATACACCGGGACAAATGCCGCCTCCCGGCCGGTCCTGCGGTGATAGAGACGGGCCACGTCGACGAACCCTTCCTGAAAATCATAAATAATATGGTTGTATCGGACGTTCTGTTCCGGGAAGATCACAAGACTGGAACCCTCCTCAAGCGCGTCGACGGATTTCCGGAATGTATCTTTGAGCCTTCCGTCATGGTAGACCGGGATCGTGTCCGCGTTATTGAAAATAAGAACGGACAGCGGCGTGATGAGAAAGGAGAGGATCCGGTAGAACCAGTGGGTCCATTTCGGCTTGAAAGACCAGAAATCCTTAAATGCGTACGCCGGAACTTCCTTCCACTCCATCATTTCCCCGATGCACCAGATACAGCGCCTGCCGGGAAAATACAGCTGCGCCATAATGGGACCGTTCATCTGCGTGTGATTGCCCACGAAAATGACCGGTTCATCCGGGATATTTTCCGTTCCCTCTGTCCGGACTTTCGGATAGAAGAGCCATACGAGGGAACGTACGATCCAATATATAAAATAAGATATTCTTTTCTTCTTCTTCATAATTCAGCGGAATGCCGTGCAGCAGCGGACGGGACCGGCCAAAGAGGCAGATGCCCGTTCATTTTTCTTCCCGGTTCTTCTCCGCGTTCCGGGTCGCCTTCTCATTGGTATCAATGGATTTTCCGAAAACAAAGAAGCGCTGGTACAGAAATTCCGTCACGAAATTGAGGAGCATGTTGATGCCTGTGACGAGATATTCGTTCCATCCGAGGCTCATCGTGAGATAGTGCTCAAGGCCGGTGGACAGCGGTGTGAAAACGAGATAGAACAGTGCCACTTTCATCATCGCCACCGGGACATTTGCCGCGGACTGGAAAGTATATTTCCGGTTCAGTGTAAAGTTCCAGAGCACCGAGAGCACGAGCGCGATGAGATAGCTGACCCAGTAGGGAAGATGGGCGATCTCATTTAACAGCGTAAACGTACCGATCTCGATCAGCCCGGCGCTGATGGAAAACAGTGTGAATTTGACGACACGCCAGAATTCTTTCATTTTTCCCTCCGACCCGCCGTTCCCGTTTTTCCGCCCCCTGAGAAGAATGGCGGATAGACAGCGGAGTCAAGATTACAGATTCGTAACACATCATACGGGAAAAAGCACCGAAAGTAAAGAAACGAAAGTACGGAAAGCTACAAAGAAACCAAATTGTTGCCGGGGAAAGGACGTGGCGGGAGCGGGCGTGGTATGCTACAATGGGATGCGGAATGGGCGGCTGCGCCCGGAAAGGAAACGGAACAGATGAATGTTTATTATCTTATAGATGAGAAAAAATGGGAGACCCGCATGGAGGCGGGATTTGACTATACACCGGCATATCTGCCCGGGATCCTCGGAAGAGCCGGGATCTTTGCGAAAGCGATCGCGCCGGATCAGGTCGACAGACTGACGAAAGAAGATCTGCTGCTGATCGGCGCGGACATTACGGACAGTGTGCCGGAAAATGCCGGCGCCCTCGTGCTCCTCGGCGGTCTGGTCGGCGCGGAAGCGCGGGAGGAGAAAGAAAATGCCGGCGCGCAGGGAGCAGCATCGGAAAATGCCGGCGCCTCAACCGCGGGAAATAAAGAAGAAGTCAACCCGGTGACGAACCTTGCGGACTGCACCGGCGACTGCTCGTCCTGCGGAGGGAGCTGCGGAGATGACGAGAACAGCGGACCTGACCCGAAGGTCTATGAGATCCTGCTTCGCACGAAGCCGAAGGGAAATGTCCGCGCACGCTATATGATGGAATCGGCTATGCTCTCTCTCGGCGTCCCGATCCTTCCGGTGGCGGGAACGTACCAGCCGATGCGAATGGCGGTATCGGTCGATCCGAACGGCTTTGAATCCAGCGCGCCGGCGCTCATCTGGCGGGGCGACCTGTTCTTCGATTTCCGGTTTGACCTCGCGCAGGCGGTGCGCTTCGCGGAAGCGTCCGGGGAGAAAGAAACAGCACAGGCGGTCGCGTCAGATCTCATCCGGGTGCTGAGGATGTGCGGCGTGCCCGTCTTTTATGAAGAATCGGCAGTGCTTGCTTCCGGGGTGCGCCTCGCGGATCCTTCTTATATG
>SVDL01000100.1 GCA_015057835.1 Lachnospiraceae bacterium
GCGCCGATATGCTGCGTGATTCCGCCTGCTTCGCGGTCCGTTACATTTGTGTTGCGGATCGCGTCAAGGAGGGATGTTTTACCGTGATCGACGTGACCCATGACGCAGACGACCGGCGGACGGAGAACCATTTCCTTCTCGTCCTCTTCCTCCTCTTTGAGAAGTTCGGCGATCACGTCTTCCTTCTCCTCCATCTCCGCGATGATATCATATTCCATGGCGATCTCTTCCGCTTTTTCAAACGGGATCTCGTGGTTGACCGTCATGATCTCACCCTTCATGAAGAGGGATTTGATGATCTGGGAAGCCTGGATCTTCATCTTATCGGCAAGATCGCGGATCGTAATACGCTCCGGGATCGTGATCTCGGTGACCACTTCTTTCTTGGGTTCCTCTGCCTTCGGCTTCACCGTCTGCAGTGCTTTCGGCACTTTATTAAATTTACGGCCCTGACCGCCGTGAGCGTTCTGCTCCTCAAATCCGCGCCGGTCATTCTTCTGGCGGTCGCGGTCTTTGCCGTGGAAATCTCTTGTTGTCTTGTGGGCAAGAGCGCTGTCTGCCGGCACATCATGTCTGACGGCAAATACCTTCTTCTCGCCGCCCCTTGCCTGACGGTCTCTGGAATCGGCCGCAGGAGCGCCTGCATTTCTTCCTCCGAAACGGTCCCGTCCGGTTCCGGCTTGGGCTCCGGCTCCAGCGCGGTTTCCGCCCGGCCGGCCTGTATTCTGTCTGTCGCCGCGCGGAGCCTGTCCGCCGCGCTGACCCTGGCCCTGGCCGCGTCCTTTTGCCTGTCCCGCTTTTTGCTGCGCTTCTTTCTGAGCCTGTTTTTTCTTCTCAAATTCAGCGAGCATACGGGCTCTCTCCTCAGGGCTCTTCCTGAGAAGATCTGTCCGGACATTTCTCGGATCCTGGTTGATCGGCTGTTTTCTTTCCTGCCGGGCCGGCACTTTGGCTTCTTTGACCGGCTTTTCTTCTTTTTCCGGTACATTCTGAACAGCAGGATCCGGTTCGGCTTCCGGAGCGGGTGCTTCCGTCTTTGTTTCCACAGGAGCTTTTTCCACGGAAGTTTCTGTCTTTTCCGGCACTTTTACTTCCGGTGCTGCCGCAGGGGCTGCCTCGGAGACCGGCTCGATGACAGCGGCCGGTTCGACACGTGCCGGCTCAACACGGACCGGTTCTTCCTGAGCCGTTGCCGGTGCTGCAGCTGCCGGAGCCTCTTCTTTCACAGGCTCCGGTTTTCTGATCACGGTCTTAGCGGCAGGAACAGGCGTTCTTGCAGGTTCAGCCGGCACTCTCGGATCCGCGGGTCTTGCCGTGCGGACCGGTCTTCTCGGGGCTTCCCGTCTTTCAACGGGTTTTCTTTCCTGGGAGCGCACGGGAATTCTTCCGCTGGCATTCTGCGTGCGGATCACACGGATGATCGTCTTCTTTTTCGGCGCATCCGGCTCCTGCTCTTTTTTAGAAGCCGCTTTCTCACCGGCTGCAGAAGGTACTTCCTCCGGTTTCTCCGCCTTCTTTTCCCCGTACATTTCACGGAGTCTTATGACTTCCGCTTCCGGTACAAGGCTTACAGCGGTCTTTCCGGTAATCCCCTTGCCTGTCAGGTAATCGACAATATCCTTATTGTCTTTTCCCAGCTCTTTTGCAAGTTCATGTACTCTGATCTTCATTGCCATTTAAAAGTTCCCCTCCCTGGGCGTGTTTTCGCTTGAACAGTGCAGTATCGCATCTGCAAGGCCTCTGTCCGTAATAATAACAGAGGAGCGCAGATCCCTTCCGGACGCCTGACCGAGACTTTCGCGGTCAGGCACGAACACAACAGGGACTCTGCAGCGTTTCGCCAGTTTCATGATTTTATTCTTTGTATTGTCAGAGGCATCCTCCGCCAGTATGACGACTTTCGCGCCGCCCGAGCGGATCCTGCTCTCCGTCTGCATCTCGCCTCCGAAGGCCTTTCCGGCTTTCGCGGCAATGCTGACATATTGAAGAATCTTATTCATTCTCTTCTTTAATGTTTTTCAGTAAAATATCGTAGAGTTCCGGCGGGATCTCCGATTTAAGAGATCTGCCGAGAATACCGGTCTTTTTTGCCTTCGCGATGCATTCCGGGTTCGCGCACACATACGCGCCGCGCCCGTTCTTTTTGCCGGACGGATCATAAATGACGCCCTCTTCTGTTCGGACGACGCGAAGAAGATCGCTCTTCATCTTCTGGTTCCGGCATGCGAGGCACTGTCTTTCCGGAGATTTATTCTTCTGCTTCCCCTTCTGACCCTTCGTAAGATTCATCGTATTCCTCTTCCGCGTATTCCTCGTCGGCATACTCCGCTTCTACATATTCGCCGTTCTCATCATAATAGCCGTATTCTTCTTCGGCATACTCTTCTTCCGCGAACATTTCATCGAATTCACCGGATTCCCTCGCCTGCGTCTCGCTCTTGATGTCGATCTTATAGCCTGTGAGGCGCGCCGCAAGACGGGCGTTCTGTCCCTCTTTGCCGATGGCAAGAGAGAGCTGATAATCCGGAACGATAACTTTCGCGCTTCTCTCGTCCGGATCGGCGAGAACGGAAATGACCTTTGCGGGGCTCAGCGCGTTCTCGATGAGGATCGCCGGGTTCTCATCCCAGGCAATAATATCGATCTTTTCTCCGCGAAGCTCGGTCACGACAGCGTTGACGCGGCTGCCGTTCATACCGACGCATGCGCCGACCGGATCGACATCCGGATCCGCTGACGCGACAGAGATCTTGGAACGGCTTCCCGGTTCACGGGAAATGCCCTTGATCTCGACGATTCCCTGTGCGACTTCGGCAACTTCCGACTCAAACAGTTTTCTCACAAGCTCCGGATGTGTTCTCGAGACGAGGATCTTCGCGCCTTTCGGCGAGTTGCGCACTTCGACGACATAGACCTTTACGCGCTCGGATGTGCGGAAGGATTCGCCGCGGACCTGTTCATTTTCGCTGAGAAGAGCGTCCGTCTTTCCGAGATTGATCACGTAGCTGGATCCCTGTTTTCTCTGGATCACGCCGGTGACGATCTGATGCACTTTGTTGTTGTACTGGTTGTACACCGCATTCCGCTCTTCCTCGCGGATACGCTGCAGAATAACGTTTTTCGCGTTCTGCGTCGCAATACGGCCGAATTCTCTGGAGTTGATGTCCACTGTTACAATGCCGCCCATCTCAATGTTCGGATCGATGCGTCTCGCCTCTTCGAGCGTGATCTGAAGAGCGGGATCCATGACATCTTCCACGACTTCTTTCTGCGCCTCTACTTTGAAATCGCCGGTCTCCGGATCGATATCAACGTCGATATTATCGGATTTTCCGAAATTCGCCTTGCAGGCCTGTTCGAGGCTCTGGCGGATCGAGTCAAGCAGTACTTCCTTGCTGATTCCTTTTTCCTCTTCAAGCAATGTAAGCGCATCAAGCAGTTCCTTATTCATTTTCCGTTTTCCTCCAAATGTTTCTTTGGTTTAAAAATGCACAGTCAGTCTGATCTGGGCGATCTGTGATCTCTGAATCGTCAGTTCACTTTTCTCCGTCTCAAGAACGATCGACTCTTTGTCGAAATCCTTCAGGATCCCGTTCAGTTCTTTGCTGCCGTCCAGGGCCTTATAGGTGCGGACGTCCACTTCTTTTCCTTTTGCGAAAATGAAGTCGCGGGGTCTCCGGATCACTCTCCCGAGTCCCGGGGAAGATACGATCATCGTGTAAGCGTCGTCGATGAAATCTTCTTCGTCGAGCATGGGATCCAGCCTCCGGCTCAGTGCCTCGCAGTCGTCGATGGTCACGCCGCCTTCTTTGTCAATATAAATGAGAAGCTGATAATCTTCCCGGTCCTTCACATACTCCGCATCCACAGAAAGCAGCCCCAGTTCTTCGCAGACCGGTCCGAGCAGGGCCCATGTTTTTTCTTCGATCGTCTCTTTCTTTCCCATTGTTCACCGCACACATGAAACGAGAGCGGGCAGAGCCCACTCTCATTGTCAACCTTTATGCTACGTTCCGAAGTATAGCACGACTGTTTCGGGATTGCAACACGGAATCTTTTGAAAAAAGTCCGTAAAACCTTTAAAAACGCTCTTTTCAGGGCCTTTTACCGGTTCTTTGTGCCCTGCCCGCCCCGCTTGGACAGTTTCAGGCGGTTGAGGAGAACCTGTCTTCCGTTTCTCTCAATTCCGAACGCGGATCCGTTCTCAAGAAGATAGGCTTCCTCCGTGCGGGCTTTCGCGCCGAGCTTCATTCCCCTTACGCCGACGGCGTTTTTCTTCTGCAGGGGGACCTCCGATTTTTCAAAGCGGATAAAATGATCGTCACTGCTGATAAGGACGACATATTCCATCTCGTCGGACCTTCCGGCGAAGATCAGTTCATCTCCTTCTCCGACCTTTGAAGCGAGAACGGTCCTGTTATTGGAATCCAGTTCCGCGCCGGCGCAGCGCTTAACAAAGCCGTCACGGCTCGCGAAAAGGAGTTCCGAGCGGATCATCTCATCCCGCGGCATGACCTGGATGATCTTTTCCTCCTGGGTCCGGAAATTGCTGACGTTGTCGACAGGCACTCCTTTGTCACGCAGTTTTGTATTGGGAAGATCTCCCGCTTTGAGCGTATGCAGCTTTCCCGCGGCGGTGAACAGACAGATCCTGCCGTCGCTCATCACCGGGAATACGTATTTCGCGTCCGCGTCCAGCGTCTCCTTGTTTTTCTCGTAGAGAGGCATCTCCACCGTTCTTGCGTAGCCGAAACGGTCCATAAGGAAGACGATCTGTCTGGCTTCCTCTTCCTGTTCGACATATTCCGCCGCTCCTTCCACGGTCAGTGCCGTGCGGCGGGGTCTTCCGAATTCCTTTTTGATATTTTCAAGATCCTGCATGATATCGTCCGCCATGGCGTCGTAATTATTCAGCAGATCTTCATAGCGGGCAATATTGGCCAGCGTCCGTTCATGTTCGTCAAGAAGCGCCTCCACCTCCAGCCCGATCAGCTTGACAAGACGCATATTGAGGATCGCGTCCGCCTGTCTCTCCGTAAAACGAAGTTTTGCGGCCGTCTTCCGGCTCTTTTCGGTCTTAAAGCGTATGCCTTCGGTAATGCCGTTTATGAGACAGTCTTTCGCCATTCTCTGGTTCCGGCTTCCGCGGAGGATCTCGATAATGAGGTCAATGACATCGCACGCGCGGATCAGACCTTCCTGTACTTCTTTCTTCTCGAGTTCCTTGCCAAGAAGATTCGTGTATTTGCGGTTGGCGATCTCAAAGCGGAAGTCTACATTATCTTCGAGGATCCTCTTCAGGGAAAGCGTCTCGGGGCGCCCTCCCGCCACCGCGAGCATATTGACGCCGAAAGTATCCTCCAGCTTTGTCTTCTTATAAAGAAGATTGACGAAATTTTCCGCGTCCGCCTCTTTACGGAGCTCGATAACGATCCGGATGCCCTCCTTGGAGGACTGATTGGAAATGTCCGTGATATCCGGCGCTTTTTTGCTCTCCGCAAGCGCCGCGACGTCGTTCAGGAACTTGCCGATGCCGGCGCCGATCATCGTGTACGGGATTTCCGTAATGACGACGTTCTGCCGGCCGCCCTTAACGGGTTCGATCTCGACTTTGCCGCGCACCCGAAGTTTCCCGGTCCCCGTCGTATAGATCTCCTCCAGCTCATCCTCATTGACAATAATGCCGCCGGTCGGAAAATCCGGTCCTTTTATATATTGAAGAAGCTGGCCCACCGTGATGTCCTTATTCCGGATATACGCCATTTCCGCGTCGATCACTTCCGCGAGGTTGTGCGGGGGGATCGAAGTCGCCATACCGACAGCGATGCCTTCCGCGCCGTTCACAAGCAGATTCGGGATCCGCACCGGCAGGACCACGGGCTCTCTTTCCGTCTCATCGAAATTGGGCCCGAAATCCACAACTCCCTTATCGAGATCCTGCAGAAAAACATCCTGTGTGACCTTCTCGAGACGGGCTTCCGTATAACGCATCGCGGCGGCGCCGTCCCCTTCGATGGATCCGAAATTGCCGTGACCGTCGACAAGGATCTGTCCCCGCTTGAAATCCTGGGCCATGACGACCAGCGCTTCGTAGATCGAGCTGTCACCGTGGGGATGGTATTTACCCATCGTGTCACCGACAATACGCGCGCATTTCCTGTAAGGACGGTCATAACGGATCCCGAGCTCGCTCATATCATAGAGCGTGCGTCTCTGCACCGGCTTCAGTCCGTCCCGGACGTCCGGGAGCGCGCGCGCTATAATGACGCTCATGGCGTAATCAATATAGGATTTCTGCATGATCTCCGAGTAATCCGTCCGGATGATCATCTCTTCGATTGGTTTTGTCTCTGTTTTTCTGGTTCTGGCCATAATACCACTGCTCCAATAATACTGTGCGCTTCTCTGATCTCACGCATCGCGGTCCGTGTGTAAAAATTGATCTCACACAAAGCTGGTCCATGTAAAAAAGCTGACATCACACAAAGCTGGTCCATGTAAAAAAGCTGACATCACACAAAGCGGTCCGCATGCGAGACTGTGACGATCTCAGATATCAAGCTCCGCGTCCTGCGCGTGTCTGTAAATGAAATCTCTGCGGGGAGGAACGTCCGTTCCCATAAGAACTTCCGTGAGATCGGAGGCAAAGCGCCCGTCGCTGATCTCCACACGTCTCAGATACCGCCGCTCGGGATCCAGCGTCGTCTCCCACAGCTGCTGCGGATCCATTTCACCGAGACCTTTATAGCGCTGCAATGTAAATTTCTTCCCTTTATGAGCTTCTCTGTACTTTTCCAGCGCTTTGTCGTCGTAGAGATATTCCTCTTCTCCGTCGCTCGGCATGGCCTTATAGAGCGGCGGCATCGCGATATACACATGTCCCCCTTCGATAAGCTCCGGCATAAAGCGGTAGAAAAATGTCAGCAGAAGCGTCGCGATATGCGCGCCGTCCACATCCGCGTCTGCCATGATGATGATTTTGTCGTAGCGGAGTTTTGCGATATCGAAATTGTTGCCGTACCCCTCGGAGAAACCGCAGCCGAACGCATTGATCATCGTCTTGATCTCGGCGTTGGCGAGCACTTTGTTGATAGAAGCTTTTTCCACGTTCAGGATCTTGCCGCGGATCGGCAGGATGGCCTGGTAATTTCTGTCTCTCGCCGTTTTGGCGGAACCGCCTGCAGAATCACCTTCGACGATGAAGATCTCACAACGGCCGGGATCTTTTTTCTCACAGTTCGCAAGCTTTCCGTTAGAATCGAAAGAGAACTTCTGCCTGGAGAGCATATTGGTCTTGGCGCGCTCTTCCGTTTTCCTGATTTTGGCCGATTTTTCCGCACAGGACAGGATCGCTTTCAGTACATCCAGATTCCGGTCGAAAAACATCGTCAGTTCGTCCGACGCTATTTTCTTCGCGACGCGGTCCGCGTCCGGGTTGTCCAGCTTTGTCTTTGTCTGTCCTTCGAAACGGGGCGCGGGATGCTTGATCGAGATGACCGCCACCATTCCGTTTCGGACGTCCGCTCCGTTGAAGTTCTGATCTTTATCTTTGAGGACCCCGAGCTGCCTCGCGTAACTGTTCATCAGGGTCGTAAATGCCGTCTTGAAACCGGTGATATGGGTCCCGCCGTCCGCGTTGTAAATATTATTGCAGAATCCCAGAACATTTTCGCGGAATTCATTGACATACTGAAATGCGGCCTCGATCGTGATCCCTTCCGATTCCCCTTTGATATAGACCGGTTCCGTCACTTTCTCCGCTTTTTCGGTCAGCGCCTTGACAAATCCGATAATGCCGTCGGGTTCATGATACGTCTCTTCATAGGGTTCATCCCTAAGATCCCTGAAAATGATCGTGAGTTCCGGATTGAGATAGGCGGTCTCATGAAGTCTTGATTTCACCTCGTCGCTGGAAAATCTGGTCTTTTCAAAGATCTCGGGATCCGGGAAGAAATTGACCCATGTCCCGGTCTCTTTGGATTTTCCTATCACAGGCAGCTCGCCCTTGACGAGCTTCTGATCCGGTTTTCCTCTTTTGTATCGGTCTTCATAGACAAAACCGTCGCGGCTCACCCGGACGACCAGCTGTACCGAGAGCGCGTTGACGACAGAGGATCCGACGCCGTGAAGGCCGCCGCTTGTCTTGTAGACCGTCTCGTCAAATTTACCGCCGGCATGCAGCGTCGTAAAAATGAGACGTTCAGCCGGCATCCCCTTTTCGTGGATCCCCACCGGTATGCCGCGGCCGTTGTCCGAGACCGTGCACGAACCGTCTTTTTCCAGTGTCACCTCAATACGGGAACAGAATCCCGCGAGATGTTCATCGACCGAGTTGTCGACGATCTCATAGATGAGATGATTCAGTCCTTTTCTTGACGTACTGCCGATATACATGCCCGGTCTCTTCCGGACCGCTTCGAGCCCCTCGAGAACCGTAATGCTGTGTTCGTCGTAAACCTGTTTCTTAGCCATTTTCAACCTGTATAAATGTAATATATTGTGTTTTTAAACAATTCAGACAACAATCTGTAGTATTTTAACACAGTATGGGGACAAATGAA
>SVDL01000101.1 GCA_015057835.1 Lachnospiraceae bacterium
TTCAGGATGAGGAAAATGATCTCGATCATAAGGAAAGTCGTCTTGAATTTTCCCCACATGCTCGCCGCGATGACGATGCCGTTGTCCGCCGCGACAAGGCGGAAGCCGCTGATAATGAATTCTCTCGCGATGACAAGAATGACATACCACGCCGGCACTCTTCCGAGCTCGATCATGGCGATCAGCGCGCCGCACACGAGGACTTTGTCCGCGAGCGGATCCATGAATTTTCCGAAATCCGTGACAAGATTCCGGGATCTGGCGATCTTTCCGTCAAAGAAGTCAGTAATGCTCGCGATGCAGAATGTCGCAAGCGAGAACCATTTCCACACGCCCTCGCATTTTCCGCCGAGAACGAAGATGACGAACGGAATGATCAGGACAACGCGGATGCAGGTAAGTTTGTTCGGCAGGTTCATTTCTTTAAAGAATTTAAGCATTTTCCACTTCTCCCATGAGGTCGTATTCGGAAGCGCCCGTCACGCGGACGGAAATGAAATCGCCCGTCTCAAGGCTTCTGTCCGATGTTACGAAAATATAGCCGTCTACATCCGGAGCGTCCGTGTAGGTGCGGCCGATATATACATGGTCTTCCGGGATCTCTCCCTCGATCAGCACGTCGCAGACGGTTCCGATCCGGCTCTCCCCGTAGGCGTCCGAGATCTCCTGCTGCATGGACATGAGCTCATTTCTCCGGCGCTGTTTCGTGCGGGGGTGCACCTGGCCTTTCATGCGGGCCGCGGGCGTCTCCTCTTCTTTGGAGTAGGCAAATACGCCCAGACGCTCGAACTGCGTATCCCCGACAAAGGAAAGCAGCTCTTCGTGCATGTCTTCCGTCTCCCCCGGGAAACCGGTGAGGAGGGTCGTGCGGATCGCGATGTCCGGAATGCGCTCGCGGAGCTCCGCGATAATTCTGCGGATATCGTCCCCGTTGGTCCTGCGGTTCATGCGCTTGAGGACGGTGTCATTGATATGCTGGATCGGCATATCGATGTAGTGGCAAATTTTCGGCTCTTCCGCCATCACTTCGATGAGCTCCGGATAGATCTCCTCCGGATAGCAGTACAGTAGGCGGATCCAGATGAGGCCGTCGATCCGGCACAGTTCCCGGAGAAGCTCATGGAGCATTTTCTTTCCGTAAAGATCCGTTCCGTAGAGCGTCGTCTCCTGTGCGACCAGGATCAGCTCCTTTACGCCGCTCTCCGCGAGTTCTTTTGCCTGGGCAATGAGCTCATCCATCGGCACCGAGCGGTAATGCCCGCGGATCTTCGGAATGACGCAGTAGGTGCAGTTCTTGTCGCAGCCGTCGGCAAGGCGGAGGTATTCATAGAGACCTCCAGTCGCGATGGTGCGGGCGTGCGTGTGCATTTCCGGGGAGACGTAGAACATGGGATCTTCCGCTGCGGTATTATCCGATACGGCAGATTCCGGATTAGACGGATTTTCCGCGGCCGCGGCATTTTCGGAGGCATTCCGTGTGTGCTTTTCCGGCACAGCATTTTCATCCTCCGCAAACTTTCGCACGGCGGCGGCGATCGCATTTGCCCCGGCAATTCCCACCATGGCGTCCACTTCCGGAAGTGCTTTGCGGATCTCGTCCCGGTAACGGGCGGCCATGCACCCGGAGGCGATGACGGCCTTCACGTGACCTTTTGTCTTCCACTGCGAAGCTTCCAGAATGGCGTCAATGCTCTCTTTTTTGGCGTCTTCGATAAATGCGCAGGTATTGATGATGATAATGTCCGCCCGGGAGGGATCATCCGTGAAGGTGTGCCCCTCTTCTTTCAGCGCGGAAAGCATTTCCTCGGCGTCGACAAGATTTTTGTCGCAGCCGAGTGAATTCATCAGAATTTTCATCTTTTATCCCCGGAATCAGATGCCGTCGGCCGGATCGGAATCGTCGTGAAGGATCTTGACCTTGCCTTCAAATACTTCGTCAACAGCGACGGAAAGGGCTTTGCGGCCTTCCGCGTTCTCAATGAGCGGCGCGTCTCCGTCCACGATCTGGCGGGCGCGGTGGCTGGTCGCCATCACGATGGAATAACGACTGTTGACGACCGGGGTCGTGCCGTCTTCCTGGTCTGCGTTTACGGCTTCAATCATCTCCGTGTAAGAGGGATGCATCATCATAATATGGGTTCTCCTTTCGGTGTTGAAAATTCAGTTTTATAATTATTCCTCTGCTTCGAGCATCTGTGTCAGCTCACTGCGGAACCATTCGTCAAACTGCGGATTGCGGCTCTGCCGGCGGTGCTCGGTCTGGGTGATCTCATAGAGCGCTCTTACGCACTCGTCAAGATCGTCGTTGATCAGCAGATAGTCATAATTGTCAATGATCTTTGCCTCTTCGACCGCTCTCTTCAGTCTTCCGCGGATCTGCTCCTCGGTATTGGTGCCGCGGCCGCGCAGTCTTTTCTGCAGTTCCTGCGGGGTCGGGGTCGAGACGAAGATCGTCACGGCGTCCGGATACTGCTTCCGGATATTTTCGGCGCCTTCCACTTCGATCTCAAGGAAGACGTCGAGTCCTTTTTCAAGGTTTTCGACGACGAAATCTCGCGGCGTGCCGTAGTAATTTCCCTGATATTCCGTGTATTCGATGAGATTTCCGGTGCGGATCCTCTCCTCGAACTGCTCCCGGGTCACGAAGAAGTAGTGGACGCCGTGCTGCTCATTTTCCCGCGGCTCGCGGGAAGTGGCGGATATTGATAACACGAATCCTTCGTACTGCTCAAAGAAGGATTTCATGATCGTTCCCTTGCCGGCTCCCGAAAAGCCGGACAGGACGAACAGGATTCCTTTCTGATCTGTCATGGCTGCTCCTTTTGGGCGTGTTCGCCGTATCTTGTACTTTTTATTCGATGTTCTGGATCTGCTCCCGGATCTTCTCGATGCCGGTCTTCATGCCGATCGCGATGTCGGAGGTGATAATATCGCCCGCTTTGGAAAGCATCGTGTTGGCTTCGCGGTTCATCTCCTGGACCAGGAAATCGAGTCCCTTGCCGATGCTGCCGGTCTTCTCCAGCTCCGCACGCATTTTCACGACATGAGATTTGAGCCTCACGCTCTCCTCATCCGTGGAAATGCGGTCCGCGAACATCGCCGCTTCCTGCGTGATCCGGGCTTCGTCGATCCGGCTGTCTTCCAGGATCTCCTGCATTTTCTCAAGCAGGCGGTCCTGATAGGCCTTGATGATCTCCGGCTCGTGTTTTTCGACTTCTTCCGCGCCTTTATAAAGATCCTCGAGCTTCTCAAGGATGTTGCTCTTTAAGTGTTCGCCCTCGATCTCTCTCGACGCGGCAAATTTCTCCGCCGCCTCCCGAAGGACTTTCTCGAGGAACGGCCAAACGCTTTCCTCGTCAAGAGAAACTTCTTCCATCGTGAAGACGTCCGGGAAACGCGCTATGTCGGAGATCCGGATCTCTTTCGCGACGCCCGGCTTCTCCGAAATTTTCAGGAGATAGGACAGATATTCGTCCGCCAGCGCCTCATTATAGCGCAGAGAAGATACGCTGTCCTCATAATTTGCATACGAAATAAAGACGTCTACCTTTCCGCGGTACATGTACTCCTGAAGGATCGCCCGGATCTTCGCCTCAAAAGCGTTGAACTTCTTGGGCATGCGGATATTGAAATCAAGATAGCGGTTATTGACCGATTTCATCTCCACGGCGAGCTTCAGTTTTTCATCCGCGTATTCGGAACGTCCGAATCCGGTCATACTTCTTGCCATAGGGTCTCTCCTTGCGCATAAAAATCCAAAGTAGCATATATTATAGCAAATCCGCTCTGAGAATGGAAGAGCCAACGGGGGTGATTCCCGTCGGCTCTTTTTTCAATTTAATTCTTCTACCGCTTTCCGCAGCGCCAGGAAATCTCCCAGCGCCTTCCAGCCGATTTTTATGATCTTCTTCATATTAATGGAGTTCACGCCGCCCTGCCTCGGACGGAATGTGATCTTCCGGAAGCAGATCTTCTCCCCGAAGCGCTTGAAAAAGGTCGTCAGCATGACATTGGGAAGATTATAGTCCTCCGGCAGCAGGAAGAGGTATTTCGCCAGCAGTTCCCGTCTCATAAGCCGGAACGGGGCGTTCGCGTCGGGCATTCTGACCCCGAAAAACAGTCTCAGCAGAATGAGCAGCGTTTTCTCAACAAAAACACGCGCCTTTCCGTCCTCTCTGCCGGCCCGGTTTCCGATCACGGCGTCATAGTATCCTCGGAGATTCCAGAAAGCCTCAAACTCGGAGGGAAGCGTCTGCCCGTCGGAATCCGTCTGGAAAATCCAGTCGGCGCCGCATTTTACCGCGTACCGGTACCCTTCCATGAGCGCGGAGCCGTGCCCTCCGTTAGGTTTTCGGCGCTGCTCAAGAAGGGGCAGCTTCTCCGCGTATTCGTCAATGATCTCTCCGGTGCGGTCTTTGCTTCCATCATTGACAATAACAAGGCGCGATCTGCCATCCGCGGAATGCCGCTCGACGACAGGATACCAGTCGTCGATCAGCCTGCCAATATTCTCCTCTTCATTATATGCGGGAACGACGATGTACAGGACATCGGCGGCCGCATTTTCCCCTCTGCAATGTTCTGCCATACAGGATCTTCCCTTCGGATCAGTGATTCGTAAATACGATGATCTTGTCTTCCGCCGTGAGTTTCACGCGGTCTTTGGACTGGTCTCCGGCGAAAAGGTGGATCTTTCCGCCCGGTTTCACATAGCCGAGCACGATCGTCGGATACTGTTTCTCCTTCGGAATGGATTTGTCGATGGATGCGTCCCAGACAGCCCGGATCAGCTCTTCCGCCGTACACTCCGCCGGTACTTCCTCGAAGAAGGTCGAGACTTTCTTCGCGTAAACTTCCTTGCTCTCGTACTCTTCCACACCCTCCGCGTCATACGTGAGAATATCGCAGTAGAAGTCGAAGATCGCCTCTTTCTCACCGATCTGCGTGATCATCTTACTGATATAGCGGTTGCTGATGACGACGTTGTCGACGCTGTAGCTGCTCACGACGTCATGATGCTTCGGATCGATGATCTCCACGATAATGTCGATGGTCTCCGGATCGAATTTCGGGTTCTTGTCCAGTCTTCTGCGGATAATATCCTGGACGTAGACGAGATTTGCCAGCGCGTTCGCGTCAATATCCTCGTTCCGCGCCGAGTCGTCGGAAAGGATCAGGATACTGGTATCCTCAGCATTTTCCGTGACGACCTTCTCGATGGTGCCGCAGATGATGTCTTCCTCGTAGATATTTGCCGGAACGGTTTTCGTGACAAACGGGAATTCGCGGTAATAATTCATTTTCTCAAGGCTTTCCCTGTCGTCGATGACAACGATATTCAGGATATGCCTGTCGGGATCCTCGTAGCCCCACTCCGCGCAGAAGGCCTTGAAGCCGAGCATGATGTCATGGCATTTGCTGTTGTGACCGAGGATAATGACCGTCTTCGGCTCGATCCAGTAATCATGGTTCAGTTTGACCTTGTAGACACTCTCCCATCCGGGGCTCATGCGGCTGATGTCGCGCTCATTTTCCGTCGAATAGAAGAAATAATTCCGTCCGCCCGCGTGCATCGACGTCAGCGGGATCGCCATGTTGTGGTCGCGGAGATATCTCGTGATGTAAGTATTTTCGTCCAGGATCTTCTCCTCGCGCACGTCAAATGTCGCGCCCTTATTGGAGAACAGCTCCCGGTACGCGAGATTCAGCTCCGGCATCAGGGAGAACTGGGACAGGATCTGTCCGAGCACGGTGTTGACGCGGACCGGGACGATGTTGCATTTACTGCGGTTCTGTTTGTATTTGATGACCCGGTCCACGAGCTCCCAGGTCCAGTCGTCCGTTATCTCGACGATGATCTTCTGATTGTCGTCCGAATAATCCGCCGCCGTGATATCCGCCACCTGCATGAGGGTCTTCAGCGTGTGGGAATTTCCGCGGCTCAGCTCTTCGAGGCGCTCCTTCGTCTCGAATTTGCAGAGAGTGTTGTTGATGTCATTTCCGAGGATCACACAGGAACGGGCCTTTTCGAGGCAGATATCGTGGAGCTGCATGGCCGAGAACACGTCCCCTTCGCGGACGATGACGATCAGATTGTTCTTCATGTGATTCTTACGGAAGTAAAGAAACCGGCGGAGCGCTTTCATTCCCTGCGTCTTCTTCAGGATCGCTTTGTTCTCACGGTCGATCGTATCCGCGACCCGCTCGTTGACCTCCTTCTCGATCTCGGCTTTTCTGCCGTTCACGAGGACGACGACCTTCTGGGTGCCGTCGCAGTACAGCAGATCGTTGATGATCTCGGAAGCGCGGCTGTTCCAGTTCAGGATCACGAGGTGATCTTTGATGGAAAGCTTTCTCTTTCCGTTGTCCGCATTCTCGATAATATTGGAAATGGCGTTGGTAATGTAACCGATGACCGCACCGGTGAAGGACACCATGCCGATCATGACTATAAGAAGGCAAATGACTGCGATCACCACGCCGGACTGACCGATATCTTCTATTACATAGGAAATGCAGCCTGCGTCGAGGATCATCGAGATCGTGTAAAATGCGGCCTCGAAAAATCCCATCTTCTCGGTTCCCTTCAGAGCGAGGGAACTGATGATAAATGCAGACAGCACAAAGAATACGATATTGAAGATCAGGATCGTCGCCAGTACGACTTTTCCCGGGTTTTTCGCATACTGGATGCTGAACCACTCCGTGAGGTTCTGTTTTATGTTTCTTCTGTTTTGATTCTTTCTTTTCATGGTGATCGATCCCGGAAGATGTTGCTCTATTTCAAGTATCAAGTCTATCATAAACGGGTTATATTTACAATTTTTTGAGGGGCTAAGGGGGACGGTTCTCTTTGGACCCGGGGGCCGACGGTTGAGGCCAAAGAGAACAGCCTCATATGGTTCCTCTATGGTTCCAGATATCTGACTGCCTTTCCTGTTGCAGCTGCGTATTCGATCTCAGATCTGGTACTGGATCCGATATACCCTCCGACATTGATTACAAAAATCTCATCGGCCATATCGATTTTCCGTTTATGCATGTCATCCAGCATCTCCTTGGTTCCTTCCGTCCAGACCTCATCATCACCGGAATGACCGAAAAGTCCGACGCTGATAACAATATTGCCTTCCAGAGTCAACCTCTTCTGAGTCTCCAGAAATGCATCCTTGAAGCGGGTACTGCCGCATAACGTAATAACTTTATATTTTCCGACCATAATGATCTGCTCCTATTTGCTTCTATTCTGTGATTCCTAATTCTATGAGGTTCTTTTCCGCCAGCAAAATGGTTCCTTCCTCCTGCTGCACTTCTCTGATCACAGAAAAACCGTTCTTTGCCCAAAAGTGATTCGACTGCGGATTATCTTTATCGATTCCAAGAAGAACCCTGTTCATCCCGGCTTCTTTTAAATACAGACAAAGCTCCTGAATGATCCGGGTTCCGAGCTCACGTCCCTGTAGAAGTCTGTTCATCATAAAAAAGCCGATAAATGCAGCATCCTTGTCGGGATATCCATCGATCAGATCCATGATCGCAGCCAGAGCATCCTTATCATAAAACCCTACATAATATTTATTCTCCAGGGAAATTCCCGGCGGTGTGATATGTAAATCATTGAGAATCAGTTCTCTGGACGGCAGTTTTCCGCAGTATTTATAGTATTGGTCATTCTTTAAGCAGAAATCCAAAATTGTGTCTGCATCGGAATCATTCATATACCGCACATGATATTGTGTGTTGAGTTTTGAAAGATCAAACATACCTTGCCTCTCTAAACTTATATTCCCAGAAACCCTAATACAGCTTTATTAAACTCTTCCGGATTTTTGTTTGCAATAAAGTGATTTCCCTTGATAAATACAAGCTGACTATCCGGTATACCTTGAATGATATAATCAGAATAACATTTTTATACGCTTTTCCAATACTTTCGCAGCAAAAAAGGGAGATCATCAAGACCTCCCTTTTTCTCAGGCGACACCCGGAATCGAACCGGGGATACGGGTGTTGCAGACCCTTGCCTTACCTCTTGGCTATGTCGCCATATAAAAATGACTCCGACGAGGTTCGAACTCGTGTTACCGCCGTGAAAGGGCGATGTCTTAACCACTTGACCACGGAGCCATTTCTGATGTGAATCCTATTCAGTTTTCAACATCAACCTCCCCGAGTAGGGCTCGAACCTACAACCCCTCGGTTAACAGCCGAGTGCTCTACCATTGAGCTATCGAGGAATATTGCTGATAAATCCCAAAAATGGGATGTACCCTCAAAACCGCATATATGATCTCTTACAGTGCATTGTAACCGAATTATCTTTCGTTTGCAAGCTGTAACCTCTCTCTGCCGAAAGCGGTCATTCACAGGCCTGCGGCCTGTTTCATGTCCTTTGCTTCGCAAATGTCTGCCCGGTCTTCTGTGCCCCTCCACATGCAAGCATGTTCCGGTTCACACAATCCCGTTCAGCCGCTTTCTCAGCTTTTGGTCAAGCCCTCGTCCTATTAGTAACGGTCAGCTCCATACATTGCTGTACTTCCACCTCCGCCCTATCTACCT
>SVDL01000102.1 GCA_015057835.1 Lachnospiraceae bacterium
AGGCACCGTTCGGACAGCAGCCGCAGGCTCCGTTTGGACAGCAGCCGCAGGCTCCGTTCGGTCTGCAGCCGCAGGCGCCGTTTGGACAGCAGCCGCAGGCGCCGTTTGGTCAGCAGAACCAGACGCCGTTCGGGCAGCAGCCGCAGGCGCCGGTCAATCCGGCTCCGGTCAGCACTCAGACGCAGAAACTGGAACAGAACCCGTTTGCTGACGAACTGAACAGTGCACCGAAGACTGCTGAGGAACTTTACAATCAGCAGGCGCTGGAGAACAATCCGTTCGCGAAACAGAACGAGGATCCCCAGCAGTAATCAACTGAAAGGCCTTTTATGGAAGACAAACGATTTGCGCTCCTCATCGATTCCGACAATATTTCCGTGCGTTATATTGACGGGATCCTTGATGAGCTCTCCCAGTACGGCGTGATCACTTACCGAAGGATCTACGGCGACTTCACGAGGCAGGCAAATGCCAAATGGAGCGAAAAACTCCTCGAGAAATCGATCACGCCCATTCAGCAGTTCTCTAATACATCCGGCAAAAATGCCACCGATTCCGCATTGATTATCGATGCGATGGACCTTTTGTACGCTGACAACACGGACGGCTTCTGCATCGTGTCCAGCGACAGCGATTTCACGCGCCTCGCCTCCCGTCTCAGGGAGTCCGGCAAGATGGTCATCGGCATGGGCGAAAAGAAGACGCCGGATTCCTTCCGCGCAGCCTGCACGGTCTTCACGGAACTGGAGAATCTGCTGGAAGAAATCTACTCGAAGAAGGACGGCAGCACGATCGACAAAGAAACGATCCAGGCCGCTGTCATCAACATCATTACGCAGAACGAGAACCACGGCAAAGCGTCCACGGGCTCCGGAGAGATCGGCAGCAAGCTCCGCAACAAATATCCGGATTTTGATATCCGGAATTACGGATACAGCCAGCTCTCCAAGTTTCTGGAGGATATCCCCGGTATCGAACTGCGCCGGATCAACAACTCCATCGAAGTCAGCCTTGAGACGGAAGACGAGGCGGATGAGATCCAGAATGAGATCGTCTCGATCGTGATGAAGAGGGGAAAAGGCAAAAACAAAGAGATCGCCCTTTCCACCCTCGGACAGGAAATCCGCAAGATCCATCATGATTTCAATGTAAAGATCTACGGATACACACAGCTCTATAAGTTTATCGACAGCATTCCGGGACTCGCCGTCCGCGGCGACAAGAATGACCGGAAAGTGGTCGCGACTTCCTGACCATGCATTTCAAACGGGCAAATGTTTTCGGGAAGCAGACCCCTCCGCCGGAAACTGTGGAAGACGCTGCACAGAAAACAGAAAAGCAGACTCCTCCGCCGGCAGAATCCGCGGAAGACACTGCGCCAAAAACAGGAAAGAAGGCATCCTTCCGTCTCTCTGTGCGGGAACTCGTGGAGTTCCTGCGCAGGGACGGCGGCCTCGATGACCGCGTAAGCGCGAGGGCGGAACAGGAAGCGATGCTGAAAGGCGCGAAGCTCCACCGCAAGCTCCAGTCCTCCGCCGGCCCGGAATACAAAAGCGAAGTTCCCCTCTCGAAAACAATTGAATATGACGATTACACCATCACCGTGGAGGGAAGAGCCGACGGTGTGTTTGCTGCGCCCGCGGAAATCTCAGATGAGGCGGGAAATAAAAGCATTGTAAATAAATCCGACACGGCTGAGAAGGAAGATTCGCCAGAAATTCCCGAACCGGAAGAACTCGAAATCATAAAAGTAATCGACGAGATTAAAGGCGTGTATCTGCCTCTGGATTCCCTGGACAAACCGATTCCTGTCCATCTTGCCCAGGCCCTTTGCTACGCCTGTTTTCTGGCGGAAAAAGAGAATCTTGATAAAGTAGGCGTTCAAATCACGTATATTCAGATGGACGAAGAGGAGATCAGGCGCTTCCGCTCCGACTGGACACGGGAAGATCTCGAACAGTGGTTTGAAGATCTGATCACCGAATACAGACAATTCACGGATTACTACGTTGAACATATCCGGAGAAGAGACCGCTCTATGGATACACTCACCTTCCCGTTCCCCTACCGGGAAGGACAGAAAACTCTCGTCTCTGCCGTCTACCGCACGATCAGCGATGAAAAGAAAATGTATCTTGAAGCGCCGACCGGGGTCGGGAAAACAATGGCGGTCCTGTATCCCTCAATCAGGGCTGTCGGAGAACAGAAAGCGGAGAAGATCTTTTACCTGAGCGCGAGAACGGTCGCACAGGCGGCAGCTGTGGAGGCATTTGAGATTCTGGCGGACCAGGGCCTGGAATTCCGTGTCCTGCGGCTTACAGCAAAGGAAAAGACCTGTTTCTTAAATGAACCCTCCTGCAATCCGGCGGACTGTCCGTATGCAGACGGTTATTTTGCGAAGAGGGCGGAGGCGCTTTTGTGGCTCCTTCGGGGAGAGTTTAACACATCCGGAAAGAGTTCCGCAGACATTTCCGAAGAAGAAAACAGAAGAGACACGACTGACATTTTCAACAGTGAAATCCATCAAAAAAAGAATACCATCTTCAACAGAGAAATTATAAAAACCGCGGCGGAGAAATTTAAAGTATGCCCCTATGAACTCTCTCTTGATCTTTCTCTGTGGCTGGACGGCGTCATTTGCGACTACAATTACGCATTTGACCCGGACGCGCGGCTGAAAAGGTTCTTTGCGGATCACTCGAAGCGCGATTACATTTTCCTGATCGACGAAGCGCACAACCTGGTCGACCGCGCCTGCTCCATGTACAGCGCCGAACTGATCAAAGAAGAGATCCTGAAAGCCAGAAAACTGGTGAAGGACCGGTATAAGCGGGCTGAGAAGGCATTTTCCGGGATCAATAAGAAAATGCTTGCGATGAAGCGCGAACTGGAAGAAGAGTGGGGAGAGAAGCGCGGTATTCCTTACAAGGTTCTCGGAAATGACCGCGGCCTCGCCATCGACGCGCTGAACGCGATGGGCGAGATCGAGAAACTTTTCGATGAGACGCGGGACAGCGAGCTGAAAAAGGAACTGCTGGATGTTTACTTCATGCTGCGGTCTTACGTCAATATGTCCGAGTACCTCGGTGAGAACTATGTGATCTATGAGGAAATTAATCCGGACGGACAGTTCGTTCTGCATGAGTACTGCATAGATCCCTCTGAGCGGTTAAAGGACTGCCTGGAGTGTGCCAGAGGCGCCGTATTCTTCTCCGCAACGCTCCTGCCGATTCAGTATTACCGGGATCTTCTGGGAGCGGAGGAGGCAGATTACGCCGTCTACGCGGAGTCTCCATTTGATCCGGCGAAGCGGGGTATTTTCCTGGTCACGGATGTGAGCACGAAATACACTCGCCGCTCAGAGGGGGAATACCGGCGCATCGCCGCGGCAATCAGTCAGGTGGTCGCAGGGAAGAAGGGCAATTATATTGCATTTTTCCCGTCTCATAAAATGATGATGGATGTTTTTAAAATCTATCGCGCGGAGTTTGACCGCCCGGACGTCAACTGGGTCGTTCAGGGAAAATATATGGGCGAAGAAGACCGAGAGATCTTCATGGAAGATTTTGAAAACAACAATGACGGGAATATGTCGCTGATAGGCTTTTGCGTGATGGGCGGCATTTTCTCGGAAGGGATCGATCTCACCGGTGAGCGGCTCATCGGGGCGATCGTGGTGGGCACCGGCCTGCCGCAGATCTCGAATGAGGGGGAGATCCGAAAGAATGCACTGGACGAACAGGATATCAATGGCTTCGACTATGCCTACCGTTTCCCGGGTATGAACAAAGTCCTGCAGGCAGCGGGGCGCGTGATCAGGACCGCGGAAGATGTCGGGATCGTGGTTCTCATGGATGACCGATTCCTGCAGAATTCTTATCAGAAACTGTTCCCGAGGGAGTGGAAGAGCTACACGATCTGCGACAGTACGAATGTCGGGGAGGCGGTGTCGGAGTTCTGGGGACAAGAAAAGTGACAGGATATTAAAAAACCAGCCGCACGGAAAACCGTGCGGCTGATCTGATTTCAAATCAAAAACTCGTTTAATTCAAACAAATCAATTCAAATAAATCAATCCAAACCAAATCAATTCCTTAATTCAACTCTTTGACGAGCTGTTTCCTCTTACGCCACCAGGAAGAACTTAAGCAGGAACAGAAGCGAGATCACATAAGTGACGACAGAGACGTCTTTTGCTTTGCCTGTGAAGACTTCGATGACGGTGTAGGTGATGAGGCCGATACCGATAGCGTGGCCGATGGAGCCGGAGATCGGCATTGCGATCAGCATGAGGGCCACCGGAACGATCTGCTCCATCTTGGAGAAGTCGACGTTCTGGAGACCGGACATCATCAGGATTCCGACGTAGATCAGGGCGGAGGAAGTAGCTGCCGCCGGGATGATCGCTGCGATCGGAGCGATGAACATGCAGGCCAGGAACAGGATACCGGTGGTAAAAGCGGTGAGTCCTGTGCGTCCGCCGGCTTCAACGCCGGATGCGGATTCGACGAATGTCGTAACGGTGGAAGTACCGGTGCAGGCGCCTGCGACTGTGCCGACAGCGTCAGCGAGGAGGGCTTCTTTCATCTGCGGCATTTTGCCGTCTTTATCGAGCATGTTGGCTCTGGAAGCGGTTCCGACCAGGGTTCCGATCGTATCGAACATATCGATCATGCAGAACGTGATAACAAGTGTGGTCACAGTGAACCAGCCGATCTGGGCAAATCCTGCGAAGTTGAACTTGAACAGGGTCGTGGAAGCCATATCAGCGAAAGGCGGAAGCCAGTTCGCGGTCGCGAGGGATGCGAACGGGTTCTGGCCGAGGAATGCGAGATCGCCTACCCAGTAAACGACGGAAGCGATGAGCATGCCGAGGAGAACAGCACCTTTGACGCCTTTCTTCGCAAGAACAACAATAGCGAAGAGACCGACGAACATTGTGATAACTGTGAGGACCATCGGGCCGTAGCCGGAGCCCATGGCGGTTTTGGCCGTGCCTGCGGTAAGAGCGCCGAAGAAGTCGCGCATCGCGTAGAACGGGCCGCCGTTTTCGGAGTAAATGCCTGCGTTGGAGCCAAGGCCGATGTTCATCAGCATAAGGCCGATCGCCGGGGCAATACCCATGCGGACGCCGAGCGGGATCGCTTCAACGATCTGTTCACGGACATTGAAAATGGAAAGAACGATGAATACGATACCTTCGATCAGAATGATGATCAGTGCTGCCTGATAACTTTCGACATAAGTCATTCCGGTCATTGCGACGACATTGGCGACGACGACAGCGAAGAAGCTGTTGAGGCCCATGCCGGGAGCGAGTGCGAACGGCTTATTGGCGGCAAATGCCATAACGAACATACCGATCGCCGAAGCGATGCAGGTCGCCATAAAGACGCCGTTCCAGAGATTCATGCCTTCCGCGCCGAATCCGGTGAGCAGGTTGGGGTTCAGGGCGATGATGTAAGCCATCGTCATGAAAGTTGTCAGACCCGCGACGATTTCCGTACGGACGTCAGTGCCGTTTTCCTTAAGACGGAATTTTGTCTCGAGGAAACCTCCTGAAGTGTTGGAATTCGAGCTCATAAAGATCCTCCTCAAAAAATATAAAATTTTTATAAAAAAAGATAGTTCGATATTAGCAAATGCATTCTCCAAAGTCAATGTAAAAGCCCGCCTCGGAAGTATTTTCGTATCATTTTCACTGTAACGGGTACACAAAATGTAGCAATATTTGTTGTATTTTATCTCTACATTTAGTAAAATTGCGGTATAGATTCGGAAATCATTGTTTTCGCTGAAAGGCTGCCCGCCTTTCAGTCGGCATACTATTAAAGAGGGAGGAAATAAACGATGCTCTTAGATGGTAAAATCTGGGTTGCCAATACCGGGGAAGGCGAACGCATTTCCATTCTGCCGCAGATGGCAAACCGCCACGGCCTGATCGCCGGCGCCACGGGTACCGGCAAAACGATCACATTGAAGGTGCTTGCGGAGACATTCAGTGAGATGGGTGTTCCGGTGTTCCTCGCGGACGTCAAGGGCGACCTCGCGGGAATGATCGCGCCCGGAAATGACAGCGAAGACATGCAGGACCGCATCGAGCGCTTCGGCCTTGCGGATGCGGGATTTGAATATCAGAAATATCCGGCGACGTTCTGGGACATTTACGGGATCAACGGCATTCAGCTGCGCACGACCATCTCGGAAATGGGACCGCTCCTCATGGCGCGCATCCTCCGCCTCAACGATCTGCAGACCGACATTCTCTCTATCGTATTCAAGATCGCCGACGACAAAAAGCTTCTCCTTACAGATACGAAGGATCTCAAGGCGATGCTTAACTACGTCGACGAAAATGTTAAAGAATTCCAGGCGGACTACGGACGCATCAGCACGGCTTCCATCGGCGCCATCATGCGCGCGCTGGTCGCTCTTGAACTCGAAGGCGGCGACCGCTTCTTCGGAGAGCCGGCACTCAGCATTCACGATCTTATGTCTGTCGGCGAGGGCGGAAAGGGCATGATCAATATCCTTGATTCCCAGACCCTCATCAACAACGGCCGTCTGTATTCCACATTCCTCCTGTGGCTGATCGCGGAGCTCTTTGAGGATCTTCCGGAAGTCGGCGATCTCGAGAAGCCGAAGATGGTATTCTTCTTTGACGAAGCGCACCTTCTGTTTGACGGCGCGACGAAAGCGCTGCTCGAGAAGATCGAACAGGTCGTGAAGCTGATCCGCTCGAAGGGCATCGGCATTTACTTTGTCACCCAGAATCCGAAAGATGTTCCGGACGCAGTTCTCGCACAGCTCGGAAATAAGATCCAGCACGCCCTCCGCGCTTACACGCCGACCGAGCAGAAAGCGGTCCGGGCGGCAGCGGGTTCCTTCCGCGAGAATCCGGCATTTGACACCTATGATACGCTGATCGGTCTCGGCACCGGCCAGGCGGTGGTCTCCTTCCTCGATGAGACCGGCACGCCGGGCATGGCGCAGAAAGTCAACATCCTCCCGCCGAAGAGCCGCATGGGCTCCATCACGCCGGAAGAGCGCGAAGCCGCCATCAAGGCAAGCCTCCTCTACGGCAAATACGCAAATGCTTACGATCCGGATTCCGCTTATGAATTCCTCCTGAGAAGAGGCGCGGAGATCGAAGCGGAAGCGGCGAAAGCCGCTCAGGAAGCGGAAGCTGCCAAAGCTGCGGCGGCGGAAGCAAAAGCAGCCGAGAAAGAAGCGGAGAGAGCTGCGAGAGAAGCGGAAAGAGAAGCAAAAGCGAAGGAAAATGCAAAGAAGCGCGCCATCAAATCCGTCGGTTCCTCCGCGGCAGGCACGGTAGGCCGCGAGCTCGGCAAGCAGGCCGGCAAGAAGTTCGGCACTTTCGGCAAGACTTTCGGCGGAAATGTCGGCTCCAGTATTGCGAGAGGTATTTTTGCAACAATTGCTTCCTGGTTCGGTAAATAATAGTGGGTTTCCCACCATGAGCTGCTTTTGAAAATAAGCACGAAACAAATACCTCCGGATCCAAAAAATCGGTCCGGAGGTATAATAATCAGCAAATCAGCTTAATTGTTTGAAAGGAAGGAGCTTTGTTCACAATTTGTCTACATTTTATTTAACAAAGTGTTACATGGTTTACAAATCGTGAACATATTCGTCCGATATACTTACATCATCAAGACGATATACTTTTTCTTTTTCATAGCCGTGAAAACGGCAACTCCTTCCCTTTATAAGAATAGAAGGCACTGCGCAGAAGGCAGTGCCTTCTGACATTTTTTATTTCTTTTGTTTGATTCCCCCAAAAAATGTGATATAATATCTTGCCCTACTATATTTATCTGTTCGCTGTACGGGCACTTCATACTTTATCAGGCAGAGGTGATAAGAATGAGACAGTTTGAGAAATCTGCGAAGCTGGAGAACGTATTATATGACATCCGCGGACCGATCGTTGAGGAAGCCGCCAGAATGGAAGAGGCGGGCGAGAAGATCCTGAAACTGAACATCGGCAACCCGGCGCCCTTCGGTTTTTCCGCTCCCGAAGAAGTGATCAAGGATATGATCGCAAACCTTCGCGATTCGGAAGGCTATTCGGATTCCAAGGGAATCTGGGCTGCACGCAAAGCGATCATGCAGTACGCGCAGATCAAACATCTTCCCAATGTTTCCATGGACGGCATTTATACAGGAAACGGCGTCTCCGAACTGATCAACCTGTGTATGCAGGCACTGCTCAGCGAAGGGGATGAAGTTTTGATCCCTACACCGGATTATCCGCTGTGGACGGCCTGCGTCAATCTTGCCGGCGGAAAAGCACGTCATTATATCTGTGATGAAGGATCGGACTGGTATCCGGATCTCGCCGATCTTGAATCCAAGATCACGGACCGGACGAAAGCGATCGTCATCATCAATCCGAACAATCCGACCGGAGCAGTCTATCCGAAAGAGCTCCTTCTTGAGATCGTGGAGATCGCGCGGCGCCATGAGCTGATCCTGTTCTCGGACGAGATCTATGACCGTCTGACGCTGGACGGCGTGG
>SVDL01000103.1 GCA_015057835.1 Lachnospiraceae bacterium
TTTCCCACTGTCAAGCACGCAACGGACTTTCACCGTCTAGCTGTCACCCATGCCGGGTACACCGAAAAAGCCCGATATTCAGTGCGAATATCGGGCTTTTTCCATTTATGGCGGCACCCTACTCTGAAATCTCAAACTATTTTCAAGATGCCACTTATTCCTTATGTGATCACGACCAGTCGTACTGATCTATTTATTCTTTTTGATGCACTCTTATTATATCGATATTTGAAAAGACCAACAAGTAACCTTATGAGTGATCAGAAGAAAAGCGCTGAACTATGCATCGGATGCATTTCTCAGCGCTTTTCAAGTGAATATTACGGTTTGGTTACTTCGCCCGCTTTTTTACGGATCTCTTCGTCGTAGTCATGCTCGTCGACGGTCGGCACGCCATCGAGTGCGCTGCCGCCTGTGACCATTTCCAGATCATCGAAATTCAGTTCTTTTGTTTCATCAGGTCTCATCTTTTTTCCCTTTCTCTTTTTTACTTTTCTCTTTTCCTCAGCCAGAGTACTGCCGCCAACAGGAGCAGCGATCCGGCAAATAATCCTGCATAGAGTGTTTTGTTTGAAGAATCCGAGGTGTTGGCGGAAGGCTGCGCGTCGTTGTTTTCAGGCTTCTGCTCAGGCTGCTCGGAAGGCTGCTGGCTGTCTTTTGCGGCCACTTTGATGCGGATCAGTTTTTCTCCGCCATACGGAGATACGAAGACACGGAGCAAGGTTTCTCCTGCTTCATCCGCCACCAGGCGGTTTCCTTCCATATGGGCGATTTCACCGTTGCCGGTCGCAAACTGTACGGTGCCGTCTTTATAGTAATCAGCCGGTCCGTACGTTCCGCTTAACTCTAAGGATTCCCCTGCTTTGAGTGTGATTTTCTCAAGTGCAGGATCATCGTTGACGGTGATATGATACGGGAATTCCATGGCAGCGATAAAGTCTGTGCCGATATAGGTGCGTTCGCCGTTTTCATCATACAGTTCCGCAAATCCGTTTGCAAATCCTCTTGTGAAGACTTCGTCGTTGATCTCCATCTTCTCCTGATAGTATCTGCTTTCACCCGGTTCGAGCGGATCAATCGGCGCATCCAGCCAATCGCCTTCGTAGCCTTCGTTATAAAGGTCATTAAACTGTGCCTTCATATGGATGTTGCCATTGCTGGCGACGTTGCCTGCATTGCGGATTTCATAGCACAGATAGAAGCCGTCCTGCTCTTCTTTGACTTCGGTTGAGACAAGCTCGAGTTTGGCGCCGATGGCGGGTCCGCTCAGTTCTGCTGTCTTTGTCGGCTCAACGTCGACATTCTTTTCTGTCACTTCCACATACAGGCCAAGCGTATCGCCTTCTTTGAGATCGTCAGGCATTGTCCATTCGAATGTGACAGGAGTTTCCTGTCCCGGGACAATTCTCTCATCGGAATCTGTTTCTTCTTCAGCCGTATTGTCCGCCATGAGGCCAAGTGTCTTTCTGAATGTATTGGATGTACCCTCTGTCGAATAAAGAGGTTTCGAAGAACGGCTGCCGTTTCTGACTTCATAGATCTTTACAGTATATCCTTCGGCAGGAGAGAGTCCTGTGTTGCGGATCTTAACAGACGGTGAGATTGTTTCACCCGCAAGCGGCGCTTCGTTCGGATAGCTCACATCGACTGCTTCGAGGGAGCCCCCGTTTTGATACGCGGTTGCGATGAGACTGAGATTGCTTACCTTCCCTTCTTCATCTTCAGGATCGATCATAAAGCGGTTGGATACGGTAATCAGTCGGTTGTCTTTGTCGGTGACGACTGCGGTTTCGTCGTTGACCATGCCGCTGTCGGTGAGCTTGACGGGATCGCTCCACGCGGTGCCGCTTCCTTTGTCAATGAGCGCGGTTGCGTAAATCTCCTGGGAAGCGTTTCCGCTTTCCTCGTCGGTTACGCTTTGCGTCCAGCTGACATAGAGGTCGTCATCCTGATCGACATATGCGATGTAGTTTCCAAAGGAAGGCTCGTCATTCTGCCCGAGGCTCTGATAATAGAGAACATGGGTTTCGTCGGCGATATCATAGGCGTCTTTTCCGATGGTTCCGTCGTCGTTGATACCGTATTGAATGAGTTCTCCGGCATCGAGATAGCGGATCGCGGAAACGCCTCTTTGCTGAATGACTTCCCCGTTTTCATCGGCTGCGGCAATACTGACGCCTTCGAGCCAGAACAGCCATGTATGCGCCTTAAGACTTCCGTCTTCGTCTGTATAAAGGCTGCGCACAAGCGTCGGTCTTGCGTCGGAGACGGTATCGTTTTTGATGCGTACCGGATGGAATGTGCGGTGGGTGTCGAAGTCATATACCTGCAGGAAGAGATCCCTGTCATATTCGGTATCGAGGCTGTTGTCCTTATCGACGGTATAGGCATATAAGGCGATGCCGTTATAGCTGATCGCGTCGAAGTCGATAATGACAGGCCGGTTGACTTCCCAGTCTTCCTCATTGATCGGGGAAGCCAGGAAGCGCTGGCCGCCCCAGCTGTCGATCAGATATCTTCTGCTGGCCGCGGAGGATACTTCGTTTTCATAGATGTGGGTTCTTGCCCATCCGCCCTTGCCGTCGTTTTCACTATGGTCGTAGAGCAGATATGTGATGAAGCTGCCGTTCTGGGTCGGAGAGACATTGGCAAGCAGCTGCACGGCGTCCTCTGCCGCATTCTGGTAAAGTTCTTCATCCACAGCTTTTTCTTCGGCAGCCGACTTCTGGTAGTAGACCATGCGGTCGCCGCTTAATTCGTCATAGACGCCTTCCGGATTGCAGTTGTAATAGCCGACGTCGTTGAAGTCGCCTTCGCTGAGACATTCGATCTCTGTGACTTCGTGAGTCGCTTTATCGAACATGCAGGTGTAGACGTCCATTGTGCCAAGGTATTCCAGCGAATCCTCATACGGAACATTTTCTCTGGACATCCAGCTGATCATGACGCTGTCACCCGCGTCGCATAAATCGGGCTGGAAGTCCGCGGTGGAAAGTGTGCGCTCATCGCCAATGGGTTCGGGCTCGCTCCAGATCCCGTCTTTGTAAATGCTGTACATCAATACGGTCTGATCGCCTTCGGGTCTGGTTTCATCGATATTCAGGAATACCAGCAATACGCCTTCCTCGCCCATATCAAGCAGCTGCGGATCGGCATGGTCATAGCCGCCTCTTAACAGCACGGTTTCCCTGCCCTGGGTCGGTGACATTGAAAGCATGTTTCTGGCTGGCAGCCATCTGGAAGGAGCGCTGACGTCCCGGACCTTTACGCCAGAGGTATCCGTTAAATCGCCTGTTGAATTGCCGGAAGCTTTTTCCTCTTCCATCTGTTTCATATAGCCAAAAGGCTCATCGACAAGCGTAAGGAACGGAATCGGGACACAGAATAAGAACGCGTCAATCCAGATCCGCACGTTCGATGTCAGCCTGCCGCCGTCCACTTCATAATGCGGGTAGACCCGCTGGATTGTCGGGTTGTAGATATATTGCATATATGTTCCAACGCCGCCACGCACACCCAGTGTGCAGGCAAGGCCGACACCGGCGTAAATGGCAAACCAGCCTTCGGCTTTAAATGTGAAGTCCGGATCCAGGCCGTCTTTGAGGTCTGCGGTTCCATCGTGCAATGTATGATAGTTGATTTCTTCGGCGTCATGGAAGCCGGCAGCCACATAGCCGGTCGTGATGATCTGAATGCCGAAATATGTCGGGATGCAATAGATCGGGACATAGAAGTTGAACTGGCCAAAGGCCTGAACGCCGCCATAGAAACCGCCGCCGATGAGTGTGAAATCCACGTTCATCGCCTGGGTGGACAGTTCGAGCGCGCTAGGCGCGAAGTCAAGATAGATCCCGACAAACGGGAAGAGACCCGTGTTTTTGACCGGCGCGATCTTTCCTTCGCCTTTTACCTTCTTACCGAATGCCGAGATCTTTGAAACACCGTCTTTGAAGCCGTCAAAGTTTTCTTTGGTGTCGTTCATCATGTCATTCTTGGTCAGGACTTTTCCGATGCAGAATCTGTGCACGTTTCCCGGCAGCATCTGCAGCGAAAGCGCCATCTGGCCGATGACCAATGTGCAGTTGACAAGGTTGAAGAACGGCAGCTGGATGTATTTGTCAAGATCCATATCCAGCACTTCCAGATCAAAGGTCGGCGCTTCGATCGGCTGGGTGGAGGAGAGAACCATACCGGTATAAAGATCCGGATAGACCGTCTCATTGAAGTTTTCAAAATCGACCAGGTTGCCGTTTTCGTCGTAGACGTCCGCCTGTTTCCGGTCGGTTGTAATACGCACGAAGATGCGGTCGCTTGCCTCATAGAAGGTTGTCCCCTCTTCCAGCGCGCAGCTGATCTGCCATACGGAGCGGTCGTCGTTGTCCCCACCGCTGATCCTCACGCCATCCACGCCGATCTGTCCGCGCAGTACGTTGGTGGAAGGATCATACGCGTAAAGCTGCACCTTTTTGACCGTCTCTGTTTTTTCTTCGCCATTGTTGTCCGTATAAGGCACATGCTCGTTATTGATGAAGACGGTGAAGGAATTCTGGATTCCGCCGGAGCCCATGCCGCCCATATAGGCGATCAAAGAACCGGACGCGGAGCCGCTGAGCAGACTGACGGCGGATACATAAGGCAGTTCTCTGTTGACCGGCGATACGGTAACCGTGCCGGCCGGAACATCATATGCCGTGATATCATTGCCAAAGTCGATCACTTCCCCTTTGCTTAATGTCACGGTGCGGTATTCGGTTTTGCCCATGGCGGATACACGGTATTGGACCTTGCAGCCGGAGATGCCGTAAGCGGGAATTGACTGGAATTTTCCTTCGTCGTCGGTGATGCCGTAAGCCGAAGGAGACTGCAGAACCATTACGCCTTTGGCTGCCATCCACGCTTCGCCTTCCGCGCCTGAGACAAGGGAGTAATTTGAGTAATACGCCTCGCCGGAGATACTGTAAGGAAGATCGTCCGCTTTTTCGGCGGTTAACATCACAACGTTGTTCACCGGGTCGGGATCTGCTTCAAAGAAGTAGCTGCTCTGGCTGTAGCGGCTTTCCTTGAATACCGGCTGCCATACGGCGACATAGCCGTCGATGGCTTCCGCGCTTAATTCATAGCGTTTTCCGGCCTGGATCTCATCAGCTGAAACGGCTTCGAAATCCACATAGCCTTCGGCGTTTCTCTCGCCGCTGCCGCTCAGGAAACCGCTGTTTTTTGTAAACTTGGAAAGGCTGTCTTCATCCACGCGCACGACGAGGCGGTTGTCTTTCTCTTCGAATACCGGATATACATTGACGTCGGTATAGATGTTGCGGAATGTATAGCTGTCTTTGGATCCTCTGTTATACAGGATAAATGCGTTTTCAAGATCCAGCGCGTCGGCTCTTTGTTTATAGGACATGCGGATCATGGAATGCGTATGGGTAGCGCTGTAAGCGGGATACAGAGACTGCTTGATGGACACATAGTCTCCTTTATGGATGCCGTTATTGTTTGCTTCAAAACCGAATCCGATCTTTCCGCGCTGATCGTCGTCGTGAATGATCACCGGCGCGTCATACTGGCCAAGTTCCACCCGGATCTTCAGCTGTGCGGCCGGATCTTTTGTCCACGGCATCTTGATTTCCCTGGAGTATTTTTTATAGAAATCCTGATCGAGCTTGAACGATGCGCTCCTGGTGCCCGCGGGATAATCCGCCGTCACTTTTTTGTCGCCGATATATAAAGCCTTGATATATGTATAGGTATCATCGGTTGTCACCGTGACGGTATCGCCGATATACTGGATTGCCTTATCGGTCTGACCGGAAATATTGAACGCGCCGACGCCGGGAAGGTTTGCCTGGTCATACGTCACCAGACGCCCGTCCGCATCGACAAATTTCAACGTGTCTTTGTTATATACTTCGGCCGTGATTTCCATCGGACGGGGCAGCGCTTCGACGGAATAGATTTTGAGATCGCTGGAAGAAGAGAACGGGCTGCCGTTATGATTGTTGTAGATCTCAATGGTGGTCATGTAGTCCCACTCCAGGACACGAAATTCCTGGTCATCATGATCTGTCAGCAGAATGTCAACCGTCTGGCGTTCCCATTCTTCCGAATTGAAAGTTGTAGCCAGAGTGTCACTCCATCCCCATGTGATAGTGTAATCATCATAGTTGGTTCTGAACAAGGTTTCGGAACTTCCGCCGCCGGATTTTTCCCAATCGACCCTTACGGCACGGTATGCCTTTACAGGAATCTGCTCACCGAAATCTTTGGTACAATATTCCACGTTTGACGGAGTCCATACCCATCCGTTTGCGGTGAGATGGATTTTATCTCCATCCCATCCGCCGCCTGCGTTTTCATGTACGGTGGTTGTGCCGCCGCTGAGATCCAGCTTCACAGATCTGCTGCTGAGGTCGTTAGATGAGCTCGACGAAATCGCATTTGTCTCTGCTCTCAGGTTCGCAGCGGTGATTTCGTAGTTTCCGCTGGAAGCGGTGATAATTCCCTCAGCTGAGGACTGCTCGATTTCACCGTTGGAAGCGTCTGTAAGCGTCAGTGTGAAATCCGATGTTTCATCGAGATATTTGGATCTGACCGGAATCTTCAATGTCCGTTCAGAAACGCCGGGCATGAAATCCACCTGGGCGTCCACCTCTGAGTAGTCTCTTCCGCTTACCGCGTTGCCGTCCGATGTGGAAAGATGAACGGAGGTGAAGCCGCTTTTGATACCGTTTCTTTCAATTGTAACGCTCAGATAACCGTCTTCCGCGGTATAGCTGTCCTCGGAAAAGCTTAATGCAGGCGCTTCCCAGGGTTCGTTATCGACGATACTGCCCGTAAAGCCAGCGGTTTTGCCGATCAGCGCGTTATCGCTTGCCGCAAAGATCGCCGCCATAAACAGCAGGTTGCCTTCGGCTTCCTCGTCTTCGACTGTATCGATGCGGATATATTTGACGGTTTCGCCTTCCGCGAAATCAACTTCTGTTTTCGCGGCGCTGAACTGGCCGGCGAACTCTTCCATCAGATCGGTCGTATATCCGCCAAGCAGAGAATTGATATCAAGGACGGCGCTTCCGTCGGAAGACATCGGCAGATTGTCATCCTCCAGGCCGGTAGCCGCGCTGAACGCCTGGGACAGTTCGCTCATTCCAGTCTCTTCATGCAGTTCTTCAACGGGAATGACATATTGATCCGGATTCTCAGAAGCATATTCGCTGAGCTGTTGTCCGACAAATCCGTTGATTTCATCAATGCTCTGCTCAACCAGCTCTTCATCCGCCGGAATGATTTCTGCATCGATGACACTGTCGGGATTGTTTTCAATCTCCTGCATGATCGAAGAAGCCTCTTCGATGGCTTCCGGCTCAACTGCTTCCGCCTCCTCGGAAAGAATACGGATGGTATAATCCGTACCGTACTTCGCGGAAATATCGATGAGGGAAAGCGTCACGGAAGTTTCCGGCAGGTCTTCACCGGATCTTTGCAGCTTTAAAATGAAGCTTTCCCCTTCGTTGATGTCGGCTGATGCGGCATCAAATGAAAATGAGCCATCATTTTCAATGTCAGCTTCCTGAGCGGTTGTTTCTTCCGGAACGGGTTCTTCCCCTTCGGCTGTGATTTCTTCGGAATATACCGGTTTTACAGCTGAAACAAACCCCATTGTGCACGCCAGAGTAAACGGAAGAATTTTATGTCTGATTGTTGTCATATATGATCACCCCGTAGTTTAGTTGAATACGCAGCTTTCTTTCTGTATCGTCATAATTGATTAAACTGTCCTGTCTGATAAAAAGTTATTTTTTTCTCATTTCTGTTTTTTTAAGAATCGGCAAACGGATGCAACTTAGCCTTCTGGACAAAGAACATTGATGACTGAAAGTAATATGCTAGATACTTCGCGTCCTGATTATGATGAATGATGGCAGTATGTCCGCTTACAGCGACATCCTCTTCGCCCAACCAAATAACACACTTACAAACATCTTCAATATTCTCACTGGTAACAGCCATCACAATATCACCATTGACAGCTTTCTTCTGCCTAAGAGCAGTTGCTTCACTGACAAATGTAAAAGTCTTATCTGTGAACAGACCGTATTTCGTATATATCTGACCATAATGGATACACGGAACACCACTTTCAGTAAAATCCTTTTTTTGAAGATTACCCCCGCGTGTAATAGTTGCTATCTCGGAAAGCGGCTTATATTCCACGCCGTCTGGGCACAGTTCCGCAATCAGCTCGTCAAGTTTGCTCATAGCTTCTCCTTTCCTAATTCGGGATTAGCCAATTCTTTAAAGACTGCTTCCATATCAAGCGGAGGCAGCGTGGATGTCACTTCGTCCCAATCGATTATTTCATATTCAAAATGGAACTTCTCTTTATTCTCACGATAATAAGCCTCTGCTACAGCACATATAATCAATCATATTCTTCGCAAGTTCATTCTATTAGAACGAATGTGCTTT
>SVDL01000104.1 GCA_015057835.1 Lachnospiraceae bacterium
AATTGAAATGACTGCGTTTTCCCCAAAATAAAAAGGACGCATGAAAAAACTATCGTTTTTTCACACGCCCTTTTTATGGAGACGGAGGGATTCGAACCCTTGACCTTACGGATGCGAACCGTACGCTCTCCCAACTGAGCTACGCCCCCGAAGCACGTCTATAATACACGATTGATTTCCAAAAAGCAAGAGCTAATTTTTTCTCTTTTTTGCTCAAGATTTTCATCGAGCGCTTGCCAAAGCGGCGCACAGCTGATATAATTCCATTTTGTGAAGAAAACCGGAGGCTCACTCGCTTCGGGAACATAACGGGGTTTGGCGTAGTCTGGTAGCGCGCACGGCTGGGGGCCGTGAGGTCGCAAGTTCGAATCTTGTAACCCCGACTCAATGAGGCACAGCATCCAGGATAGGAGCTGTGCCTTTTAGTATATGGATTTATGAGGGAGTAAAAATGGGTTTACGAAGAAAGACCGGCATTCTGACTGCATTCCTTTTACTGATCGTTTTAACTGTCAACCCGGTATTTGCTGCCGCTGTGACAGGGAATACACCGGTGGAATCCGTCCTGCAGACGGAAGCTGTCCCTGCGGATGCGCATGAAGGGACTGCAGAAAATGAGGGAATGCCAGAAGAGGCAGTACAGACTGATAAAGACGAGGATACAGAGGAAAACGGGGAGAAATCCGAAGTATCTGACGTCCTGCAGGAATCAGATGACGCCGAAAGCGCGGAAGAAGTAACTCCGGAGGAGGTTCCTGCCGGGGAAGAAAACACTGTGGAAGAAAGTGCTGCGGAAGAAGTAAAATCTTCGGAAGATAGTATGCCGTCTCCGGAATCGCAGGTTCCGGCTGCACAGAAGGAGGAAACCTCTTCCGAAACTTCTTTGAGCGTACCCGCGGGAACGGAGACCCCGGAAGAAGCGGCAGAACCGGAAGAAGCTCTTCTTACCGCACTGGAAGAAGAGCCCGTAGAAGAAGTTCTTACGCCTTTCGAACCGGAAGACGGGATCTATACGATCCGGACTGCGTTATCTTCATCCTTTGTATGGGATGTTCCTTCCGCAAGCTGCGAAGCGGGTACGGCGATCCAGCTGTATAAAAGCAACGGGACCGACGCACAGAAATACCGCATTCTGAAAAATGCGGACAAAACCTACCGCATCGTAAATGTAAAATCGGACAAAGCGCTGCAGACTGTGGGAGGGAGCGACAAAGCCGGGATCGGCGTTGCCCAGAACTTCATCGGTACGGCAGCCTGCCAGAAATGGCTGTTCTTTAAGGATTCGGAAGGCCTGGTTCAGATCGTATCGGCCCTGCCGGGCAAATACTGCATCAGTGTTGAAAACGCGAAAGCGGCTAATAAGGCTAAACTGCTGACCGCAGTGCCTGTCCTTGAGAAAGAAAATGCCGGATCCCAGCGCTTCGAGCTGCAGCTTCTGAAAACAGCAGCCCAGGATAAGCCGGATACCGTAAAAGAAGGTGTCTACATCCTGCGCAGCGCGCTGGACACTTCCATGGTCATGGATGTCTCCGGAGCGAAGAAAACAGCCGGCGCAAATGTACAGCTCTACAAATACAACGGAACCAACGCCCAGAAATATATTATTACCCAGAGCGGTTCCAATACATTCCGTATTGTTAATCTGAACAGCTTTATGGCGGTGGGGACGCAGGGACATAAAACGGCCTCCGCGACAAACGTTGAACAGGATGTCATGGCGGATGCGGCCACGCAGGACTGGGCTTTTGAACCCGCAGACAGAGGGTATTACTACATCCGGAATGCCGGCAGCGGCAAATATCTTGATGTAAAGAGCGCGAAGAGAACAAACGGGACCAATATTCATATCTATACCGGCAATCAGACGGAAGCCCAGAAATTCCGGCTGGAGCTGGTTGATTCCGGGAGAATCGTACCGGACGGCGTCTACACGATCGCTTCAAAACTCTCGTCGACGGCGGTACTTGATATTTCGGGAGCTTCTCTCAACAATACGGCGAACTGCCAGCTTTATAAATCCAACGGCACCGACGCGCAGAAGTTTTCAGTGACTTACCTTGGTGATGGATATTACAAGATACTCAGTGCCAATTCCGGGAAGGCGCTGGACGTCAAGGGGGCAAGGAATGCCAACGGCGCCAATGTCCAGCAGTATACAGACAACGGCACAAATGCCCAGAAATGGAAATTCGCTGCGGCGGGTAACGGGTATCACACCATTTATTCAGCGGTCGGTTCCGATAAGGTTCTGGACGCAAGAGCCGGAAGATCGAGCAACGGGACCAATATTCAGATCTATACTTCCAACGGCACCGACGCGCAGAAATTTATGCTGAAGCCGACACAGAAAAATCCGCAGAAAACACATGTCGTGGAGATCGATCCCGGTCACCAGAGACACGGAAACTCCGGAAAAGAGCCGGTCGGCCCGGGGTCTTCCGTAAAGAAGACGAAAGTATCCAGCGGCGCAAAAAGCCAGTGGACGGGTCAGGAAGAATACCAGCTGAACCTCGACGTCTCCCTTAAGCTCAAAAAAGAGCTTGAGAAGCGCGGATACAAAGTATATATGACCCGCACGACAAACGACGTCAATCTTTCAAACGTCGAGAGAGCAAAAAAAGCCACGAAAGACGGCGCGGAGATCCTGGTCAGGATCCACGCGGACGATATCGATTCGACTTCCGTGAGCGGTGTCCTCAATATGGCGCCGGCAAGCGGGAATCCGTATATGTCCTCCAAACAGGTCAAGGAAAGCCAGAGACTTGCGAAGCTGCTGACGAAATATCAGGTGAAGGCGACCGGACAGAAGACGAGGAGCAATATCTATACCAACAGCATGACCGGAATTAACTGGGCGACCATGCCGGTTTCGATCGTGGAAATGGGTCTCATGTCAAACAGGAAAGAAGCGTATAATCTTGCTGACAGCGGATTCCAGCAGAAGATCGCCAAAGGGATTGCCGACGGCATTGACGCTTATTTCTCAAATGAAAATCCGTAAGGGAGAAAACAATGAAAGAGATCATGTATAAGAGCACACGCTCTGATGCGGAGCCGATCACGGCTTCCAAAGCGATCCTCGCGGGACTTGCGCCTGACGGAGGACTCTATGTGCCGACGGAGGATCCTTCCTTTGACAGACCTCTTGAGGAACTTGTACCGCTTTCCTATCAGGAGCTCGCTTATGCGGTCATGAAGCAGTATCTCACAGATTTTACGGAAGAGGAGCTCCGGCATTGCATTAACGGCGCCTATGACAGCAAATTTGACACGCCCGCGATCGCGCCGCTGGTGAAGAAAGGAAATGCCTGGTATCTTGAGCTGTTTCACGGCAAGACGATCGCATTTAAAGACATGGCGCTGTCCATTCTTCCATATCTGATGACAACGGCTGCGAAGAAGAATCACTCGGAAGAGGAGATCGTGATCCTCACGGCGACTTCCGGCGATACCGGGAAAGCGGCCATGGCCGGCTTCGCGGACGTACCGGGAACAAGGATCATCGTCTTTTATCCGAAGGGCGGTGTCTCCATGATCCAGGAGCTCCAGATGCTGACGCAGAAAGGCGCCAACACCGCGGTGGCAAAGATCCACGGAAACTTCGATGACGCGCAGAGTGCTGTCAAAAAAGTATTTAACGACGCGGATATGAAGGCGGAACTTGCTGCACGAGGATTTAAGTTCTCCTCTGCCAATTCGATCAATGTCGGCCGTCTTGTGCCGCAGATCGTCTATTATGTCTATGCATACTGCACGATGGTCAGAAACGGAGATATAGCCTGCGGTGATGAGATCAATATCTGTGTCCCGACCGGAAACTTCGGAAATATCCTGGCGGCCTATTACGCGAAGCAGATGGGCCTGCCGGTAAGGAAGCTGATCTGTGCATCCAATGAGAATAAGGTGCTGACGGATTTCTTCCGTACCGGTTCCTATGACAGAAAACGTCCGTTTATGCTGACGTCTTCCCCGTCGATGGATATTCTGATTTCCAGCAATCTTGAACGGCTGATCTACAGACTCTGCGAAAATGATCCCGCAGCCAATAAAGCGCTTATGGATGCATTAAGCGGAGACGGAAAATATGAGATCACGGAAAAAATGCAGGAGAAGCTGAACGACTTTTACGGCGGGTGCGCCTCGGAAGAAGACAATTTCGAAGGGATCGCGTCGCTCTATAAAGAGACCGGATACGTCATCGATACGCATACCGGAATCGCATCGGCTGTATACAGGAAATATCGTAAGGAAACGGGCGATGAAACACCGACGGTGATCGCTTCTACCGCGAGTCCCTATAAATTTGCAAAGAGTGTTGTCAATGCGATCGACCCCGCTTTTGAAGCGGAAAATGATTTTGGTTTTATCGACCGGCTTCATGAGCTCTCGGGAGTGGCGGAGCCTGCTGCCATCACGGAGATCCGGGAGGCAAAGATCCTTCACGACAGGGAAACGACGGCGGAAACGCTTCCGGATACGATTCGTGAAATACTGAGAATTGAATAAAGCGCTGAAGTGCGTTATACTGAGAGTGTAAACAGATTTTTTGTCTGGGATGTTCGAATACCTGATTAATCCTGAACCTACATTGACTGAAAAGGGATTCCTATATGGGCCGAACAATGTCAGGCCTCACTTCGGTCAGAGGAAGACAGCGGCGGTTCTGCGGTTGCCCACCTGGCATTAGGCTAGGCGTCAGCATTACAGGGACGGCATCCCGGATCTTTTTTGGGCTTAAGGATGCTGAAAAGAATCGGAAGCGGCATATTGTCAATCTGGGCGAGGGTGCGAAAGCACCATCTTTTTTCGTTCGCGGCAACGAGTGCCTATTTTCTTCTGATGTCGTTTATTCCGTTTATTCTGATCCTTCTTGTGCTGGTGCGGTATACGACTCTCTCCGAGACCGACATGATGAACGTTCTGATCTCTGTCATGCCGCGGCAGCTGGAGAAATTTGTCACGGTGATCGTGAGAGAAGTGTATACGAAATCCGTGGCAGTCGTTCCGGTTTCTGTCGTGATCGCGCTCTGGTCAGCCGCAAAAGGCTTTCACGCCCTTACATACGGACTGAACACGATCTATGACGTGAAAGAACAGAAAAACTGGTTTTATGTGCGGTTCCGTTCCATGCTGTACACACTGATACTGGCCGTGATCCTGCTTGGACTTCTGTTTCTTCTGGTTTTCGGCAGAGGAATGCGCGTGGACAGTGAACAGAACATATCCGCGTTCATGAGATTTATTCTGACGAACCGGTACGTTCTTTCCTGCATCTTCATGACAGTCGTTTTCGTCTTCATGTACAAGGTCCTGCCGGACCGTAAAATGGAAACGATCGGACAGATCCCCGGCGCGATCCTTGTAGGCATCGGATGGACCGGGTTTTCCTGGTTCCTTTCCATTTTCTACAGTCCGTCCGTCATGAATACCTACGGATCTCTCACAGCAGTGATCCTTGCCATGATCTGGATGTATTTCTGTATGTATTTCTTCCTCATCGGAGCAGAAATCAATGACATTCTCGTTCAGGCGCCGGAAGACAACCTGATCCTTACGATGGTAAGGGACGCGCTGTACGAATTTGTAACGGCTAAAGAGAGAAATCTTGTGGCAGAGGAGCAGGCCGCATATCTGGGAAAGGACGGCTCCGCATTATCTTATAAGAAAAGAATATCGGATATCTTTAAGAAATTCCGTAAAAGAAAGGCTTCAATATGAGTGAATTAGAACAGAGAATCAAAGCAATCTCCGAAGAGGCTCTCGGAAAGATCCGCTGCGCGGACAATCTGGATGTTCTGAATGATCTGCGTGTAACGGTCCTCGGAAAAAAGGGATCCCTTACCGCGCTTCTCAAAGGAATGAAGGATATCGCTCCGGAAGAGAGACCGAAAGTCGGTCAGTGGGTCAATGACGCCCGCCAGGCGATCGAAGCGGATATCGAAGCGACAAAGAAAAAGCTGGAAGAAGCGAAGAGAGCGGCCCAGCTGAAAGCGGAGGCAATCGATGTCACACTTCCCGCAAAATCCATTGAGATGGGGCACCGTCATCCCAATACCATCGCTCTTGAGGAAGTAGAGCGCATCTTCGTCGGCATGGGATATGAAGTGCTGGAAGGTCCGGAGATCGAATATGACGAGTATAACTTCCGCAAGCTGAACATTCCGGACGGTCATCCCGCGAAAGACGAGCAGGATACGTTCTATATCACGAAAGATATTCTTCTTCGCACACAGACGTCCCCGATCCAGGCACGTGTCATGGAACAGGGAAAACTGCCCATCCGCATGATCGCGCCGGGACGTGTATTCCGCTCCGATGAAGTGGATGCGACACATTCTCCGTCCTTCCATCAGATCGAAGGCCTTGTTATTGACAAGAATATTACTTTCGCAGACCTTAAAGGCACCCTGGAAGTATTTGCGAAACAGCTTTTCGGACCGGAGATCCGCACGCGCTTCCGTCCGCACCACTTCCCGTTCACGGAGCCGTCCGCGGAAATGGATGTCAGCTGCTTCAAATGCGGCGGCAAAGGATGCCGTTTCTGCAAAAATGAAGGCTGGATCGAGATCCTCGGCTGCGGCATGGTCCATCCGCACGTCCTTGACATGTGCGGCATCGACAAGGAAAAATACACGGGGTTTGCTTTCGGCGTAGGCCTCGAGAGAATCGCGCTGCTGAAATATGAGATCGACGACATGCGTCTTCTCTATGAGAACGATGTCAGGTTCCTCAAGCAGTTCTAAGGAGATATAAACTTATGAATACATCACTTTCATGGATCAAACAGTATGTGCCGGATCTCTCCTGCACTGCGAAAGAATATGCTGACGCGATGACACTGTCCGGAACCAAGGTCGAGTGCTTCACGCAGCAGGATAAAAACCTGGATAAGATCGTTGTCGGAAAAGTACTGACATGTGTTCCGCATCCGGATTCCGATCACCTGCACGTCTGCACCGTCAACGTGGGAAGCGGAGAACCGCTCCAGATCGTATGCGGTGCGCCGAATGTGGCCGAAGGACAGAAAGTGCCGGTCGTTCTTGAAGGCGGCCGTGTGGCGGGCTCCAAAGAAGGGGACGCTGCTGCTGACGGTATTGAGATCAAAGCCGGTAAGCTCAGGGGCGTGGAATCCCACGGCATGATCTGCTCCATCGAGGAGCTCGGCAGCACGAGAGAGTTCTATCCGGAAGCACCGGAATACGGCATTTATGTATTCCCGGAGGACACGGAAGTCGGAGCGGATGCCATTGAACTGCTCGGACTGCACGATTCCGTGATCGAATACGAGATCACTTCGAACCGCGTCGACTGCTACAGCGTCATCGGCATCGCTAGAGAGGCAGCTGCAACATTCGGTCTTGAATTCAACGCTCCCGAAGTCAAGGCCACAGGAAATGACGAAGATGTCAATGACTACGTTGAAGTGGAAGTCCGCGATCCGGAACTCTGCCCGCGCTACTGCGCGAGAGTCGTGAAGAACGTCAAGATCGGCCCGTCCCCGAAATGGATGCAGAGATGTCTCGCTTCCAACGGCATCCGTCCGATCAACAACGTCGTCGATATCACGAACTATATCATGGAAGAATACGGTCAGCCGATGCACAGTTTCGACTATGACACGATCGCCGGTCACAAGATCATTGTCCGCTGCGCGGATAAAGATGAGAAATTTGTGACACTGGATGGGCAGGAGAGACAGCTGGATGACCGCGTTCTCATGATCTGTGATGCGGAAAAGCCGGTCGGCATTGCCGGAATCATGGGCGGTGAGAATTCCATGATCACGGACGACGTGAAAACGGTTCTTTTTGAGGCGGCCTGCTTCAACGGAAATAATATCCGTCTTTCTTCGAAGAGAATCGGCCTTATGACCGACAGCTCCCAGAAATTCGACAAGGGACTGGATCCGAACAACGCGGAAGAAGCCATCAACAGAGCCTGCCAGCTCATGGAAGAGTTCGGAGCGGGAGAAGTTGTCGGCGGTATGGTAGATGTTTATCCGGTAAAGAGAGAGCCGGTGAGAGTTCCGTTTGACCCGGATGCGATCAACGCGCTTCTCGGAACGGATATTTCTGAAACTGAGATCATCCGTATTCTCGATAAAGTTGAGCTGGCGTACGATGCGCGCAC
>SVDL01000105.1 GCA_015057835.1 Lachnospiraceae bacterium
AAGAAGGATCTTGGGCTTTGATAAACCCTTGATCCTTCTTTGTTTTTCAGGCTATGCTTTTTTCACAGCCCCTTTTTTTACAGATCTCTGTGATGGAACTGTTTCTTTCCGGAGGTGTAATCGCCGACGATCTGTCCGCTCCCGGAAAGGACGTATTTATATGTGACGAGGCCTTCCAGGCCGACAGGACCGCGCGCGTGGATCTTGCCGGTGCTGATGCCTACTTCCGCACCGAATCCGTAGCGGAAACCGTCTGCAAAGCGGGTGGAACAGTTGCGGTAGACGCCCGCGCTGTCGACCATCCAGCTGAAGTAGGAAGCGGCTTCGTCGTCTTTCGTGAGAATACTGTCTGTGTGGTGGGAGCCGTACCGGTTGATATGCCGGACGGCTTCTTTTACGTCGTCCACGAGCTTCAGCGAGATCACGAAATCATTGTATTCTGTGCGGAAAGCGTCTTCTTCCATTATGTCAACCGCAAGACCGGTGCTTTCCGTAATCAGAGCGGCAGCTTCCTGCGTGCCCCGCAGCTTTACGCCCGCCTCATGCAAGGCATTTGCCAGCTTCGGCAGAAATTCCGCCGCGATCGACCTGTCCACAAGAACCGTCTCGACAGCATTGCAGGCGGCAGCATACTGGATCTTGGCGTCCACGATCACGGGGACGGCCATCTCCTGATCGGCGGCACGGTCAACGTAGATGTGGCAGATGCCGCTCGAATGTCCCATGACCGGGATCTTTGTGTGTTCCATGATATAGCGGACGAAGGAGTTGGAGCCGCGCGGGATCAGAAGATCCACATCTTCGTCACATTCCAGAAGCTCATCGATCTCATTGTGCAGTTCCGCCTGCAGAAGGCAGCCTTCGGGAAGACCGGCTTCCACAGCGCAGCTCCGGATGATCCCGAAGAGCACGCGGTTCGTGTTCGCAGTCTCTTTGCCGCCCTTCAGAATAGCGCAGTTTCCGCTCTTGATGCAGAGCGAGGCGACCTGGACCATCGCGTCCGGTCTGGCTTCAAAGATGACGCCGATCACGCCGATCGGCACGGAAATCCTCTCCAGGACCAGCCCCTCGTCCAGCTCTCTCTTCAGCTGGAGTTTCCCGACCGGGTCCGGAAGGGTCATGAGCTCGCGGAGCCCTTCGATGCTGTCCTGCATTTTCGTTTCGTCATATTTTAAGCGTTTTACGATCGAAGCTGCGATGCCGTTTTCGGCAGCGGCTTTGAGATCGCGCGCATTTGCCTCAAAAATTTCATCGCGCTGTTTCTCGAGCATTTCACTGATCAGCTCCAGCGCCCGGTTTCTTGTCTCGAAGGACGACGCGGCCATTTCCGGCGCGCACTGCTTCATTTTTGCGGCTTCCTGTCTGATATTCATTTCCGATTCCTCTCAGGGAGCATTTTCCTGCTCCTGTAATATTGCTGATGATTCGTAGAGAACGGTTTTTCAGAACCCGGGATCACGCTGTATCCGCACGGATCCGGAAGGCCCCGGCTCCGGTCTCATCATAGCATAAGAATATAGGGAAGGGAAAGCTCGGAAATTGTAATCAGGACTATCGCATGGTAAAATAATTGGTGCAAATACAAAAAGCCAGGGCCTTTATGAGGAGGCGCGCGATGTACAAAATCAAACACTATGTGGACAGACACAGAACGCTTATTGAAGACGCGTTTCAGTATATCTGGACGCACCCCGAGACCGGCTACCGCGAGTGGCAGACCCACGCCTATCTTGCGGAGCAGTTCCGGAAGCTCGGCTATGAGCTGACCGAGGCGGGGGACATTCCGGGATTCTATACGGATCTGGATACCGGAAGGCCCGGTCCGACACTTCTAATTATGGGAGAACTGGATGCCCTGATCTGCCCGAATCATCCGGAAAATGTGAACGGAAATGCCCACGCCTGCGGCCACGCCGCCCAGTGTGCGGCTCTCCTCGGACTTGCGGCAGCGCTGAAAGAAAAAGGCGCGCTGGACAGCCTGTCCGGAAAGATCAGACTGATGGCAGTGCCCGCGGAAGAACTGATCGAGATCGAGTACCGCGAACAGCTCCGCAAAGAGGGAAAGATCCACTCCTTCGGCGGAAAAGTTGAATTTATGTACCGCGGATTCATGGATGATGTCGATCTTGCGATGATGATCCATACTTCCAGCGCGGACCGTCCACACACAGGGGATATCAACGCGGGGTGCAACGGGATGATAACATTTACCGCGGTCTTCCACGGAAAAGCCTCCCATGCCGGCGGCTCCCCTCATCTCGGGGTCAATGCGCTTTACGCTGCCACACAGGCATTATCCGCCTGCAACGCCGTCCGGGAGACGTTCCCGGATGAGGAGACGATCCGGTTTCACCCGATCATCACCGAGGGAGGAGCATCCGTCAATATTATTCCTTCGCGGACGACATTGGAGAGCTATGTACGCGGACAGCACATGAAGTCGATCCTGGAAGCCAATCAGCGGCTTCGGAGGGCGGTGGCCGGTTCGGCGGCGTCTCTGGGGGCCGGCGTGACGATCATTAACCGCCCCGGCTATCATCCCGCGAAATATGACGAGGGAATGATGCTCGCCATGAAAGAAGCGATGGAAGATGTCCTCGAGGAAGTCTATTACCTGCCGGACTTCTACGGCAGAGGCAGCACGGATAACGGCGATCTGTCCGCTGTCATGCCCACGATCCATCCGCATATCGGAGGCGCGGCGGGGCATGGTCACGGTGACGATTATCGGATCGTCAGCGTGGATTCCGCATGTGTGGACTCCGCCAAAGTACAGGCTTCCTTTGTCGAGATCCTGCTCGGACACGGCGCGGAGCGCGCGGCACGGATCGTGGAGGAATACAGGCCGGAGTTCCAGAGTATCAAGGATTACTTTACGTTTATGGACAGCCTGGTGAAGGATATCGAAGCCGTGCAGTACTGCGAGGACGGAACGATCAGAATTACGTTGGAGTGAGCCAGCGGGGACAGTTCTCTTTGGCTCTTCTTCTGCGCTTGATACCGGCTCTCATCCTCTTGCGCTCAGGCGTCGTCCCCCGGAGCCCATGCATCAGGCAGTTTAGGACAGAAGACACGCGTCTCCGGGCTCCTTTGGCAAAAATCGCTTAAGAGGATGAGAAGCCGGCTTGAAAAATGCGGTTACAGGAGCCAAAGAGAACCATCCCCCTTGGCCCCGAGGAGTATACTATGAGTGATAGTTTAGAAGCAAAAAAGATCAGCGACTCCCTCACGGAAGTGACGCATATTCTCTTCCCAAGGTCGCTGAATGACATGGGAAGGCTTTACGGCGGACAGCTCCTTGAGTGGCTGGACGAACTGGCGGGGATCGTCGCGAGACGCCACTGCGGCGGCAGCGTCGTCACGGCGTCCATCGACCGGCTGGATTTCAAGGAAGGCGCGAGACAGGGAGATATGGTCTATATACGGGGATATCTCACCTATGCGGGGACGACTTCCATGGAAGTGCGCATGGACAGCTATGTGGAAAATATCAGCGACGGAAGCCGGCATATGATCAACACTGCATTTTTCGTCATGGTAGCAGTGGACGAAGAGGGCTCGCCGACAAAGGTCCCGCCGCTTATCATTGAAGGCGTTAGCGAGCAGGCAGAGTGGGAAGCCGCGAAAAGGCGCATGGAACTCAGAAAAGTGCGGAGGAAAGAAGGCTTCTGAGAAGAGTCTGCTTTCTGACATGCAGCAGGAAAAAGATATATGAAAAAAGACATTGTTTTATTCGACGGTCCGAACGGCATCCCGCTCTGGAACAAAGCGGAGAAAAAGGGATATGAGAAGGTTCCGGTGTGGCGTTACAGCATCGAGCACCCGGAGATTGTGGAAGAACTGAACAAAGAATATATTGACGCGGGAGCGGAAATTATTCTGGCGAACACTTTCACCGCAAACCGCATGGCAGTTGCGCAGGCATCTTCCTATACAACCCCGGAAGTCGTGAAAGCATCCCTCGGCGTCACGAAAAAGGCGGCGAAGGAAAAAGCGGCTGAGGGGAAAAACGTTAAAGTCGGGATGGCTGTCGGCCCTCTGACGATGATGATGGAACCCTTCGGACCGGTGAAGGAATCCGCCGTGTGGGATATATATGAAGAAATGATCGGCGCGGGAGCGGATAACGGAGCGGAGTTCTACTATGTGCAGACATTCATGGATCTCCGGATGCTGAAGATCGTCTCGGAGATCGCGGTGCGCACAGGAGTGCCGGTGCTTTCCTCCATGACGTTTCAGAAATCCGGCCGCACGCTGTTCGGCAACACCCCGGAGGAGATCGTCCGGGAAATGGAACCGGTCGGCATAACAGCGATCGGTCTCAACTGTGAGCTCGGCCCGGACCAGATGATGCCGATCCTCAAAGAATATGCCGCGGTGACGGACATGCCGTTGGTCATTAAGGCAAATGCCGGCGTCCCGGCCAGTCAGGGAGGCACCGGCATCGGATGTGATCCTGTCTCCTACGCGGACGCGGCGGAGAAATTCTTTGAGTATGCGACCTATATTGGAGGCTGCTGCGGGACCGATGTTTCCTTCATGAGAGAGGTGTACAAACGGGCAGGTAAAGAGTGATTGTCCGAAACGATTGACAAAAACCAGAACAAGTCTGGATTTTTGATTAAAAATGCACAAAATAATATAGAACTCTTCCTGATTATCATCTATAATATACAAGAGGGACGGCGCCAGACAGCTATGTGTTCGGCGCCCTTTTGTTTTTTTGGAGAGCTGCTGCCGGTGGGTAATACAGGGAATGAAACAGAAGTCCGGCGGCGGAATGATCAAGGGAGGTGTTTACCCGGTATGAACAAAAAATACGATATTGTAGTGGTCGGCGCGGGAAATGCGGGCCTGTCGGCTGCTTTGCACTGCGCCAAGGAAGGAAAGAAGGTCTTGCTGATCGAACAGCACAACCTCCCGGGAGGCTGTGCGACAAGTTTCGTCCGAGGACGCTTCGAATTCGAGCCTTCTCTCCATGAGCTGTGTGATATCGGCCCCGAGGACGATCCGGCCGAGATCCGCGAGATGATGAACGAGTACGGCGTGAAGATTGACTGGAAAATGGTGCCGGACTGCTTCCGCATCATCACCAAATACTCGGACGGCTCCCCGATGGACGTCACCATGCCCTCCGGAAAACAGCCGTTCATCGATAAGATGGAATATTATGTGCCGGGCTGTCGCGCGAAAATGGAGGAGTATTTTGAACTTCTCGAGGAGACGATGGCGGGTACGGCGTATATCAGCGCGTCCAACGGGCACGCGGATTCCAGTGTGCTGAAGGCCAAATATCCGAACCTTCTCCGCACCGGTTCCTACCCGGTGAAGAAGGTCTGGAACGCCATGAAGATCCCACAGAAATGCCAGGACATTCTCTCCACTTACTGGGGATATCTCGGCATCGACATGGAGCACATGGCATTTATCCATTACTGCAACATGTTCATGAAATACGTCACCCGAGCGGCCTATATTCCGGCACACACGTCCCACGAGATCAGCTGCAAGATGGTCGAGAGGCTCCGTGAACTGGGCGGCGACGTGTGGTTCAACTGCCGGGCGGAGGAATTCCTGTTCTCGGGCGACCGGCTGTGCGGCGTGAAGACGACGTCCGGCGTCGTGGACTGCGACTATGTTCTCGCAAATATCAATCCGGATATCATTTACGCGAAAATGATGCCGAAAGATCTCATTCCCGAAAGGGAAAAGAAACTTTCCGCGGCGAGAAATCACAATTACAGCGCGAGAATGTTCACGGTCTACGTCGGACTGAATAAGACGGCGGAGGAGCTGGGGATCAAGGACTACTGCATTTTCATGGCGGATACGTCCGATTCCGCGCAGGAGTATAAGAATATCCTCGGCGGATATGAAAAGAACAACTTTACCATTTTCCTCTGCAACAACATTACGAATCCGGAAGCATCGCCGGAAGGCACGTCCATCGGTTTCTTCACTTCCATGGGCAACCGCGAGGAGTGGGGCAACCTCTCGGAAGAGGATTATGTCGCCTACAAGAACAGATACGCGAAGAAATTTATCAAAGAGCTGAAGGAGAAAGCAGGCATCGACATCGCGCCGTATATCGAGGAAATCTGTGTGGCGACGCCCTGGACATTTGCAAGATATCTCGGAACGCCGGAAGGCAGCGTCTACGGCTACGAGACAAAGGACTGGGACGGCATGATGGCCCGCATGATGATGCTCTCCAGCGATTATCCGATCAAAGGACTGCGTCCGATCGGCGCGGCGGGACCGAGAGGTGACGGCTACAGTTCCGCATATGTCTGCGGAAAACTTATGGCGCGGCTCGCGCTCAAGGATCTTAAGGAGGAAGCTCCGGGCGATCCCGCGGCAAATAAGGAAGGAGGTGCGCAGTAATGGCAGTCAATGTTAAGATCGGGCTGATCGGCGCCCTCGATATGCTGAAATTCAAAAACATGGCGAAGGTCCGTGAAAATGCCATCCAGGCAGCACCGGCCAAAGAGATCACAGCGGATTACGCCATCAATAACAACGCGAAAGCGCTCCATCCGGATTTCGTGAAGCTGGTGGTTTCGGATGTCATCGATCATCCGGGTGCGGCGTCAAAGACGATCGTATTTAAGGCGGCGGACGGAGGAAAACTTCCGTATTTCAGGGCAGGACAGTATCTGTCTCTCAAGATGAAGATCGGAGACAGTGTCATTTCCAGACCGTATTCGATCAGTTCAGCGCCGAAGGAAGCACTGGGAGGAAAATACGAGCTTACGGTCCGGACGAATCCGGGCGGTTTCGCGGCGGAATACCTTCTTACGGATGTAAAGACGGGAGATGTGTTTACGGCTTCTTCGCCGCAGGGCAATTTCTATTATGAGGAACTCCGCGATCCGGCGCATATTGTGGCGCTGGCGGGCGGCAGCGGCATCACGCCGTTCCTGTCAATGGCAAAGGCGATCGCGGACGGAACCGAGGACTTTAAGCTGACGATCCTTTTCGGGAGCCGGACGGAGGAGCAGATCCTCTTTAAGGAGGAGCTGGATAAGCTCGCGGAAAATGAGAAGATCGAGGTCGTCCACGTCCTCTCCGACGAGGAGAAGGAAGGCTATGAGCACGGCTTCATCACGGCGGATCTGATCAAAAAATATGCCGGCGATGACTACAGCATATTCATCTGCGGACCGGAGGCGATGTACCGTTTCCTCGAAGGGGAACTCGGAAAACTGGGACTTGAGCGGAAAAATATCCGGCGCGAGGCGCTGGGCGTCACGAAGAAAGTGGCGGAAAATCCGGACTTCCCGGAAGCGGCCAAGGGCAAGACTTTCACGCTGAAGATCCGCCAGGGCACCGCGGAATGCGAGATCCCGGCGAGCGCCGAGGAGCCGATCCTTGTGGCGATCGAGCGCGCAGGCATCACCGCTCCGTCGAGATGCCGCAGCGGTGAGTGCGGCTGGTGCCGCTCAAAGGTGATCTGCGGCGAGTATTTCGCGCCTGCGGAGAATGAGAGCCGCCGCTGGGCGGACAAAGAACTCGGCTATATTCATCCGTGCGCGACGTTCCCGGTCTCGGATATGGAGATCGAGGTTCCGGGCGAGTATGTGTGATAAGCTCCTGTGACGCGGCCGGGGAGCCGGGCATGCTTGCATGGCCGGATCCACGGACATGGCACAGGGCAACAGACATGAGCAAGGAGCGCGGAAGCGCGGATTGCGAATGACTGTAGTGACGCGGGAGCGCAAAGCGCGGAGCGGCACGAAGCTTATCACACAGCAAAAAAGCTCCTGTGACGTGTGACACGGGAGCGCGGAGCGGCACGAAGCTTATCACACAGCAAAAAAGCTCCTGTGACGTGTGACACGGGAGCGCGGAGCGGTGAGTAATCGTAGAAACTATTGATTTTTGTCGATTTGAGCCGCTTTGCCAGGCACCCCTGTATCAGTTGAAACTATTGTTAGAATGACAGAGATAAAAGAAAGTGCCGCGCGTGACGAGCGCGCGGCATTTTACGCGGAAGAAATCATCAAAGACGCGAAAGGACAGATCCTCCTGCATATGCCTTATCTTGCGGAGGCTGTTCTTCATTTGCGTACGCTGGACAGCGAGATATTAACACCCGGAGGAAGAC
>SVDL01000106.1 GCA_015057835.1 Lachnospiraceae bacterium
AGCGCGGCATCTTTTTCGATGTATTTCCGGTACTCATCCAATGTCGTCGCGCCGATGCAGTGCAGTTCGCCTCTCGCCAGCATGGGCTTCAGCATATTGCCCGCGTCCATCGCCCCGTCCGTCTTGCCGGCTCCGACAATAAGGTGCAGTTCGTCGATGAACAGAATGATCTCTCCCTCGGATTTCCGCACTTCCTCAAGGACCGCTTTGAGCCTTTCCTCAAATTCGCCCCTGTATTTGGCGCCTGCCACAAGAGCTCCCATATCCAGGGCAAAGATCCTCTTGTTTTTAAGGTTATCCGGAACATCTCCCCGGACGATTCTCTGGGCAAGTCCCTCAACAGCGGCGGTCTTGCCGACGCCGGGCTCACCGATAAGGACCGGGTTATTCTTTGTCTTTCTCGACAGGATCAGGATCGTCTGCCGGATCTCGTCGTCTCTTCCGATGACCGGATCCAGCTTCTGCTTTCTGGCTTTTTCCACCAGATCCGTGCCGTATTTGTTCAGCGTGTCATACGTCACTTCCGGGTTGTCCGAGACGACCCTCTGATTGCCTCTCACGCTGGACAGCGCCTGAAGGAACGTCTCTCTCGTGATTCCAAACTGGCGGAACAGCTTTTTTACTTCCGGACTCGGATATTTCAGCATGGAGAGGAAAATATGCTCGACCGAGACATATTCATCCCCCATCGCTTTCGCTTCATCTTCCGCTTCCGTGAGTGCTTTATTGAGATACTGCCCGATATACGGCTTCGCACCGGACACTTTTACCTTTCCGTTCAGGATCCCCGTGACCGCCCGTTCGAACGTCCCCGGATCGATCTCCATTTTCTCGATCAATCGCCCGATCAGGCCGTCCTCCTGATGGAGCAGCGCATACAGAAGATGTTCTTCCTCCACTTCCTGGTTTCCGAAGTCATACGCCACTTTTTCGATGTCATTGATTGCCTCTATAGATTTCTGCGTAAATTTCTGTATGTTCATTCTGATCGCCTCCTTTAACTGGTCTCTTTTTTTATCGGCTTCCGCCTTCTGTTGATCAGCTTTACGCTTTCCGATGATCTGTTTTCTGCTCCCGCATAGATTTTCAGAAAATGCCCCGGCGTCACCGGGGCTGTTCTTTCTCCGTTGGGAAAGCAGTTATTCTGCTTTTTGTTCTGGGAATACTATAGCAGAATTGTTAGCACTTGTCAACGGTGAGTGCTAATTCTTATTTAAAAAAGAACTGCCGTTTCCGACAGTTCCCGAAAAGTCCTGTTATCCCTGTACTGCCTTCTTCCGGCATACTTTTTACATCGGTCTCCGGCTCTGTTTCTGTTTTTATTTCCAGCGCTCGGACCAGCCGTACCGCCGCTCGTGGCAGTCCTCGCACATAGCGTACGGATAGTTCCAGGGCAGCGGTTTTCCGCAGAAACGGCATTTCCGCTGCTGCAGTTTCTGCTGGGAGAGAAGCTTCACGATCTCTTCCGAGAGCCGCGCTTTTGCGCGCATAATATCCGGAATGCGCCGGCGCCTGTCAAAACGGTCGCAGTACATGTAAAGCAGATCACAGATCCGGTACTGCTGTTCCAGGACGTCGAGACTTCTTTCCTCGATCCTCGGGATATTCATGCGCACGGCATAACCCTGTCCTTTCATCTCCGCCTGGCACATCTGATACCACATTTTCAGGAGCTTGCTGTCCTCCTCATCAAACGGGACCGTGATGCAGCGGTAAATGAATTCTTTGTCATGCGTCTGGTTCTCCAGCATACGGCAGAGTTTCAGCTCCCTCTCGGAAAGAGCTTTCTCATAGCCGACCTGTACCGGAATGGAGATCCATTTTTCGAGAATAAGAGAGAGCGGCGCTTCAATACCGATCAGAGATTCAGGAAAATCGATCACCGCGCGGCGCAATGAGACATCCACATCTTCCAGCCCGTATTTGATCTGTTTCCGTCCTCCGTAGGAAGTGACGATCCCTTCATCGTAAATGCCGTACCGCCCGGCACGGCCTGCGATCTGCTTGATCTCGTCGCTTCGCAGTTCTCTCTTTTCAATACCATCGAATTTCTGCTGTTCCAGAAAAACGATCCGGTGGATCGGCAGGTTCATTCCCATGCCGATCGCGTCCGTCGCGACGACGACGTCATTGATCCCGGAGGCGAACAGTTCCGCCTGCGTATGGCGGACATCGTAGGGAAGCGCTCCGTAGATAATGCTGCATTTATACCCTTTTTCGTGCAGTTCCGACGCCACTGCGTGAACATTTCTCCGGGAGAAAACGATCAGCGCGTCGCCCTTTTCGACATCTCTCGGGAATTCGAAGCTGAATTTATCCAGTTTGAGAGGCGTTTTCCTCTCATGATAGACAACAGAATATTCATCGCCGCAGTCGCGGATCAGCTTGATGATCAGCCCTTCCGCGTTCTGGGAAGCGCAGACGTGGATCTCCTCCGCGAGAATGCCGAGGATCGCCGACGTCCAGGAGCCGCCCCTCATGGGATCCGCGATCATCTGGGCCTCGTCGATGACCGCTACCGAGTAGTATTTCGAATAATTGGCCATCTCGATCGTGGAGGACGTGATCTGCGCGTCGTCAATGTCGATCCTCTCCTCTCCGGTCAGCATGGAGCAGGGGATCTCATCCCGGTTGATCGCATCGTACTGCTCGTAAGCAAGGAGCCGGAGCGGTGCGAGGTAGACGCCGTTTCCCGCCTTTTTCAGCGCTTCGATCGCCTGATAGGTCTTCCCGGAATTGGTCGGTCCGATATGCAGCACAAAACGCCGCTTCATCTCTCTGGCAAGCGGATAGAAATCGACGTAGTTGTCCGGGATCGCGGACAGCAGACGGTATTCCAGTTTTATCTTCTTCTTTTTTCCCATAGTTCTCCGTAAAACGGTTTTCTCGTCACAATTGTTCCCATCTTAATACAGATCCGGAAAATAAGCAAGGCACTGCTTTTTAAGCAGTGCCTTTGTTTTCAGCGATTCCGATCATCTATACAGATCTCACGGTGACCAGATTCGTGCAGATCATCCATGCAGACGGTTATTTTGTATAATCGTAGAATCCTTTGCCTGATTTTCTCCCGAGGAGTCCCGCATTTACCATTTTCCGCAGAAGCGGGCAGGGTCTGTACTTCGGATCGCCGGTCTCCTCAAAGATCTTTGTCATACTGGCAAGAAGTGTATCGAGTCCTGTATAATCCGCAAGTTCCAGCGGGCCCATCGGCCAGTTGCATCCGAGCTTCATGGCAGTATCGATTTCTTTGGGTTCCACACCTTCCATTACCAGATAAATGGCTTCGTTTCTCATAGGCTCGAAAATGCGGTTTACAATGAATCCCGCGGTGTCCGGCGCATCAACACAAGTCTTGCCGACAGCTTCACCGAAAGCAAATGCTTTTGTCTTCGCCTCTTTTCCCGTCAGCAGACCGGGGATGATCTCAAGAAGCCTCATGGCCGGGACCGGCATAAAGAAATGGGCGCCGATCACTCTTTCCGGGTGTTTTGTTGCTGCCGCAATTCTGGTGATGGACATGCTGGACGTATTGGTGCAGAGCACAGCGTCTTTGTTAACGATCTCATCCAGCTTTTCAAAGATCTTCAGTTTGATGTCCAGGTTCTCGGTAGCCGCTTCCACAACAACATCCGCGTCCTTACCGTCTTCATAGCTGTCGGACGTCGTGAGCAGTTTCAGTGCTGCATCCTTCTGTTCCCGGGAAATTTTGCCTTTTTCAATCTTTCTCTCAAGGAAATGATTGATATTGGCCGCTCCGCGATCCGCAAATTCTCTGGAAATGTCGACCATCACTGTGTTCAGTCCATGTTCTATGCACGTCTGCGCGATTCCGCTTCCCATGATGCCTGCTCCGACTACCATAACCTTATTGATACTCATAATATCCTCCGCTTTCTCCGGCTCTGCCGGCTGCACAATTTGCTTTTTATAGAGTCTGTCTGACAATTCTTTTTTGTGTTTCAATGATTATAATCCGTTATTATCCGCTTCAGTGGTTATTGTTATTCCCTCATCTGTTATGCAGGCTCGGCCCCGTCTGCTCGACAAACTCCACGAGAACTCCGAATCCGAATCTCGGCCGCAGGAAGTTAACCATGATGTTACCCGCGCCTTCGACCGCTTCTGTTTCCAGCATCCCGAGCCCTTTCGACTCAAATTCTGCTCTCGCTGCCTCAACGTCCTCAACTTCAAATGCGATATGATGCAGTCCCCCTTTGCCGTCGCGGAAGTTCGTTAAGACACCTTCCGTGGGGATGATCAGCTCGATCGGACTTTCTTCCGGCCCGTATTTCGTGAACAGGCAGTATGCGTGGTACGCGTCCACATATTCCATGTAGTCTTTTTCAAGGCTGAACTGATCCATGAACGCTTCCGCCTTCTCCATCGACATCAGCACGATGCCGACATGGTGCAGTCTCATCGGTTTCATCTCACTTTCCCTCCATATAAGCTTTCAGTCCGAATACGCCATCCCTGTAGATCGCCGTGTCAATCTCCCGGAGATTGTCCGTGATCAGCGGCCTGAATTCCATCTGTGCCAGAATATCTTTCTCAAGATCGGCTCCTTTAGCGATCTCGATGAGCATTGGTCCTTTTTCCGTGAGGCGGAACACTGCCCTCTCTGTCACATACAGCATGTTCTGCCCGCGCTCATATGCGATCTTTCCGTTGTAGGAAATCTGCTGCACTTCCTTCACCAGTTTTTTAAATATTCCTTCTTTTTCGATCCTGATTCCGTCTTTTTCCGAGAAAGATACCTTCAGACCGCCGCCCGTAAATGTCGAACAGAAAATAACATTTTTCGCGGATGACGTGATATCGATAAATCCGCCGGCACCCGGTGCTTTCGGTCCCATTTTTGTCGAGTTGACGTTTCCGTACTGATCCATCTCGCCGGCGCCCATAAAGGTGAAATCGATCCCCGTTCCGTTATAAAGTTCAAACTGTCTGTCATGCGGGATCAGGGCTTCCGCGTTCATCGAAATGCCGAAATCGATCGTCTCCGCGGGGACACCGCCGTATACCCCCGACTCAATGGTGAGGTTCACGGCATCCTGCAGCCCTTCTTCCGCCAGCACGGAACCGATCGAGTCATTCGGGATCCCGGTACCGACGTTGACCGTATGATCCCTCTCCAGTTCCATCGCCGCGCGCCTGCCGATTACCTTTCGGATATTCAGAGGCATCGGTTTTGCCGCCTGCATCGGAGACCGGCTCTGTCCGGAATAAGACGGGTCATAGTACCAGCTGTACGTCTGGCGGTGTTCTTCCTCCGGATGTTCACTGACTACGATATAGTCGATCAGGGCTCCCGGAACCGTGACATCCTTCGGGGAAATAGATCCGTGCGCGACGATCTTCTCTACCTGGCAGATCACTTTGCCGCCGAATCGCTTCGCCGCCATGACGGCCGGGAGGACTTCCAGCACCATTGCCTCATGGGCTGTGGAGATATTGCCGTTTTCATCCGCCCATGTACCCCGGATCAGAAGCACGTCGATCGGGATCGTTTTATACTGCAGATATTCCTCTCCGTCCACGGTCACGAGCCCGATGGCGTCATAGCCGCAGCTTTTCGTTTTCTCATTCATTTTCCCGCCTTCGATGCGGGGATCCATGTAGGTCCCGATGCCGACTTTGCTGAGTTTGCCGGGTTCACGCATCGCCATGGCGTGGTACAGATTGGCCATCTGCCCCTGGGGCATGTTGAACGCCTCGATTTTATTTCCGGCGATGAGATCCATGATCCTGTCCGACTGTCCCCAATGTCCGCCGATGATGCGCCGGAGCATTCCCTCATGGGCGAACCGCTGGATTCCGCCTTCCGTCTTCATGGCCGCCTGGCCGCAGGAATGGAACAGCGTCAACTCGCGGGGATGCCCTTCCTCAAGGTATTTCTTCTCCAGCTCTTTTAAAATGCTCTCGCAGGCCGAGATCAGCGTCATTCCAATCGTGCAGACGGTCTGCCCGTCCCGGACGAGGTCCGCCGCTTCCCTGGCTGATATAAAATCCGGTTTTTTCATTCCGCACCGGTCTCCTTTCTTTCTTTGGGTATCGCACCCGCAGGGCTCTCCGTTCCGTAAAGCTTTTCTTCCAGCTCTGCTCTGAGAACCGCTTTCCTTACTTTTCCGTTTTCCGTCACCGGGAAACGCTCCCGAAGCGAAAAACGCACGGGCATTTCAAACGTCGCGATTCGCTCTTTCAGAAAATGCCGAAGCTCCTCCGGATCCGGACTTTCTCCCTCTTCCGGAATAATAGCCGCTGCCGGCTCCTCTCCGTACCCGGGAGACCGGAATGCGTACACCGCTGCCCGCCGGATCCCGGGGAACTGTTCTATCAGCGTCTCGATCTTCTTCGGGAAAATCTTCTCACCCCCGCGGTTAATGATGTCCTTGACCCGGTCGACCACAAACACATGTCCTTCTTCATCCATATAGCCGACGTCACCGCTGTACATAGCGTCATCAGGAAGATCTTCGGCCTCCCAGCGGCCTCTCGCTACCGGTGTTCCGTGGAAGACGATTTCTCCCATCTGTCCCGGCGGAAGCATCCTGTGTTCCGTGTCCTCTACGGTACAGAACATATTGGGTACTGCCATGAGAGGCCCTTTATGCTTCGCGGAAAGAGTTCCGGATCCGGCCGTTTCCGTCATACCGTACGCTCTCCGAAAAACAGCATTTGGTATCATGACGCACACTTCATCGGCATCCTCCTGCGAGATAGGCGCCCCGCCGCAGATCGCCGTCCGTATGGTGTCCAATGGCCGGGCCGCTGCTTCTTTGCCGGAGAGCACCTGCTCCACAGCTGCATTTTCTTCCCGCACTGTATCCGGCATCTGTTCCGCCTTCCATGCTGCAAGAAGCTGTAAATAGATCGCCGGTACCGAGTGGAAATGCGTAGCTTTGTATTTCCTGATCTTTCGAAGGACATCCTCCGCTTTGTAAAAGGAACTCAGAACGATCGTTCCGCCGATATAGATAAACAGAGTCGACACACAGCTGAGTCCCAGAATGTGGAACAGAGGAACAGACAGCACCGTGATATCATCGGCTCCAAGCCCCTGCACCTCCCGGTATCCGTAAGCGGCCTCCATGATATTTCTTTGAGTGACCATGATACCTTTCGGCTTTCCCGTCGTGCCGGACGTGTGCATGATCACGACCGGCAGATCCGCATTTTCCGTTTTCTCCGGGGACGGCTGTTTTTCCGTTTCCGGATCACGCGGCGCCGCTGTTTCCGCAGCCTCCGTTCCTGCCGGTCCTGTCCCGGATTCTGCCGCCTCTTTCTCCGGGAGCATCTCGTCCGCTGCCAGAACGGGGATCCCATTCCTTTCGGCCGTTTCAAAGACTTTTTCCGTCCACATGCCGTCACACAGGATGATTCTGACTTCCATGGAAGCGAGCAGATCCCGGATCTCCGCAGCTCTGTATTTTGTATTGATCATGACCGCGATGCAGCCCAGCTTTGCCAGCGCGTAGAAGGCGATCAGCGTTTTAGCGCTGTTGACCATGAGGATCCCTGCCTGCATACCCTGCCGGAGTCCGTATTTTTCCCGCAGAAGTCCGGCCAATGCGTCCACGCGCCTTTTCATTTCCGCATAAATCACAGACTCCCGGTCATCGATCACGGCCGCTTTCGCCGGAAAACGCTCTGCGGAGACCCGCAGCATGTCGTACAGATCCCGGTATGGTTCCTGATACTCTTTCATGTTCACTCCGCCGTCTGTTTTTTAATAATTGCAGTTTTCGAACAGAACCGCGAGTCCCTGGCCGCCGCCGATGCAGAGGGTCGCGACGCCGTAACGGACGTTTCTGCGGAGCATCTCATTCATCAGCTTGATGGTGATAATGCAGCCTGTCGCGCCGATGGGATGTCCCATGGAAATGCCGCTGCCGTTGACATTGACCTTCTCCGGATCGAGGCCGAGTTCCCGGATGCAGGCGATCGACTGGGACGCAAATGCCTCATTGAGTTCGATGAGACCGATGTCGTCCAGAGAGAGTCCGGTCTTCTCAAGAAGCTTCCGCATTGCGGGGATCGGTCCGATGCCCATATAAGCGGGGTCCA
>SVDL01000107.1 GCA_015057835.1 Lachnospiraceae bacterium
ATCTTCTCGTTTTTCAGCTCCTCGAGAGAGATTTCGGTCCTCTCGGACAGAGGATGGTTTTTGGAGGCAAGGACAACGAAGGGCTGTTCGTATAAAACGATGGAATCCGTCTCCGGGCTGTTATAAGGAACGGAAGTCACGACAAAGTTGACGTTGTGCTGGGCAAGGGCAAACGGGATGTATTTGTCAGCGATGATATTCAGAATAATATTGGTCCCGTTATGGCAGGACAGATAACCGGAGATCAGCAGAGAAGCCAGATTGGCTCCGGTCGTGGAGACGGCGATCGTCCGCTGCTTTTCCTCGAGGTTGGACTGCAGCGCATCCTCTGCTGACTGCAGATCCTGCAGGATCATATCCGTATAACGAAGGAAGATCTTGCCCTGCTCGCTCAGAAAAATCTGGCGGCCGATCCGGTCGAACAGATACACTCCCAGTTCATTTTCAAGCTTAATAATGTTGGCGGAGAGCCCCTGCTGCGTGATGTGAAGTTTCTGACTCGCGCGGCCGAGGTTCTCTTCTTCTGCGGCGATTTTAAAATACCTTAGCTGATCAAAATTCATAATGCACCCCCTGCATGAATTGATTATATCAAAAAAATTATAATATACCGTTTTTATGCTCACAACGTTTTCTTTCTGATTTCGATTTTTATTTGTTGGAGTTTTAAAGGCATGGGAAGCCATAATGAACTCACAGGAAACAGAAAGGAAGTGTATATCTATGAAACCCCTTGACGGCATGAAAGTTCTGGACTTTACACAGTTCACGTCCGGTCCGGTGTGTTCCTACATTCTTGCGGATCTCGGCGCGGAAGTCGTGAAGATCGAGAATCCTCCCTACGGAGATAATAATCACTACACGGCTCCGTCTCTTAACAAAAACACATCCTACATCACGAGTCTCAACCACAATAAAAAATGCATCCTGATGAACATGAAAGACCCGCGGCAGGTGGAGATCTTCTTCCGGATGGTAAAAGCGTCGGATATCATTCTCGATAATTTCAAAGCGGGAACACTTGAAAAATTCGGCGTCACCTGGGAAAAACTGCAGGAGATCAATCCGGCGATCGTCTGGACGTCCATTTCCGGATACGGGCAGACAGGCCCCTGGGCAAAGCGCACGGCTTATGACGCGACGATCCAGGCTGTCGGCGGCCTTATGAGCGTCACGGGCGAAAAAGGCGGCCGGCCTCTCAAAGCCGGCGTATCCATGGCAGACATCAATTCCGGTTTTCTCGCCTGCTGTGCGACCATGGCGGCCGCTGTGGACGCAAAAAAGAACGGAAAAGGCCGGCGGATCGATCTTGCTATGACTGACTCTGTGTTCACCCTCATTCAGCAGGAAGTCAATCACTATCTGAATACCGGGAAAGTGATTCCGAGAATGGGCAGAGAACACGCTTATTACGCACCATATAACAGTTTTCCGACCAAAGACGGCAAAGAGCTTCTGATCTGTGTAAGAAACGATGATGAATTTGAGTCCCTCTGCCGGGTGCTCGGGAAAATGGAAGCGGCTTCCGATCCGGTATTCGTATCGAACGAATCCCGCGTCCGGCACAGAGAAGAGGTAAATGCGCTTGTGGCAGCCGAAACGTTGCGGTTTGAGAGTGAAGAACTCGAAAAACAGCTTGCCGAAGCGGATATCCCGTGCGCGCTGATCAAAACGATCCCGGAGGCGATGGCTTCCGAACAGATCGCGGCGCGGAATATGGTCGTTCCGGTGAGCTATGATGACGGAACTGCCACAAAGATCGTGGGTTCTCCGATCAAAATAAGCGGTATGGAAGAGATGAAAAAGGCAAAAAGCCACTGGATGGGGCAGGATACGATCGAATACCTTTCGCGGTTCGAAGATCTGGCTGTCATCCATGAGATCTATGACCCGATCCTTGCCGACAGCAAAGAAAAATGGGCGGCAAAAGCCGCAAAACTCAAATAGGAGGGTGAGAGAATGGGACCTTTGAAAGATATTACGGTGCTGGATCTCACGACAGGGTTCGCGGGAGAGTACACGGCAATGATGATGAGCGATCTCGGGGCCGAAGTGATCAGATTGGAAAACCCCGCGGAAAAAGCTTATGAAGCAGGACCATCCGTAAATGGTCATTTTGTATCGGACCTCACGCTGAACCGCGGAAAAAAGAGAGTTTTTATGGATCTTAAGCAGCCGGAGATGAAGAAGCTGTTCTTCTCTATGATAAAAACCGCAGACGCGGTCATTGCGGACTGCCTGCTGAAAGATCTGGAAGAAGCAGGATGCGGGTTTGAAGTATTGAAAGAAATCAACAGCCGCATTATTCTGACACTTCTTACGCCTTTCGGGCAGACCGGTCCTTTGAGCGGAAGAGCAGCGGATGAAACCACACTGCAGGCGATGTCCGGGGTCATGAGCATGGTCGGCGACTTCGGCGGAGAACCGGTCAGGATCGGAACCGAGACAGCGGAAAGCGCGGGAGCCTGCTATGCATTTATCGGCACGATGGCTGCCATTTACAGCACGATGAGCACCGGAGAGGGCAGTATCGTTGATATTGCAGAGCTGGACGCGATGCTCACCACCGGAGAGGCACCGGTGATCCGTTACGATATGGCGGGCATGATACCCGTTCTCAATGGAAACCGGCACGTCAGTACAGTCCCGCTTGGCGACTTTGCCTGCCGCGACGGAGGACAGTTGGCGATCAGCGTGACAACGGACGATCAGTACGCGAGATTTGCCGACGTGCTGGAAGCGCCTGAACTGCTGGACGGGGACCTCAGATTCGGCGCGGAGCGCGTCCGGCAGAGGGAACGCACGGAGGATATGGTGAATAAAGCATTTGCCAAATATGACTCAAAAGAGGTCATGAGCCGGCTGGAGAGCGCCAATATACCGTTCGGTGTTATCAATGACGCCGCGGCGATTGCCGCTGACGAACAGATTCTCGCTCACAATATGATCGCCACCGTGAAATGTTCGGATGGAACGACTGTAAAAGCGGTTGCGTCTCCGATGAAGATCTCCGGAATGGAGGACAAAACGGAGTTCAGCGTCTCCGGCATCGGCAGCGACAGCATAGCGGTGGCATCAAACTACATCCCGCGGGAAGAGGCGGAAGCGCTTTATGCGGGAATACTCAGCAGCGGGAAAGAAACTGAGGTCTGTAAAATGAGCGGCGCGATGCAGAAGCGCTGCCATATGAAATACAGAAAATAAAAAATGAGGAAGTCTGGAAATTTCAACCAAATGGGAGGAAGAAAATGAAAACTGGAAAACGACACTATGCATGGAGGATCTTTGTGGCGCTGCTCGTACTGACATTTGCCATGGGTCACTCAAGTTCCTACGGACTGTTTTTTGTCCCGGTCAGTGAAGAATTCGGCGTAAAGACGACGGCATTTGCCCTGACCTACACGCTTCTCACTTATTTTGAAGCGTTCTGCGCGCCTCTTTGCGCAAACTGGTATAAGAAAGTGGACGCCAGACTGTCGGTCGGCGTATCTATTGCAATCACAGGCATCTGCTTCGGCCTTCAGGGCGTCTGCAACGCGATGTGGCAGCTGTATGTCCTGAACTGCATTATGGGTGTTGTAGCAGGACTTCTTGTACTGCAGATGAACGCGGAGCTGGTCAGCCACTGGTTCGCGACCAATATCGCATTTCTGATCGGCCTTTCCAGCTGCCTGCGCGGCATCGGCGGAGCGGTGTGGAACGGCATCGGCGGATGGTGCATTGATATGGTTGGCTGGAGATGGACCTTTATTATCTTCGGTATTGCGATCCTTGCACTGGGTCTGCCGGCAGCGATGGTTCTTCGGAAAGATCCGTCCGAGATCGGACTTCGTCCCTATGACATCGAAAATGCCGATCCGGAGACTTTCCAGGAAGATCCGATGAGAAAGCCGGGCCTTATGTTCAAGGAAATGCTTAAGAAGTCCGCTTTCTGGGTATTCACACTTACGATCGGTGTTGCTACCTTCTGCAACGTTCTTTACGGCTACCTCGCTACGTTCCTTCAGAACGAAAAAGGTATGACCTCGACTACAGCGGGTATCTGCAATGCGGCTCTTATGATCGGCGGTGCAATCTTCTATGTACTCATCGGTAAAGTATTTGACAAGAGCCCGAAAATCGCGACGATTATCTGCTACGCCGGCTCTATCATCGCTTATCCGGTTCTGGTTTACACAAAGAACATGTCTCTTTTCGGCTTCCTGCTCTGCTTCTTCATGATCGGCATGACCTATCAGCCGTCCGGCGGATGCCTCTATCCGAATCTTGTCCGTGATCTCGGCGGCGATAAGGATTTCACGATCCATCAAGGCTTCCAGGTCTTTGTACTGTGCTTTACCGGCGGCCTCGGCTCTACCGGATGGGGATGGTGCATTGAGAAGCTCGGCTTTGAGAAGAGCTTCACCCTCTGCGCAGTCATGTACGCGGTCTGCGTCGGCATATTCATCTGGAGCCAGGTTTCTGCCAAGAAGTGGAGAAAACTTCCGGAATGGCAGCCGGGTGTGGGCGTGAAAGCGGAATAAAACATCAATGAAATCTTGTTGAAAACAGTTGCTTCTTTGTTGGTAATAAAGCGCCGAATGCTGAATAATTGTTAACAAAGAAGCAATTCTTTTTATCAACAGTATGTTGGTCTTGCTATAAGAGTTGGGAGGAAAATATGGAACAGAAGGAAGCAAAAGCATTATTTGCTGAGCGCCAACAGATGATGGACAATGTTTACGCGCATAAGCACAACAAACGTGTCATGCTCGGATCCAACAGTTATACCTGGGCGATCATCGACAAAGGTTACAAGCTGAACGATGCGCTGTATGATCCGAAGAAACTGGAAGAGGTCACCCGTTACCATCAGGAACAGTACGGATTTGACATGCACACGGACGTTCAGAACCGCAACTGCATGCGCGTCACGGCACTGCTCGGCGGCGGCCGCTCCAGAATCGATGACGAGAAAAACTCTCTGTATGTCCTTGACGCCAGCTATATGGAAGGGGACGAATATCAGGAGTATGCGGAAAATCCGAGTGAATTCCTGTTCAAAAAGGTTTTCCGCCGGTACGCAAAGCCGGAACTCACCATGGCGGAGCTGAAAGTTGCGATCCGAGAATGGGATCTGTTCACGGAAGGCAACACGTACCGCAATGAGATGCTCGTAAAGGAATACGGATGTCTCCTGTATTTCCGCACATTCCCGGATGCACCGCTGGAGAGCCTGTTCGGCCGTTACCGCGGGATCAAGGGACTTTCTGTTGACCTCAGAAAACATAAAAAAGAACTGAAAGAGTACTGTGAGAGACATTTTCAGGAATACGCACTGCCGACATTGAAGACCGCCATCGAAGGCGGACGCGGATACGCAGCGAATCTCTCCAGCGACTGGACCGGCTATGTTGCCCCAATCAATCTTTCTTTCCTCGCATACTCGGTCCTGAATCCGAAACAGTTTGCGGAGTTCTATTGGCCCTATAATAAATACGTCATCGACGAATGCGCCAAGAGCGGAATGAGAATTTATGCTCACGCCGAGGGAACCTGCCTCCGCTTTGCGGACTTCTACGATGATATTCCGAAAGGCATGATGATGTTCCACCTCGAACAGGATGATCCGTTCGAGTTCCGCAAGAGACTTCCTCACATCGCGATCGCCGGCGGTATGCCGTGCAATCTGCTCGGAGGAGCTTCCAAAGAAGAGTGCGTTGATTATGCTAAGAAACTGATCGACGGTCTGGGTGACGGCTTCGTCCTCGACCAGGATAAGATGATGTCCTACGCGACGGACTGCAAAGGTGAGAACCTCAAGGCAGTCAATGACTTTGCGAGAAATTATCAATATTGATAAGCAGGAGGTGCGTTATGACCGGAGTAAACATTAAAGGCGAAGAAACCAAAGACATTACCCAGATGCTGATTCCCTATGATGATCCGGACGGTTATGAGTTCGTGATGAACAACTGCTTCGATCATCTTCCGGAGGAATCCCGGAAAGCTGCATTTGACGGTTTTCTGACCTGGATCGTGATGTATTAATAGTTCAGAAATTGAGATCTTATTTCGAAGAAAGCAGGAAAAACTCCTGCTTTTTTCATGCTTTTAAGATGTTCTTCAAAGACTTTTCTATCTAAAAGGAGCAGCTTAGTGAGCCTGGGAAAAACTCTGCCGTTTTCATTCATGTTAATTGCACAATTCTTATAAACAATTTTTGAGAATAATAACGATTTTTTATCGATTTGACTGAAGTTCGTTGACTTAGAGTTGACCGAATTAGTATAATGCCTGTATGAACTGAACAATGTTCAATGAACAATGTCCATTGAACGGTGCTCGATGAATGACGCAGCTATGTTGCGTTCATTGCAGATAATGAGGAGGATTTTGAAAATGGCAGAAGAGAAAAAATACCAGCTGGGCAGTGATGAATATGCTGCCATGCCGGTGCCGATGTGGAGACAGATTGGATTTTCATTCTGTGAAATCGGCGGTATTCCGCTTTACACTATGATGCTTGCTTACATGACATTCTTCTACTCTGATGTCCTGAAAGTAAATGTCGGTGTAATCGGTGTCCTTACGCTGATCAGCCGCATTTTTGACGGCATCAGCGATATTGTTGCAGGAAATATTGTTGACCATACCCATACTTCAAAAGGATCTGCAAAGCCCTGGATCATTCGCTCCGGTATCCTGATGGTCATCTGCTATTTCATTCTGTTCACTGTTCCGAATGTCGGGGAAGTAGGAAAATATATTTATTTCTTCATCTCCTATAACTTCGGAATGACAATTGCATATACTCTGTGGAACGGTGCTGCCAATGCGCTTCCGACCTATGCGACGACCGATATCAAGAGCCGTTCTTCCATGTCGGCGGTGCGTCTTATCGTAGCATTTATCGGCCAGCTTGTATTCGCATTTGCCTGGCTCCGCATGGTCGCCTATTTCGGAAACGATCAGAGAGCATGGATCAAGTCCGCCGCTATTCTCGGTGTGATCGCTTTCTTCGCAACACTGGTCATGTATTTCACTGCCGAAGAACATGTTATTCCGAGTAAACTGACCGGCGTGAAAGAAGATATTCCGCTGGGGAAGGCCATGCTCACTGTTCTCAAGAATAAATACTGGTGGATCATTCTCGGCATGTGGTTCATTAACTGCCTGCACCAGACTACGACGATGACGGTAGGCACTTACTATGCTGAACACATCCTGCATGACGTAAAGATTGCAGGCAACATTATGGTATATCATAATATAGCCGCAATTGTCTCTATGCTGATCATCCCTTACCTGCTGCAGAAGGGCGTAAAGAAACAGAATGTAATGATCTTCAGCTCGATCATCTACATCATTGGTGCCCTGGTGCCGATCATCGCCGGCGGAAATATGACGACAACGATCCTGATCGTCTCTCTTGCATTCAGAGGTGCGGCGCAGGGTCTTAACAACAGTGTTGTAATGGGTATGCTTTCCGATACGGTAGAATACGGCGAATGGAAATCGGGCGTCCGTACACAGGCAGTTACCGTTTCCGCCAGCATGGTCGGTCTGAAACTCGGTTCCGGAATCGGCACTGCGCTTACCGGCGTAATCCTGTCATCGGCGGGGTATGACGGAGCATTGGCTGTGCAGCCGGCGTCGGCACTCACAAGCATCAATTTCCTGTTTGTGTATGTCCCGCTTATCATCTACATCATTCAGCTGATTCTCTCGCTGATTTATAAACTGGATAACCAGATGCCGCAGATCCTGAAAGATCTGGATGTGCGCAGAGCAGAGAGAAAAGCACAGGCGGAATAGAAAAGTAAAAAAGAAAAGTTATAGAAATAGTATAACTTGTAAAGTGAATTGTAAAAAACGGGGCGTGTGAAAAAACGATAGTTTTTTCATGCGTCCTTTTTATTTTGGGGAAAACGCAGTCATTTCAATTGAAAAAG
>SVDL01000108.1 GCA_015057835.1 Lachnospiraceae bacterium
GGGTGAAAGCGGGCAGCAAGGTGGCGATCTGGGCGACCAATGTCCCGGCGTGGTACATCACGTTCTGGGCGGCGACGAAGATCGGCGCGGTGCTCGTGACGGTCAATACCGCCTATAAGATCCACGAGGCGGAGTATCTTTTCCGGCAGTCGGACACCCACACGATCGTCATGATCGAATCGGCCCTCGACTCCAATTACAGGGAGATCATCAATGAGATCTGCCCCGAGATCGCGGAGACAAAACCGGGAGAACCGATCCACAGCAAACGTCTTCCGTTCCTGAGAAATGTTATTACGGTCGGATTCCGCCAGAAAGGCTGCCTCACCTTCGAGGAGGCCATGGACCGCGCCGGCATGGTGCCGAAGGAGCAGATCCTGAAAATGGCTTCGCGCGTCCGTCCGGGAGATGTCTGCAACATGCAGTACACTTCCGGAACGACGGGATTCCCGAAGGGCGTTATGCTGACGCACTACAACGTTGTCAACAACGGCAAATGCATCGGCGACAGAATGGGACTGTCCACGGCGGACCGCATGATGATCCAGGTCCCGATGTTCCACTGCTTCGGCATGGTTCTGTCCATGACGTCCTCCGTGACCCACGGGGCGACGATGAGCCCGATGCCGTATTTCAGCGCGAAGGCGTCCCTCGCGTGCATCAACCAGGAGAAGATCACCTGCTTCAACGGAGTTCCGACCATGTTCATCGCGATGTTCAATCACCCCAATTACAGGAAGACGGACTTCTCCCACATGCGGACCGGCATCATGGCAGGGTCGGGGTGCCCGCCGGAACTCATGAAGCGCGCGGCACAGCCGGACGAGATGAACATGCGCGGCATCGTCAGCGTCTACGGCGAGACGGAGTCCTCACCGGGAAGCACGATGTCCACCTGGACAGATTCTCTGGAAGTGAGGACGGAGACCGTCGGGTACGCGTTCCCGAGCGTGGAGTGCAAGATCATTGACCCGGAGACGGGCGAAGAAGTGCCCAACGGCGTGAACGGCGAATTCTGCTCGCGGGGCTACAACACGATGAAGGGATACTATAAGATGCCTGTCGCTACGTCGCAGACGGTCGACAAAAACGGATGGCTGCACTCCGGGGATATCGCCTGCAGGGATGACGCGGGAAATTATAAGATCACCGGGCGCCTCAAGGATATGATCATCCGGGGCGGTGAGAATATTTACCCCAAGGAGATCGAGGAATTCATTTACACGCATCCGGCGGTGAAAGACGTACAGGTAATCGCGGTGCCGGACAAAAAATACGGCGAGGAAGCCATGGCCTGCATTATCCTGAAAGCAGGCGAAAATGTTTCCGAACCGGAAATGCGGGAATACATCATGTCACGTCTTGCGCGCCACAAAGTGCCGAAGTATATTACCTTCACCGATGCGTTCCCGATGAATGCCGCCGGTAAAGTACTTAAATACAAGATGCGTGAGGAAGCGGTAAAAGCTCTTGGACTCGGTGAATAAGCCTGTTTTGGCGAATCATTTCCGAAAAAAAGATTGACGAATCATTTTTCGGGTGGTATGATTGCAGAAATTTGAAAAATAAAGGCTGTGACGAAGACGGTCGGGAAGAAAACTTTCAGAGAGCCGGTGGTTGGTGTGAACCGGCAGCGGACTTCCATGCACCCATCGCTTCCGAGCCGGAAGTCCGAAAGGCTGACACCCAGTAGGCGCTTCCCGTGATAGCCGCGTCAGTGCTGAGGGATTGATGGATCCCGGTGAGAGGCCGCATTTGCGGCAATTTGAGTGGTACCGCGGGTGATTATGCACTCGTCTCAAAGATGCTTTGGGGCGGGTGCTTTTTTATTTGTCAGCTGCCGGAAGGCTTCCGGTTCCGGAATACGGAAAGTACAGAGAAAATACCCGCGTAATAATTACATGGAGGAAAAAGAAAATGCCTGCAGTAGAAGAGAGCAATCTGATGGAAGTAGCCCAGCGTATCCGCGAGATGCGCGAGATCTCCGGATACTCGGTCTCGGAGATGGCTGAGAAGACGGAAGTGAGTCTGGATACTTATCTGACTTATGAATCCGGACAGGTAGACCTTCCGTTCACTTTTATTCACAAATGCGCCCTTACGTTCCGGATCGGCATCAGCGATCTTCTGGAAGGCCAGAGCGCGAGGCTTTCATCCTATACCGTCACGAGAAAAGGGCATCTCATGGATCCCATCACGGAAGACGGCATCCAGATCACCAACATGGCGCCGATGTTCCGCAATAAGATCGCGGAGCCGTATTATGTCAAATACGATTACTCCGCGGAACTGCAGAACCAGCCGATCCACACGACGAGTCATTCCGGCCAGGAATTCGACTATGTCATGGAAGGCCGCCTGAAAGTTCAGGTCGGCAATAATGTCGAGTATCTGAGCGAAGGCGACAGCATTTTCTACAACAGCTCCACGCCCCACGGCATGATCGCGGTCGACGGCCGCTCCTGCACCTTCCTCGCGATCATCATGCCGGGCTCAGGAGAAAAGGAGACGATCGTCCGCGATACGCTGATGACCACAAAGGCCACGAAGCGGAATCTCGTGTGCGACCGGTTTGTCGACACAGTGGTCAACGAAAAAGGTCTTCTTACCGCCATCGGATTCCACAATGAAGAGACGTTCAACTTCGGATTCGATGTTGTTGACGCGATCGCAAGGAAGAATCCGGACAAGCTCGCCATGCTGCACATCGCGAACGACGGCACGGAGCGCCGCTTCAGCTTCCGCGACATCAAGAGGGCTTCCAATCAGTGCGCGAACTACTTCCGCTCCCTCGGCATCAAGAAGGGGGACAAGGTCATGCTCGTCCTGAAGAGGCATTATCAGTTCTGGCACGCGATCGTCGGACTTCATAAACTCGGCGCCATCGCGATCCCGGCCACAAGCCAGCTGCAGGCCCATGATTTCGAGTACCGCTTTAACCTCGCCGAGGTCAAGGCGATCGTTGCGACAACGGAAGATGACGTCCCGCACCAGGTGGAGCTGTGCGAGAAAAACTGCCCGACCCTTGAGACGAAGATCCTTGTGGGCGGAAGCCGTGAGGGCTGGCACGACTACAACGACGAAATCGACCAGTTCAGCGCGCATTTCTACAGGACGAAGGGATCGCCCTGCGGAAACGATACGATGATCATGTTCTTTACTTCCGGAACGACAGGCTATCCGAAGATCGCGGCGCACTCCTATACCTATCCGCTCGGCCACTTCATTACGGCCAAATACTGGCATGGCGTGAGCGAGCAGGGACTTCACTTCACGATCTCCGACACCGGCTGGGGCAAAGCGCTCTGGGGCAAGCTGTACGGCCAGTGGCTGAGCGAGGGAGCGGTGTTCACCTATGACTTTGACCGCTTCAACGCTGCCGAGATCCTGCCGATGTTTGCCAAATACCATATCACGACGTTCTGCGCGCCGCCTACGATCCTCCGCATGCTGATCAAAGAAGATCTCAACAAATATGATCTCTCCTCGATCGTCCACATGACGACGGCGGGCGAAGCGCTGAACCCGGAGGTCTATATCCAGTTCGAGAAGGCCACCGGCCTGCAGATCATGGAAGGCTTCGGGCAGACGGAGACGACCATGTCCATCGGAAATCTCATCGGCGGCACGCACAAACTCGGCTCCATGGGCAAACCTTCCCCGCTGTACGATGTCGATCTTCTCGATGAGGACGGCAATCCGGTCGAGGACGGCGAACCCGGAGAGATCTGCATCCGCACGACGGACAGAGTGCCATGCGGCCTGTTCCAGGGATATTACAGGGACGAGGCAGCCACGAAAGAAGTCTGGCACGACGGCTGGTACCACACAAGGGATCAGGCGTGGAGAGACGAGGACGGGTTCCTGTGGTATATCGGAAGGGTCGACGACGTCATCAAATCCTCCGGCTACCGCATCGGGCCGTTTGAGATCGAGAGCGTTATCATGGAACTGCCGTATGTTCTCGAGTGCGGCGTAAGCGCAGAACCGGATGAAGTCCGCGGACAGGTCGTCAAGGCGAGCATCGTTCTTGTGAAAGGAACGGAGCCGACCGACGCGCTTAAGAAAGAGATCCAGAACTACGTCAAAGAGCACACCGCTCCCTATAAATACCCGAGAATCGTGGTCTTCCGCGACGAACTGCCCAAGACCATCAGCGGCAAGATTCAGAGAAATCTGCTGTAAAAATATTTATATCGTGAAGAATTTGTGTTAAACTACCGATTTAGAACGATTTTTCGGCCGAATAATAATACTGAAGGTGGATTGTTGAAACATGGAACAGGAACTGGATTATAAAATTCAGGAAATATCGGGGCGAATCCGTGAACTGAGAGAACTGGAGAATAAGACGCCGGAAGAGATGGCGGCTCTCACGGACAGCACCGTGCAGGAATATCTTGAGTGTGAAGCGGGTAAAAAAGACCTGAACTTTACGTTCATTTACCGCTGCGCGCTGGCTCTGAACGTCACGATCACGGATATTCTTGAGGGCTACAGCCCGACCCTTCGCTCGTATACTCTGACAAGAGCCGGCGGCGGCCAGAAGATCTCCCGCGCGCACGGCATGACTTATTACAACCTCGCGTACGCTTTCCAGAACAGGATCGCGGAACCGCTGTATGTACGCAGTATCTACGACGAGAGCGCCCAGTCGAGGGAGATCGACCTCACGAAACATGACGGGCAGGAGTGCGATATCGTCGTTGAAGGACATCTCAAGGTGCAGGTGGGGGATCACAGCGAGATCCTCGGCCCCGGCGACAGCATTTACTATGATTCCGGCACGCCCCACGGCATGATCGCCGTCGGGGGGAGCGACTGCATTTTCTACGCGATCGTCCTCAATCCTGCGGGAGAGCCGATCCCGGAACTCACCCAGACCGAGATCATCGAGGAAGAGCGGTATGTCGAAACTTACGATGACAAAGACCGCATCTGGCATCAGTTTATCGATGTCGAGGAAAATGCCAAAGGCACGCCTCTTAAAATCACCTTTAAGAATTATGAAAAATTCAATTTCGCGTTCGATATTGTCGACGCGATCGCGAGACGCGAGCCTGAGAAGCTGGCGATGCTGCACATTTCGGAGGACGGAACGGAGAGAAAGTTCACCTTCGAGGACGTGAGAAAAGAATCCGCCCGCTGCGCGAACTATTTCAAGTCCCTGGGCATCAAAAAAGGCGACCGCGTCATGCTGATCCTGAAGAGGCACTATCAGTTCTGGTTCGCCATGATGGGACTTGTCAAGATCGGGGCGATCGCCATTCCGGCGACGAACCAGCTGCTTGACCACGACCTCGAATACCGCTTCCGGTCTGCCGGCGTGACATCCATTCTCTGCACGGCTGACGGCGACAGCGCCCATCAGGTCGAGATCGCCCAGCAGAACTGCGGATGCCTTAAAAACATGCTCATCGTCAACGGTGAGAGAGAAGGTTGGCGGAATTTCGACGAGGAATACCAGATGTACAGCTCCCGCTACCGCCGGACGGAAAACGCGCCGGGCGGAGAGGATCTCATGCTGATGTACTTCACATCCGGCACATCGGGCTATCCGAAGATCGCAGCCCACAATTACCGCTATCCGCTGGGACATTTCCACACGGCGAAATACTGGCAGACGGTGGATCCGAACGGTCTGCATTTTACCATTTCCGATACGGGATGGGCGAAGGCGGCCTGGGGAAAACTCTGGGGCCAGTGGCTCGCGGAAGGCGCTATTTTCGTATATGATTTCGACCGCTTCGACGCCTCGAAGATCCTTCCGATGTTCGCGAAGCACAATATTACGAGCTTCTGCGCGCCGCCCACGATGCTGCGTATGATGATCAAGCAGGATATTTCGAAATACGATTTCTCCTCGGTGAGACACATGACCACCGCCGGAGAAGCGCTGAACCCCGAGGTGTACCGCCAGTTCGAGAAAGCGACAGGTCTGCGTATCATGGAAGGTTTCGGACAGTCCGAATCCGGCATGATCATCGGCAATATGGTCGGTGCGCCTCATAAGATCGGTTCCATGGGCAAACCGGCGCCGATTTACGAAGTGGAGCTTCTCGATGACGAAGGAAAGGCAGTCGCGTCCGGTGAAGAGGGCGAGATCTGCATCAGCATAAAAAAAGGAATTCCCTTCGGACTTGCGGTCTGCTATTACAACAACAATGAGGAGACGAAGGAGACCTGGAAGAACGGCTGGTATCATACCGGCGACCTCGCCTGGAAGGATGAGGACGGCTTCTTCTGGTACGTCGGAAGAAAAGACGACGTCATCAAATCCTCCGGATACCGGATCGGGCCGTTCGAGATCGAGAGCGTTCTCATGGAGCTTCCGTACGTTCTGGAATGCGGCGTGAGCCCCGCGAAAGACGAAGTCCGCGGACAGGTCGTCAAGGCGAGTATCGTCCTTGTGCCGGGCAAAGAGCCCAGCGAGGAGCTCGTAAAAGAGATCCAGAATTATGTGAAGAAGCACACGGCTCCGTACAAGTATCCGCGGATCGTCGAATTCCGCGATGAGCTGCCGAAGACCGTCAGCGGAAAGATCATCAGACATGAATTATAAGAGAATTACGCTGGTCTGCGGCCATTACGGCAGCGGAAAGACCAATATCGCGGTCAACATGGCCTTTGAACTGAAGAAACAGTTCGGGCGAGTCGCGATCGCCGATCTCGACATCGTCAATCCGTATTTCCGGACGAAGGACAGTGAGAAGGAGCTCAAAGAGGCCGGTATCCGGCTGATCGTCTCCGAGTACGCCAATACCAATCTGGATATTCCGGCGCTTCCCCAGGAAATGTACGCGATCGTCGACGATAAGGATCTTGTCAGCGTAGTGGATGTCGGAGGAGATGACCGCGGCGCGTACGCGCTGGGAAGACTCTCGCCGGCGATCCGGGAAGAAAATAATTACGACATGCTTCTCGTCATCAACCGATTCCGTCCTCTGACTCCCGATGCGGAGTCCACGGTGGAGGTCATGCGGGAGATCGAGGCAGCCGCGTCCCTGAAGTTCACCGGGATCATCAACAATTCCAATCTCGGGGCCGAGACGCAGGCGGAGGATGTGCTTTCCTCGATGAAGTATGCCGATGAAGTTGCGGCGCTCACGGGACTTCCGGTCGTGATGACATGCGCGGAGGAGAGCGTGGCGGAGCAGCTTAAGGACAAGGTGAGCAATCTGTTTCCGATGCACCTGCAGAAAAGGCCGGTATAGAAACAGCGGAACAGGAAAGGGAGGAAAATATGGCTAAACTGACGTTTAAGACGGACGAATGCAAGGGCTGCGGCCTCTGCGTCGATGCCTGTCCCAAGGGAATCCTTCAGCTTGCGAAGGACAAGATCAACAAGAAGGGACATCATCCGGCGGAATGTGTAGATGAGGCGGCATGCGTCGCGTGCACATCCTGTGCGACGATGTGCCCGGACTGCATCATCAGGATTGAAAAGTGAGGTGAAAGACGTGGCAGAAAAAGTATTAATGAAAGGAAATGAAGCAATTGCGGAGGCGGCGATCATCGCCGGATGCCGTCATTACTTCGGATACCCGATCACGCCGCAGACGGAGATCGCAGCTTATATGGCAAAGAAAATGCCGAAGATCGGCGGAACGTTCCTGCAGGCGGAGAGCGAGATCGCAGCCATCAACATGGTCTACGGCGTATCTTCTGCCGGCAAGCGCGTAATGACATCTTCTTCCAGCCCGGGAATCTCACTGAAGAGCGAAGGAATCTCTTATCTTGCCGGCGCGGATCTTCCCGCACTGGTGGTCAACTGCCAGAGAGGCGGCCCGGGACTCGGCGGCATTCAGCCCAGCCAGTCTGACTATTTCCAGGCAACCCGCGGCGGCGGACACGGCGACTATCATATGATCGTTCTCGCTCCGTCTTCGGTG
>SVDL01000109.1 GCA_015057835.1 Lachnospiraceae bacterium
TATTATGCCGTTCACGGAAGACCGGAAGCTTACCGGAAGCTGGAACCCGCCGGGGCGGCCTATTATGACGGATGCATCGAGATCGATCTCGGAACCGTCGAGAGCACCATCGCGATGCCGATGCACCCGAGTTATACCTACACGATCCATGAACTGCAGGAAAATGCGGCCGACATTCTCCATATGGTGGAGGAGCGGGCAAATGAACAGATCGCGAAGACGGCACACATGGATCTTATGAGCAAACTGCACGATGACGGAAATATTTACGTCGACCAGGGCATCGTCGCCGGCTGTTCCGGAGGAACGTTTGACAATATCGTCGCCGCGGCGGATATCCTGAAAGGGCGCAGCACCGGAAACGGGACTTTCACGATGAGCGTCTATCCGGGTTCCATGCCCGCCTACCGCGAACTGGTCCGGAACGGACGGATCGCGGACCTTGTGGAGGCAGGCGTCATCATCCGCGAGTGCTTCTGCGGACCCTGCTTCGGAGCGGGGGACTGCCCGGCCAACGGTGAATTCTCGATCCGCCACACGACCCGGAACTTCCCGAACCGGGAGGGCAGCAAACCGGGAGAGGGCCAGATGAGCGCGGTGGCGCTTATGGACGCGCGATCCATCGCCGCCACCGCGGCCAGCGGGGGACGGCTCACGGCGGCCACGGATCTTGCGGATATCGAATACACGTCTCCGAAATATTGTTTCGACGGAGGCATTTATGAAAAACGTGTCTTTGACGGCTGGAAAGCCAAAGGGGAACCGGAATACCCGCTGAAATTCGGGCCGAACATCAAGGACTGGCCGGAAATGCCCGCACTGACCGATGATCTGCTTCTCAAGATCTGTTCCTACATCACGGATCCGGTCACGACGACGGATGAACTGATCCCATCGGGCGAGGCCTCCTCCTTCCGCTCCAATCCGGAACGTCTCAGTGAATTCGCTCTGAGCCGGAAAGACCCGGAATATGTGGGACGCAGCAAAGCCGTCCGGCAGACGGAAAGAGACCGGGAAGCGGGGAAGGAGCTTCCGGAAGAAGTGCTCCGCGTCTATGAAGCCCTGACAAAAGCGGGGATCGCAAATGAACCGGAGAAGACGGATATCGGATCCGCCATCTACGCCAATATGCCCGGCGACGGCTCCGCGAGAGAGCAGGCGGCGTCCTGCCAGCGCGTGCTCGGCGCAAGCGCCAATTTCGCGAAGCAGTATGCGACAAAGAGATACCGCTCCAACTGCATCAACTGGGGCATGGTCCCGTTCCTGCTCGATGATCCGGAGGTGCTCGGACTCGGAGATTATGTCTTTGTTCCCGGAATCCGGAAAGCGATCATGGAAAATGCCGGCGATATCACGGCGTACGTGATCGGTCAGGACGGCGCGGTGAAGGAATTCCATACTTCTGCCGGCGTGCTGACAGAGCCGGAGCGGCAGATCATCGCTGACGGGTGTCTCATCAATTATTACAGAAATCACTGATTTTTATAAAGAAAAGAGGTACGGAAAATGGCAAAAACAGCGATCATGATCGCAAACGGATGCGAAGAGATAGAAGCGCTGACCGCAGTGGATCTGCTCCGGAGAGCGGGAATCGGGATCGACATGGTCTCCATCACAGCACAGAAGAACGTCAAGGGTTCCCACGGAATTTGCTTTGAGACGGATCTTACGATAGAAGAATTTGATCCGGATGCCTATGACGGCGTGATCCTTCCCGGGGGCATGCCGGGGACAAAAAATCTCGGTGAGTCCGCAAAGGTCACGGAAACGGTCCGCTCCTTCCGGGAACAGGGAAAACTGACAGCCGCGATCTGCGCCGCACCCACTGTTTTCGGAGCCTGCGGTATTCTGGAGGGAAGAAAAGCGGCCTGCTATCCCGGCCTGGAAGACAAACTTACGGGCGCGGACGTGAAATATGATGACGTCGTGAAGGACGGCAGCGTCATCACGAGCCGCGGCATGGGCACGGCGATTCCGTTTGCCCTGGCACTCATCGCTTATTTCCTCGGGGAGGACGAGGCGGAGGCCATGGCGCAGAAGATCGTATTTTCAAAATAAAACAGCAGGTATTTTTGGCGGAAAGGACAATCGTGTCTAATAAAATCAACAGAAACAGTGAACCGGAGAAAAAAGAAACAGATGCTAAGAAGAAAATACTGACGGGCATCATCCTCGCAGTGATCGCGCTGGAAGTCGTCCTCATTCTTTTCTTTATGGTCAGAAGATCCATGAACGCCGCCCGCGCGAAAGAAGCTGCGGAAAGCACGGCACAGACAGCTGCCGTGACGGAAAACAGCACGGAAGAAGCGGAAATGAAGGATGTGACCATCAACTGGCACGGGCAGGAGAGGACCATAAAGGCAACGGAAGATGAGACGGACTACACCGGGCGCAAGATCGATTTCGGCGACAGCGCGTGGTGGGTAGAGGAAGGCTTTGTCGGCCAGTTCACCATGACAGAAGAACTGACATCCGCGGAAGGCGTTACGGAATCCTTCTCCGAGCTGATGATCTATAATAACGGCGCCGTCGTCTGGATCACGGATGACGCCGTGTACAGCGGAGAACTTTTTGAGAACAGGTATTACGGCGACGCGGCCCACGGCTACGTGAAGAGCGATCAGGACCAGATGCCGAGAACGTTCGACCTCGAATTTGTCAGCGCGGAGGAAGACGGGACTTTCCGTTCCTACGGGAACGAAGAAGTGCCGGACGGGAAATATGTCCGCATTTTCTGCAGCGAGCAGCAGGAGCCGGATCCGCTGGAAGAGATCTGCGTCTACCTGGAACGGATCGAGGAGTGAGAACAGCATGAAGGACTATATTATCAGAGCGACGGCGGCGGACGAGTTTGTGAGAGCGTTTGCCGTGACCTCCCGCGGCGTGACGGAAGAGGCGAGAAAAAGGCATTCCCTGAGTCCGGTGGCGTCGGCCGCTCTCGGGAGAACGATGGCGGCGGCGCTGATGATGGGGATCGATCTCAAGAATGACAGGGATCTCTTAACGCTTCAGTTCGTGTGCGACGGCCCCATCGGCGGCATCACCGTGACCGCCAACGCGAAAGGGGAAGTGAAAGGATACGTACAGAATCCGGAAGTCCTCCTGCCGCCGAACGCGAAAGGCAAGCTGGACGTGGGTGGCGCTGTCGGGCGCGGAGAACTGCGCGTCATGAAGGATATCGGCCTCAAAGAGCCCTACGCGGGATCCGTCGACATTCAGACCGGGGAGATCGCGGAAGATATCAGCTATTATTTTGCCACCAGCGACCAGGTGCCGTCCGCGGTGGCGCTGGGCGTCCTCGTGGATACCGGGGATTATCACATCCGTGAGTCGGGCGGATTCATTATCCAGCTGATGCCCTTCTGTCCGGATGAAATTGCCGAAAAGCTCGAGATGAAGTGTGCAGCCGCTCCTTCCGTGACGACGATGCTCCGGAACGGCATGACGCCGGAGGACATTCTCAAGGAACTGCTCGGAGATATGGATCTCCGGATCCATGAGAAAAAGGAAGTGGCGTTCCGCTGTGACTGCTCCCGCATCCGCGTCGAGAAAGCGCTGATCGCGATGGGAAGCCGTGAGCTCGCCGCTCTCGCGCTGGAAGGAAAGCCGGTCACACTGAACTGCGGATTCTGCAATACCGATTATACATTTTCAGTCGAAGAACTGCAGGCTCTCCTGCAGAAAATGAAAGCGAATGGAAAATAAGAATTTCCCTCCCGCGCAGACTGCCGCGCGAAACGGTGAAAACAGCCCGGAAAAGCAGAGGCAGTATGCGGCGATCGATCTCAAATCCTTTTACGCGTCGGTCGAGTGCACGGAGCGGGGACTGGATCCGCTGAACACGAACCTTGTCGTGGCGGATGAGAGCAGGACGGAAAAAACGATCTGCCTCGCGGTATCTCCCTCTCTGAAGAGCTTCGGAATATCCGGACGCGCGCGCCTTTTTGAAGTGGTGCAGAGGGTGGAAGAGGTCAACAGGGAGAGAAGAAGAGCGATCCGGGGAGAACCTTTTCAGGGGGAATCGAGCAATTACCGGGAACTCATGGAAAACCCGTATCTGGCTGTGTCATATATTGCCGCGAGGCCGAGAATGTCCTTTTACATGGAATACAGCACGCGGATCTATGACATTTACCTGAAATACATCTCACCCGAGGATATTCACGTCTATTCCATAGACGAAGTTTTTATGGATGTGACGGATTACCTGCAGCACGCGGGAATGAACGCCCATGAACTGACGATGACGGTCATCCGGGACGTTCTGCGTGAGACGGGGATCACGGCGACAGCGGGCATCGGAACGAATCTGTATCTGGCGAAGATCGCGATGGACATCGTCGCGAAGCACATGAAGCCGGACGCGGACGGCGTCAGGATCGCGGAGCTGAACGAGATCACCTATAGAAAGCTGCTCTGGGAGCATAAGCCCCTGACAGATTTCTGGCGGATCGGGAAAGGGTATGAAAAGAGGCTGTCCTCCGTCGGCCTCTATACGATGGGGGATATCGCCAGGTGTTCGCTTGGCGGAGAAAATGATTACTATAATGAAGATCTTCTGTACCGCCTTTTCGGCGTCAACGCGGAGCTTCTGATCGATCACGCATGGGGATATGAACCCTGTCAGATCCGGGATATCAGGAACAGCGTGCCGGAAAACCGCAGTAAAAGCAGAGGGCAGGTCCTGCAGGAACCGTACTCCTTTGAAAAAGGAAAACTGATCGTGAGAGAGATGGCGGATCTTCTCGCGCTGGACCTCACCAAAGAGGGGATCGTGACGGATCAGATCGTCCTTACGGTCGGCTACGATATCGAAAATCTGAGCACTTCGGAGAGGCGCAGAAATTTCAAGGGGACGGTCAAAGCGGATTTTTACGGGCGGGAAGCGCCGAAAAACGCGCACGGTTCCCGGAATCTCGGAGGATATACCGCCTCCGGAAGAAGGATCGCGGAAGCGTTCGTCTCGCTCTACGAAGAGATCGTCGACCCGGCGCTGCTGATCCGCAGGATGTATGTGGCGGCCAATCATGTCCTTCCGGAAAATAAAGTTCCGAAGGAGGAGTCTTTCGTTCAGATGGACCTGTTCTCTTTCATGAAAGAAAGAGACGATGAAGAAAAGCGGAACCGGAACGAGGAGAAGGAAAAACGTCTGCAGAAGGCCGTGGTGGAACTGCAGAAAAAGTTCGGAAAAAATGCAGTGCTCAAGGGGATGAATCTGGAGGAAGGCGCGACCACGATTGAGAGAAACAGCCAGATCGGGGGTCATAAGGCATGAGTCAGGAGAAAAAAGAATATCCGGCCGGAGGAGAATTTCCCTACGATGATATTCTGTACCTGGATTATCCGGGGTATAAGGCGGAAAAAACCCGCCGGAAGAAAATGTCCATGGAAGAGAGAGCAGCGCAGTTTGCGCCTTTTGCGGCCCTCACCGGATACGGGGAAGCCATGGAGGAGACCGCGCAGGAACACACCGGAAGGATGAACCGGAGAGAATAAATGCCGGACGGAACCGGCAGAAAGAGGAAAATATATGATCTATCGCACAAAAGGAACCTGTTCACAGGAGATCGAATTTGACATCGAAGACGGACAGGTGAAGAACGTACAGTTTTACGGCGGATGCAACGGCAATCTGCAGGGGATCAGCAGACTGGTCGAAGGAATGGATGTGCAGGAGTGCATTGAAAAGCTGAAAGGGATCCGCTGCGGATTCAAAGATACGTCCTGCCCGGACCAGCTCGCGAAAGCGCTGGAAAAGGCCGTGAGCGCTCATTCCGCCTGAATGAGGATCGTTCTGTCAAAGCGCCGAAAAATGAGAAAAAATTGATTCCGCGTATCTTGATTTTGACAGAACGATATGCTACCATTTGGAATGTATGCAGTTATGTAAATCGGAGGGATAGGGGTAGTCCCGACGAAAAGGATCAAAAAGCTGCGTGCAAAAGGGGAGTAGTCTGAGAATGTCTTCAGCCAGTACAGGCGCCAAGCAGAAGAAAAATAAATATCTTGCGTGGAAAATCATCGGAGTTCTGCTTGCGGTGATTATTATTGCGTCTGTCACTTCCTATGTGGTCATCGCCAATCAGTACCAGGAAAAATTTATAGAGGGCACAAAAATCAACAATTTCGACGTCTCCGACATGCAGCCGGAGGAGGTCGAGGAGCTGATCCGTGAAGAAGTGGAAGATTATGATCTCACTGTCACGTTCCGGGACGGCCGGAAAGAAGTGATCGAGGGAGAGCAGATCGGCTATCACTTTGTTCCGGACGGCAGTGTGCAGCGCTTCCTCGATGAACAGGATCCCATGACCTGGCTTCGCGGAAAGCTCGGTGACGAGACGGTCCTCGAAGCGGAAGCCAAAACAGAATTTGACGAAGAAAAACTTGCCGCGGTGGTGGACGCGCTGCCGGAGATCGCCGGAGAAGAGATCGTGGCGCCGGCGGACGCCTATTATGAGTGGCAGGACGGCGCATATGTGATCATTCCGGAGATCGAAGGCGACACGATCCGGCGGGATCAGCTGCTCGAGGAACTTAAGAGCGTCCTTGCGGAATCCGGCACGTCCTATATCGTTCCGGAAGAAACGTATCAGCATCCTGACGTCTATGCCGACAACGAGGCCCTGAACGCGCGCGTGGAATCGGCAAACGCGCTGGTGAAGGGAACTATAAGCATCGAGATGCCGGGGCACGTGACCGAATCCATCGGTCCGGATGATCTGAAGGAATGGATCATTGACGACCAGGCGGGAGGATATGTCCTCCCGGAGGAAGTGGTCCGGGGCAAATGCGAAGCTTTCATAAAAGGACTTGCCGAAAAATACGACACTTATAATAAGGATATACCGTTTGCGTCCCAGAATTTCGGCGAGATCATGATCAACCTGTCCTCTCACGGATGGGAACTCGATCAGGCGGCCGTCACGGAGGCGTTTACACAGGCGGTCCTCGCCCACGAAGATACACAGATCGAGCCCACATGGCTCCATCAGGGCTTTACGATGGAGGCGGACGGAATCGGACCGACTTACATCGAGTGTGATATCGCTTCCCAGCACGTGTACTATTTTATAAACGGGGAGCTTTATATGGATACCCCGGTGGTCACCGGAACGGCGACGAATTCCTCGAGAAGAACACCGACAGGCGTCTATCTTCTTGAGTACAAGACAAAAGACAGAACGCTTCTCGGTCAACCGGATCCGGAGACAGGAGAGCCCAGCTACCGGTCCCATGTCTGGTTCTGGATGCCGTTCAACGGTTCCGTCGGATTCCATGACGCGGACGGATGGAGAAGCCGCTACGGAGGAACGATCTTCCAGTACAGCGGATCTCACGGATGCGTCAATATGCCGTATAACGCTGCGAAGGCGATGTATGCGGAGATCAACAAGGAGACGCCGATCATCGTTCACTGGCAGCGCTGACGGATAAAAAAAGGGAGTAACCTGCCGCCCAAGGCAGGATAAAGGGTATAAAAATACGAGGGGTAACACTATGAGACACGACAGGCATTTCAAAAAGAGTATTGCGCTGCTGCTCGTTCTGATCCTTACGGCAGTGTCGTCCGGCGCGGCTTTTGCGGCGACGGATACTGCCCAGGAATGGATCGGAGGAGATTCGGAAGAGTATATCGAAGAGACGGAAGACGTCTATTACGAAGAAGTTCCGGAAGCTACGGCCGAAGAATGGACAGAGGGAGAAACCGAAGAAGTCTATTCGGAACCTGTGAGCGAAGAGCCCGCAGCGACTGAAGAGTATACCACCGAAGTACCGACGGAAGAAGCGGCTCCGGAGCCGGCAGCGGAAGAACCTGCAGCGGAAGAACCGGCAGCGGAAGAACCTGCAGCACAGGAACCGGCGGCAGAAGAACCGGCGGCG
>SVDL01000110.1 GCA_015057835.1 Lachnospiraceae bacterium
GAAGGGGATGACAAGCCGGCCAAATATCCGCTCATGTATGAAGTCTCCGATCTCCTCGTCGTTAATAAGATCGACGCGCTGCAGGTCTTTGACTTTGATAAGGAAAAAATGGAACAGACCGTACTCTCCCGCAATCCTTCTATGAAAATATTCTATATTTCAGGGCTTACCGGCGAAGGCGTGGAGGATCTCGCGGATTATCTTCTTGAAAAAGCAAAGGAGTGGAATGCGTAATGGGTAAAGTCAGAGTCATCGAAGTACACGAAAATGTCTTCGCGGCAAATGAAAACACCGCGGATCAGATCCGGAAAATGCTCGCGAAAAACGGCACTTTCTTCGTAAATATCATGTCCGCGCCCGGTTCCGGCAAGACGACACTGCTTTCCGCTCTCATCAACCGTCTGAAAGATAAAGTGCAGATCGCCGAAATGGACGTCGACATCGAATCCTCTCTCGACGCGCAGCGTGTCGCCGACGCGACCGGCGTCCGCTCCATGCAGATCCACAACGGCGGGCTATGCCATATCGATGCGGATATGACGTTCCGGGCGATTCAGGAATTCGGCACCGACGGCATCGATCTCCTGATCCTGGAAAATATCGGCAATCTCGTCTGCCCGGCGGAATTTGATACCGGCGCCCATAAGAACATCATGCTTCTCTCTGTTCCGGAAGGCGACGACAAGCCTCTGAAATACCCTCTGATGTTTACGGTGAGCGATGTCGTGCTCATCACCAAAATCGATACAATGGGATTTTTCAATTTCAGTATGGAAAATGTCGAAAAGTATATCCGCGCGCTGAATCCCAATGCTGTCATTCTTCCCGTCAGTGCTAAGACGGGTGAAGGAATGGAAGAACTGGAGAAGATTTTCCTGGACGGCGTATCAGAGATCAAAAAGCAGTCCTGAACGCAGCATTATCAGACTGATTTTGAATATGCTTTTGATTTTTCACTTTGTTGATTTTCTTAAATGATTCAGCAGGAGAAATGATAAATGTTTGCAGAAGTGAATGGAATAAAACTGTTTTATGAAAAGCTGGGCTCCGGCAGACCTCTCATCATGGTCCACGGAAATGGTGAGGATCACACTATTTTCAAAGAAGCCGCGGATATTCTTCAGGAAAAGTATACCTGCTATCTTCTGGATTCCAGATGCCACGGGCAGAGTTCTTCCTCTCCGGAACTGCATTATGAAGATATGGCGCAGGACATGATCGCTTTTATGGAAGTGTTGGATCTTCGCGATGTCATTTTCTACGGTTTCAGTGACGGCGGGATCATCGGCCTCATGGCGGCATCACATTCTGACCGCATCACCACACTCATCACAAGCGGGGCAAATGTGAAGCCGGAAGGCGTCAAAAAATCGCTGCGGATCCTGTTCCGCGTCATGTACTTCTTTAAAAAAGATCCCAAGACTGCTCTCATGATGAATGAGCCTCATATCAGTGACAAAGAGCTCTCTTCTATAACCGCACGCACACTTATTATTGCCGGCAGCAAAGATCTCATTCTCCCGGAGGAGACACGGCATATCGCGATAACGATCCCCGGTGCGAAGATGAAGATCCTTCACGGAGAAAATCACGGTTCCTATATCATTCATAAGACGAAGGTCGCGGAACTGATTGCGGAATTTGCGAATTGACCAGCTCCTGTTCTTTAAACTACAGGAATAATGACAATGCTGAAGAAAATGCTATAATCAACCCAGTGTTTGAATTAACCGTATCAAAATACATTAAAAAAGCCGCGGGATTTGAGACCGCAGCTCATTAAGGATCTCTATGGCAGCATTTTTCGGCGCAGACGAAATATGGAACGGAAATAAAGAAGAACAAAGCGGGGAAAAAGTGATCCTCGCCGGCGTTTATCTCACTTCGGGAGAGGATTATCTGTCCGAAGATGATTTCGAACATTCTCTCGACGAACTCGGCGAACTCGCAAAAGCCTGCGGTATGGAAGTAAAAGGGACCGTCACGCAGCGGCTCCCGGCTCCGGATCAGGCGCTGTATGTCCGGGAAGGAAAGGCGGAGGAGATCCGTCTGTTCGCGGAAGAGCTTGCGGCGGACCGCGTTCTTTTCAATGACACGCTCTCTCCCTCCCAGCTTCGGAATCTGCAGCGCGTCCTCAAACTTCCCGTCACGGACAGAACAAGACTGATTCTTGAGATCTTTGAACGCAGAGCGAGAACAAGGGAAGCCAAACTTCAGGTGGAACTGGCGAAGCTCGGATATCTGAAACCGAGACTGATCGGCCTTTGGGAGACGCAGAACCGACAGGGCGGCGCCTCCGGCTCCATGTCTTCCAAGGGGGAAGGCGAAACGCAGCTCGAGATCGACCGCCGGACGATCGATCACAGGCTGACCGAGCTCCGAAAAGAGCTGAAACTGGTGAGCCGGGAGCGGGATACGCAGAAAAAGAAAAGACGGGCCTCTCATCTTCCGCTCGTCTCCCTGGTCGGATATACCAATGCCGGAAAATCGACCATTCTTAACGAAATGCTGAGGCGCTGGGGCGCCGGGGAAGCCGCGGATAAAAGACAGGTTTTTGAGGCGGATATGCTGTTCGCGACACTCGATACCACGGTCAGGAAAATAGAAACGCAGCGGGGAAGAGCGTTCCTGCTCTCCGACACCGTCGGCTTTATTCACAGGCTTCCGACGAGTCTCGTCGAAGCCTTCCACTCAACGCTGGAAGAGGCAAAAGACGCGGATCTTCTCGTGCAGGTCGTGGATTCGTCCGATGAGCACTGGAGAGAACACATCCATGTGACAGCGGAAACGATCCGTGAGCTCGGCGCGTCACACATCCCGATGATCACGGTATTCAATAAATCCGATCTGAGCGGCTCTTCGCTCGGTTATCCCCGCCGCGGCATGAAAGAAGAGACCATCGAGGGGGTCCGGAACGAGAGCATTTACATTTCCGCAAAAGATCCCGCCTCGATCGATTTTCTGACAGATGTCATTTTTGAAAAACTCGAAGCGGGCTATGAGGAAGAGATCTATACGATTCCATATGACCGGGGCGATATTCTATCCTTTGTTATGGAAAACGGAAGATCTGAGATTCTTTCTTACGAAGAGCACGGAACATTGGTGAAAACGCGCTGCAGCCCCGAAGTTGCCGAAAAAGTGTTAAAAATGCTTTTCTAACCCTTCATTCAGCTGTGCAGGAATTTCCTCGTATGTCATGGAGGACTCAATGACCTCCGTAGTGCCAGGATTCACTGCCGCTATTAATTTGTCAGCATATTTTTCTTAAAAGCAAAAGCCTTTGATGACCCCGGTATAAATGCCGGCATTTTCATCAAAGGCTTTTTGACAGGAGCTTTTCTTCTTTCTGCATAATTGATCACACGCTCAATGCCTTTCATCTTATCTTTCTGTGTCATCGTTGGAACTAAAAGCCCGTCATCGGCACCCAATGCCTTGAAAAAAGTATGTGCTGTTTCTGTAATCGGGTCGCTTTTGCCCTCTTTCAGTTTTGCACAAAATTTATCCTGATCCGAGATCATCAGATCGGAAAACACCATTTCTATCCCGTCAACCATTTCCTTCACCTCCATATATTGCGATTTTGTTTCGATCTCGAATTATTTCGCAATCCGGCTGCAGTCGTTAAACTTTGCCAGACGCCTTAAGGCAGCATCAACAGCTGCATTCAGTTTTTTTGTCTGACGGATCTCCGGCTCATACCAGATGTTCTTTATGACAAGCGTTTCTGCTTTCCTGTCTGCTGAGGCTTCAATTCGGCCTGCCATCTTTTCTCCATAAAGCATCGGCAGGACATAATATCCGAACTTTCTTTTTTCGGCAGGCGTATAGATCTCCCATGAATACCGATAATCCCAGATCGCCTCAACCAGCTTTCTGTCCCACAGCATAGGATCCAGCGGTGCAAGAAACTCAAGACGACGGCTGAGATCGATGGCATCCGATAGAACCGCTTCGACCAATGGCATGTCCTCTGTCAGAAAATACATGGGAAAGCGGATTCCTTCCACTGCTGTTTTCCGGATCACTCCCTCGTCTTCCAGTTTTTCAAACGCCGCATCTCTCTGTTCGGTCGTCATCTCAATACCAAGAAAAGCATCTGACCGTCTGTTCCATAGCAGACCGATTGCTCCGATCCGCCGCCTGATCCGCCACTCAAGGAACGAGATTTCATCGGGACAGGGATTCCTGGCATCCAGTAGATCCCGACTGAAGTATTTGTCTGCGAGGTCATAAAACTTTCTCGAACCGCTTTTATGATGAATCAGCAAAACGCCATCCGTATATAACTGTTCCAGGACAGATCGGGCTGCCGGTGAAGTTCTGTGCCAGTTTCCGCTCCAATGCATAGAGGAATGCCAGAACACTTTGCCCTGAATCGGAAGAGTATCACTGCTTACCGGACCATTTTTGCGGATATAAGCAACAGCTTGTTCTTCCAGCTCCGGAATACATGGAAACCCTGCACCGTGGATCTTGCTCCTTTCGCGATAAGCTGAAAAATACGGCCAGTCTTCTCTCGGCCAGATAGACAGTTCCTTGTCAGTATAATCAACCAGCAAGCGGTCTTTATACAGAAGATCCGCAAGCATCTTTCTGGTAAATCCCCGTACGCGGGACTGCAGGGTCAGTTCGGCATTTTTCCCGCATACATCCACGGGATCATACTGAATACAGCCTGCCTGACGGATATACTGGTACGCTCCCGATTTCCCCACAAAACGATATTTCCCCAGCAGACCCTGTTTACTGAGGATGAACCGCCTTGCCTGTTCCCGCGTCATAGTTATCATTTTTCTGTGACCTCACTGATTGCAGTCATTTTGTCCGGCAAATACCGGTTTTGCTCATCCCGTATACGCATCGTCCGCTGTATTCCTGAAGTTCTGATTCGCCAGCCACTCCCGCTCCTCCTCATTCTCCGGAATATCAAAGCGCTCGATCTTGAAAATGACAGGCCTGGTACCGTCGTTGCAGCAGGTGATCATCATGCGTTCGTCGTTGGTCCAGCCCTTCATGATGGATCCACCCTGCAGAGCGGTATAAACATAGCGGCTGACAGCGTCCCATGCCTCGCCGCAGAACTTGCCGTTCATCAGGTGATAGAAATCGTCCTGCTGCGGGGTGCGATCGGCCAGCATCTCCGCTTTCTGCAGCTGCCGGCAGACACGCCGCATATCAGCCTTCTGTACACACTGGCCGTTACCTTTCTTGTGACAATTCTCGCAGGCCGGGCAGCCATGGATTTTGACACTTACAAGTGTACTGAAAAGGTGGTTATTCTATCAGCATAGCATCCCCGAACGAGAAAAAGCGGTATTTTTGAGTAACCGCATATTCATATGCGTGCAGAATATTTTCTTTCCCGCAGAATGCCGCAACCAGCATCACGAGCGTGCTCTCCGGCAGATGGAAATTGGTAATGAGTCCATCCATCACTTTGAACCGGTAGCCCGGATAGATGAAAATATCGGTCCATCCGCTCGTCGCTTTCAGTGTTCCGTCATCCTCTGAAGCAGATTCAACGGTGCGGCAGCTTGTCGTTCCGACGCAGAGCACTCTCCGTCCCTCTCTCTTTGCCCGGTTTACGATTTCGGCGGTCTCCTCAGGCACCACGAAATATTCCGAGTGCATATGATGCTCCTGGACATTATCCACTTTTACCGGGCGGAATGTACCCAGTCCCACATGGAGGGTAACCGGAGCAAAAACAACGCCTTTATCCTCGAGCTCTTTCATCAGTTCCGGCGTAAAATGCAGTCCGGCAGTCGGTGCAGCAGCGGATCCGTCATGTTTGGCGTAAACCGTCTGATAACGGTTCTTATCCTGCAGTTTATGGTGAATATAAGGAGGCAGCGGCATCTCGCCGAGCTGATCGAGGATCTCCTCAAATATCCCATCGAAAAGGAATCGCACAATATGCCTGCCCTCATCCATTTTCTTCAGCACTTCGGCTTTGAGCAATCCTTCGCCAAATGATACGATCGTTCCGCTTTTTACCTTTCTTCCCGGTTTAACAAGTACTTCCCAGTCCGTATCCGTTTTTCTTGTCAGAAGCAGAAACTCTATGCCTGCGCCGGTCTCTTCTTTGGTTCCGAGGAGCCTTGCGGGAATGACTTTCGTATTGTTGATAACAAGAACATCTCCGCTCTTCAGGTAACTCCCTATATTCCGGAAAATATCATCCTTCACTTCTCCCGTCTTCCGATCAAGATGCAGAAGTCTCGAAGAAGCGCGGTCCGCAAGAGGATCCTGCGCGATGAGTTCCTTCGGTAAATCATAATAAAAATCACTTGTTTTCATTATTTTGCTATTCCCAGATCAACACTAATTCAAAATTCTCAAAACGATTTCTTGTAACTGAAATCATATATGATTACAAAGTTAAAAAATGGAATATATTTAATAAAGCTCACTATAGAAAACTGAAAAATTTTTGAAAGAGAATTATGAAAATGGATAGATAAACGTTTATTGAGAAAAACACTCACCACATTTTCTTCGCTATTCTTCGAAAACTGTGGTGAGTAGTTTTTCATTTAACAAATAATATATCCAAAGTCCAACACAAATCCATTTTCAGTCTTTTCAAACTAGTGAGCATTAATCAAATCAAGCTTTCCTTGTCTAAAAGAAGCACAGGGTGACTTTTGAGTCACAGCTTATAAGAGCTGTTCTGTCAGCTTCTGAGCGAAATGCCCATCCTCTCAAGACCGTTCATGATCTTCTTCATCGAGGAGGTCACTTCGTCGTCGGACAGCGTTCTTTCCTTATTGCGGAATGTCAGTGTGTAAGCCATAGATTTCATGCCTTCTGCCACCTGGCTGCCTTCATAGAGATCGAACAGGCCGAAGCTTTCGAGGATCTTTCCGCCTCTCTGAAGCAGGATTGCCTCGATCTCCGCCGCTTTGATGTTCTTCGGTACGACGAGGGAAATGTCGCGGCTCATCGCCGGATATTTCGCGATACCCTCGAATTTTCTCTCAAAGCTTGCGAACGGAATAACCGCCGGCAGATCCAGAACGGCAATGTAAGCGCGGGTCGTAATGCCGTAGTTTTCGCCCGCTGTAGGATGTACTTCTCCGAGATAACCGATCACAGTGCCGTCATAAGTGATCTTCGCCTGACGGCCCGGATGCAGGAACGGAACGCCTGCTTCAGCGTCATATTCCGGACGCTTGTGCATGCCGGCTTTCAAAAGGAGTTCTTCCACAACGCCTTTCATGGTAAAGAAATCGCCGTTACCGAACATACCGAGAGTGAGCTGTTTTCTCTCCTCCGGCAGGGTCGTGAGAACGTCCTCCTCGCTCAGGTAAATATTGCCGAGCTCATAGAGACAGGCGGATTTCGCGCGGCGCTTATAGTTGACCGCCAGTGAATTCAGCATGCCGTTTACCGGCACAGTGCGCATAATGGAGAAATCTTCTCCCAGCGGGTTAGCGATCCTGATCGCCTTTCTCTCTTTTGCGTCCGCCGGGTACAGGAGCTTGTCGAATACCTTCGGGCTCTCGAAGGAATAGCAATATCCCTCGGAGAATCCGCACGCCTCTGCGGTGTCGCGCATCAGGCGCTCTACGCGCATCTCAAATGTCAGCTTACCTTCCGTTGCCTCTCCGCTGGGAAGAGTCGTCGGAATATTGTCATATCCGAAGAATCTTGCCACTTCTTCCGCAAGATCCGCCGTCGTATGGATATCCTGACGGAACGTCGGAGCAATGATCTCGTCGGT
>SVDL01000111.1 GCA_015057835.1 Lachnospiraceae bacterium
GAAATGCTCGTAAAAGTGCTTAAAATAAAGGATTTCTACGAGTTCAACTTTTGTAGCAACACTATAGTCTCGATGTGAGGCGTCTGCGGAAAAAGACCGCAGTACGCATAACGCTCCATCTCCCAGCCCGCGACATGCAGGACGGCCATATCCCTTACGAAGCTTGTCGTCTTACAGGAGATATAGATCATCTTCGGGACATCATACTGCATGATCTTCTGCAGCGCCTTCGGGGCAATACCGTCCCTCGGCGGATCAAGAATGATAAAATCAGGCCTTTCTTCGATCTCATCCAGCATCTTCAGGACATCGCCGCACAAAAAGGTACAGTTCGTGATCCCGTTTTCCAGCGCGTTCTTCTTCGCGGACTCCACCGCTTCCTCTACGATCTCCACGGCATATACATGAGACGCTTCCGGCGAAACGATCTGCGCGATCGTGCCGGTCCCGGAATACAGATCATAGATAACGGGTTTTCGGCCTGCCGTCTTCGTAAAGATCCCGAGGTACTCCCGAACTTTGCCGTAAAGTACTTCCGCGCCTTTTGTGTTCGTCTGAAAGAAGGAGAAAACAGAGATCCTGAAACGCAGTCCGAGCAGCTCGTCTGTGAGGAAATCCGCACCGTACAGAATATCCGCCCTCTGATACTGCACCGTATCCGCGGGAAGATCATTGAATCCGTGCAGGATCCCGGCGAACCGGACCGGATGATCTCCAATCCTAAGCCGGAGAAGTCTGTCTGCGAGCGGGCTGAAATCATGGTCGATCCCGGATGTTGTGACAAGGCATACCAGAAGTTCTCCGGTGCTCTCTGAGCGCCGTACGAGAAGGTGCCTTAAGAATCCGGTATTAGTTGTCTTATGATAATGCGGAAGCTCCTTTTCCGTACAGTATTCCCACACCGTCCGTACGACTGCATTTACATCTTCGTGCACGATCGTACAGGTGTCCGCCATCAGAATATCATAGGTTGTTCCCCGTTTATGAAGGCCAAGATGCAGCGGTCCTCCGACTCTCTCGTTACCGAAGGAGAATTCCATTTTATTACGGTATGCGAGCGGAGAAGGGCTTCCCAGGATCCCGTCATAGACGGTCTCCTGTCCCACGGAGGAACGAAGAAGTTCCTGCAGCTGCGTCTCCTTGAGAGCCAGCTGCTTTTCGTAAGGCAGATACTGATACAGACATCCCCCGCAGAACGGGAAAGCGCTGCATCCGCAGATCTCCGTCTCTTCCGGCGAGTATTCCAATACCTCCAGGAGTCTTCCCAGAAGATGTGTCTCCCTTTTTTTTGTGATCCTGACTCTGACCCTCTGTCCCGGCACGACGCCTTTGACATAGATCTTCTCCCCTTCGGGACCGCACAGGATTCCCTGATTCGGATAGACCGCTTTGATCACGGTCCCTTCGGCGATCTCTTTTTTCTTCAGCATATCAAGTCGATCCTTTACATACAGCTCATAAAAACAGCTCCGGTTTACCGGAGCTGCAACTCTTCCTTCTCTTCTGTTACGCCTGCGCCGGTTCCGGCTCAGCCTCCTCTTCTTCTACGGTCTCAAAATACTCATCGAAATCATCATCAAAGTCATCCTCAAAATCTTCGAGATAATCCGGAGTGAAGAATTTGTAGACCGCATAGGCGATCGCCGCAACTGCTACGAGACAGCCGAGGATCGCAAAGAACTTATAAAGACGATTCTTGTTATTTTTCATAATAGAAACTCTCCTTTCCAATCCGCAGCAGTACGTCACATTAAAACTCTGCCTGCAGACCGCCGCATTCAGCGAAATGCCAAATTCAATCTCATAAAGTATAGCACAGTCTGTACAAAAAAGCCATACTTATTCTTTTTTGAGATTGGCGAATGAGGCGAACATCTTCTTGATCCCGTCCCTGTCAAACTCTACCGTGACCTCATAGTCGCGGCCGCCCTGCGTGATCTCCTTCACGACGCCTCCGCCGAAACGCATATGGACCACCCGGTCGCCCGGAGCGTAACCCAGTTCTCCCCCCTTGACAGCAAACTGCTTTTTAGGTGCCGAATAAGGATTCCCTCTCGACTGGCCGTAAAGTTCCCTTGACGGGTACTTCTCCGCTTTCGCCCCGATCGCTCCCTGCATCGCCTTGTATGCATTTCCGAAAGAGAGCTGAGGCCCGCTTCTTCTGTATCCCGTATCGCGGTCCTCTCCGAGATCCACGAGTTCCCTCGGCAGCTCCCGTACAAACCGGGACACCGGATTCATCACCATATTTCCGCGCATCATGCGCTGCCTTGCCGCCGTAAGCGTCAGAAGCTTCTTCGCGCGGGTAATGCCGACGTAAGCGAGTCTTCTCTCCTCCTCCATCTCGGCGTCGTCGCCGGAATCAATGGAGAGATATCCGGGGAAGACGCCGTCTTCCATACCGGCGATGTAGACATACGGAAATTCCAGACCCTTGGAGGCGTGGAGCGTCATGATGAGCACCACATTTTCGGAATCCTCCACGGTATCGATATCGGCGATCAGCGCGACTTCCTCGAGGAATCCCGCAAGCGATCCGTCCCCTGAAGTCTCGTCATAGGACGCAGCCTTTGAGATCAGTTCATTAAGGTTCTCGATCCTGGCTTCCGATTCTTCTGTTTTCTCCGCCTCCAGTTCCGCAAGGTATCCTGTCTTTTCAAGCAGCTCTGTGATCAGCTGCGCGACAGGCATAATGGCGGCTTTATCTCTGAACGTCTCGATCAGTCTTGTAAACTCTTCGATCTTGGCGCCTGCTTTTCCCGTCAGACCGACTTCCCGGACTCTCCCGAGCGCCTCATACAGCGTGATCTCTTCTCTCTCCGCAAATGCGTCCGCCTTTGCGAGGGAAGCCGCGCCGATCCCTCTGCGCGGTACATTGATGATCCTGCGGACCGCCAGGGCGTCCTGCGCATTTTCGATGGTCTTCAGGTAAGCGATAACATCCTTGATCTCCATTCTCGAATAGAAATTGACTCCTCCCACAACGCGGTAGGGGATATTTCCGAAAATGAATTTTTCTTCGAAGAGACGCGACTGCGCGTTGGTCCGGTAAAGGACTGCGTGATCGGAAAATGCGGCCTCCCCGCGCCTGACTCTGCGGGCGATCTCGTCGGCGATGAATTCCGCTTCCTGGAATCCGTTCTCGAACTGGCGGAGCCTTACTTTTTCTCCCTGCTCATTGCCTGTCCAGAGTTTTTTCGTCTTCCTCTGACGGTTGTGGCGGATCACCTCATTGGCGCAGTCGAGGATATTCTGGGTCGAACGGTAGTTCTGCTCGAGGCGCACCACTTCGGCATCGGGAAATTTCTCTTCGAAACTCAGGATATTGGTGATATTTGCCCCGCGGAAACGGTAAATAGACTGGTCGTCGTCACCCACAACGCACAGGTTCCCGTATTTTCCAGCCAGAAGACTGACGTAGACAAACTGGACCGTATTGGTATCCTGATACTCGTCCACAAGAATATAACGGAATTTCTCCTGATAGAAAGCGAGCACTTCCGGGCAGGTGCGGAACAGTTCCACTGTCTTTACGAGAAGATCGTCAAAATCCAGGGCGTTATTCTTAAAGAGAGTCTCCTGATAGCGGCGGTAAGCCCTCGCCACGGTCTTCTCAAAATCGTCACAGGCCTGTTTTTCATAGCGGTCCGGATCGATCAGCTCGTCCTTCGCCCTTGAAATCGCGTGCAGGATCGATTTTTCCCGATAGTATTTGGTGTCGATATTCAGGGATTTGCAGACGTCCTTCATGACCCGCAGCTGATCGTCCGTGTCATAGATGGAAAAATATCTCCCGTATCCGATCTGCTCGATATCTCTGCGGAGAATGCGCACGCAGCTGGAATGAAATGTGGAGACCCAGATCTCCCCGGCTCCGAATCCCACCATATTGTCGACGCGGGTCCGCATCTCATCCGCGGCTTTATTGGTAAATGTGATCGCCATGATGCTTCCCGGCGGAACCTGTTCTTCATCAATGAGTCTCGCGATCCTGTGAACCAGAACTTTCGTCTTGCCCGATCCCGCTCCCGCGAGAATAAGCAGCGGACCGTCGGTGTGTTCCACCGCCCTGCGCTGCATGTCATTGAGTCCCTCCGTATACCGGCTGTTCTGTTTTTTCGTATTCACACTTGTCATGTCGTTTTCAAAACCATATAATGAGTCTGACCGCTGATTTTCTTAAAACAAAGTATTAGGGAGTATATCATGAATCAGATCACAAAACAACGCCTGAGGGATATTCTCTCCCAGATCAACTCCATGGACTATATCGAACCGGACGCCATTCCGGACATTCCTCTGTATATGGATCAGGTGACGACGTTCATGGATAAGGAACTCGCTTCGTGCAAGCGCTATCCGGAGGATAAGCTGCTCACGAAAACGATGATCAATAATTATACCAAAAATGATCTCCTTCCGCCTCCGGAAAAAAAGAAATACTCGAAAGATCATCTGTATCTTCTGACTTTTATCTACTATCTCAAGAGTTTTCTCTCCATCGGTGATATCCAGAAGATCCTCCACCCCTTGATCGCGCGCTTCCATGAAGAGAATGCCCCGATCTCGCTGGAAGAGATCTATGAAGTGATCTACCACACGGAACAGGAGCAGTCCAAGGATACGGCGAAGGATATCATCCGCCGGTATCTCAAGTCGGGCGATACATTTACGGAGAAAGAATGCGCGGAGGAAGACAGGGATTACCTGCAGTTTTTTTCCTTTATCTGCATGCTGAGCTTCGATATATACGTAAAAAAGCAGATCATCGAGCATCTCGTTGATCTGCTGCCGGAGGAATCCGAGGATGGTAAAAAGAAATCGAAGAAACAGTCCTGACCTCAATCAGTCCTTTTCTTCCGCCTGCTTTTCGGCCAGTCTCTCAAAAACGATCTGATAGCCGTCGTTGCTGTAGACGAGCGACCGGTTGACGCGGCTGATCGTCGCGGTGGACGCTCCTGTCGCCTCCGAGATCTCAAGATAGGTCTTTCCGGAACGGAGCATGCGGGCGACCTCAAAGCGCTGTGCGAGAGAAAGGATCTCATTGACCGTACAGACGTCCTCGAAAAACTGATAGCATTCTTCGCGGGTCGTGAGGCACAGTACGCCGTCAAAGAACTGATCCACTGATGGTTTACGTAATTTATTATTCATGCTGCTCCCTTCGTGAGTCACTTTATAACTTTGAAGTACGAAAATGCTGGATTTATTTTAACAGTTTTTCCATAAAATAACAATCACATTCCTGCGATTTTGTATATATCGCACGGAAAGTATACAGCAGGGAGGCACAAATGGCTTATCCGGGTCTTTCCTTATATAAATTAATGATTCTCTACATGCTGGAGAAGGTCACGTTTCCGCTCTCCAACAACCAGATCGTCGATTTTCTTCTGAACCGCAGCTACACGGACTATTTTCACGCCCAGGAGGCGATCAGCGATCTTCTGGACAGCGGCCAGATCACTTCGGAGGTAACAAGGCGCTTCACGCTGTACACCGTGACAGAGGAAGGCATGCAGACGATCTCTTCCCTGGAAAATATGATCGACGCGGGGATCCGCGCCGAGATCATTGATTATCTGAAAGAAAATTCCTTCACGCTCCGGAGTGAATCCGGGGTCCGCGCCGATTACAAACTGACGCCCTCCAGAGAGTATGAGGTCCGTCTTGAGATCATCGAGCAGGGATCACCGCTTCTTTCGATGACGATCAACGTCATGTCGAAAGAAGAAGCGGAAACGATGTGTTCCAACTGGTCCTCCAAGAACCAGGAACTGTATCTGAATGTTATGAGGACTCTTCTCCGCGCTCCCGAAGATGACGGAGACGAGCCGTGATCTCCGCTTCTTTTCCGATCTCTGTCGGTTTGTAAAACTCCGTCCCGACGATCTCGTCCGGAAGATACTGCTGCTTCACGTAATGTTCCGGGTAATCGTGCGCGTACCGGTAGCCGATCCCTCTTCCGAGAGCTTCGTGTCCCCGGTAATGAGCGTCCTGAAGGTGCGCCGGCACCGTCGTTTTCTTTTCCTCCACACTTCTCATCGCCGCATAGACCGCTTCCGTACAGGCGTTGCTCTTCGGAGCGCAGGCCACGTAAATGGCCGCCTGTGCGAGAATAAGCTGCGCCTCCGGCATTCCCACTCTCTCCACATTCTGCGCCGCGGAGGAGGCGACCACCATGGCCATCGGATCGGCATTTCCCACGTCTTCCGAAGCGCAGATCATAATTCTTCGGGCAATGAACTTGATGTCCTCTCCGGCTTTCAGCATTTTCGCCAGATAATACACTGCCGCATCCGGATCGGTCCCTCTCATGCTCTTGATAAACGCTGAGATCGTGTCATAATGCTGATCCCCGTCTTTGTCGTACCGTACTGCTCTCTTCTGAATGCACTCAGAAGCCGTCTCAAGGTCGATCACCAGCGTTCCGTCCGGCTGCTGCGGCGTCGTCATCACCGCCAGTTCGATCGCGTTCAGCGCGGCTCTCGCGTCTCCTCCCGACATATCTGCGAGAAATTCCCTCGCCTCCGGAGTAAGGGAGGCATGAAAACTGCCGAGTCCACGGGCGGTATCAGAAAGCGTCCGGTCGATGAGAAGTCCGATATCTTCTTTCGAAAGAGGCTTCAGCTCAAAGATCGTCGAGCGGGAAAGAAGCGCTCCGTTGACCTCAAAATAGGGATTTTCCGTCGTCGCGCCGATGAGAATGACAGTACCGTCCTCAACAAAAGGCAGAAGGTAATCCTGCTGGCTTTTGTTGAAGCGGTGGATCTCATCGATAAACAGGATCGTCCTCTTCCCGTATCCGGCAAGAAACGTTTTCGCTTCGTTTACGACAGCTTCCATATCTTTCTTGCCGGCTGTCGTCGCGTTGATCTGACGGAATTCGGCCTTTGTCGTGCCGGCAATGACTTTTGCCAGCGTCGTCTTGCCGGTGCCGGGCGGACCGTAAAAAATGACGGAGCTCAGTTTATCCGCCATGATGGCGCGCCGCAGCATTTTCCCCTCTCCGATGATATGCTGCTGACCGACCACTTCTTCCAGCGTTCTCGGGCGCATGCGGGATGCGAGGGGGGATTCATTTTCCGCGTTTTTTTCTTTCATATAATCGAAAAGATCCATTTTGATTTCCTTTCGGACTCTCTTTCGCACAAAAAATAAAGGAAGCGTCTCCTTTGGGAAACACTTCCTTTATTATACGTTTTTTAAAAGCCCGGTTCAATGCTTACTGGTTGTTCTTCGCGACCTCGGCGAGAGAGGCGAAGTCCGCCGGATTGTTGACAGCGAGCTCCGCAAGCATCTTGCGGTTGATGTCGATGCCGGCGACCTTGAGGCCGTGCATCATCTTGCTGTAGGAAAGTCCGTTGAGACGTGCGCCCGCGTTGATACGGGTGATCCAGAGTTTCCGGAAGTCTCTTCTTCTTTCGCGTCTGCCTGCATAGGAGCTGGCCAGCGCGCGCATAACGGACTGCTTGGCGATTCTGTACTGTTTCGATCTTGCGCCTCTGTAACCTTTAGCCAGTTTCAGAACGCGGTTATGTCTTTTGCGGGCACCCTGTCCGCCTTTAATTCTTGCCATTTCTTATTTCCTCCCCTGATTAAAGATACGGTAAAATCTTGTTCATTACCTTTGCGTTCGTGGGATCCGCGATCGTCGCATGACGCAGATTTCTCTTGGTCTTGCGGTCTTTCTTCGTTAAGATATGGCTCTTATACGCTTTC
>SVDL01000112.1 GCA_015057835.1 Lachnospiraceae bacterium
CAGTTCCGCAGGCGTCTCCATGTATTTCCGGAGTTCGAAGAACATTGTTGTCTCTTCGCCTTCAATACTCTGGGCATAGACTCTCCCGCCGTGGTCTTCGATGATCTTCTTTACGATCGACAGTCCGATGCCCGAACCGCCCTGCGCCGAATTCCGGGAGGCGTCCGCCCTGTAAAAGCGGTTGAAAATGTATTCGAGGTCTTTTTTGGGAATACCCTGCCCGTTGTCTTTGATCGCGACCTGTACAAAATCGCCGCTGTCGGAGACGGTCATCGACATTTTCCGCTCCGGCTTGTCCATGTATTTCAGCGAATTGGAGATGATATTGTTGATCACCCGCCGGATCTGCTCCGCGTCGGCGATGATCTGGACGGACGGATCGACCTTATTTTCATAGGAAAATGCGACATTTTCCCCGTCCAGCTCCAGTTCCATATCCTCCGCCGCGTCATCGAAGAATCCCCTCACGCCGACTTTGGCAAATGCGTACGGCATCCGGTTCGTGTCGATCTTCGAGTAAAAGGTCAGTTCGTTGATCAGGCGGTCCATTTCATTTGCCTTATTATAGATCGTCCGCAGATAATGATCCATTTTTTCGGGCGTATCCGCGACGCCGTCCATGATCCCCTCGACATAGCCCTTGACCGCGGCGATCGGCGTCCGGAGATCGTGGGAAATATTGGAGATCAGCTCCTTGCTCTCCCGGTCATACGCGACCTGGGATTCGGATGCCTCCTTGAGCCTCACACGCATTTCCTCAAAGTCCCGGCACAGTTCACGGATCTCCTCCGGACCTTCCTCCGTGACTTCGAAATCGAGCTCGCCCTCCTTGATCTTCTGCGTAGCGGTCCCGAGCTTCCGAAGGGGCTCCGTGACGCTCTTGTACAGCCAGATGCTCAGGATGAGACCGGTGATGAACAGGACCATCACGATCATGACGATCACATAAAACGCCAGCTGCCGCAGTTCCTCCGGCGGATTCGCGATCGGATAGCCCACGTGCTCGATCTGATGGCGGAACAGGATTATAAATCCGAAGAAAGAGGCTGTCATCATAAGAAGCGGCAGCAATATGATAATGAAAAAGGAAATATTGACTCTCGTCTTAAGTTTCATACGGTGATATACCTCCCCGTCCTTTTCCGACCTCTTTTCCCCCTCTGTCGGTCCGCTGCATGATTCTTCCGTGTTCTTTGCGTTTTATTCCAGTATGTTCCGGATTCCGCTTCACCTGTCACAGATATTTTCTGAGCAGCTCGGCTTTATCCGTTCTCTCCCACGGCAGATCCACATCCGTGCGGCCGAAATGCCCGTACGCCGCTGTCTGTTTGTAGATCGGGCGCCTCAGATCCAGCATTTTGATGATGCCGGCCGGCCGGAGATCGAAATTCTCGCGGATGATCTGCGTAAGTCTCTCATCCGAGAGCTTTCCGGTCCCAAAGGTATCGATCATGACCGAAGTCGGCTCCGCGACGCCGATTGCGTAGGACAGCTGAATTTCCGCTTTTTCCGCCAGTCCCGCCGCGACAATGTTCTTTGCCACGTATCTCGCCGCGTAAGCTGCGGAACGGTCGACCTTTGTGCAGTCCTTTCCGGAGAAAGCGCCGCCGCCATGGCGTGCATATCCGCCGTAAGTATCGACGATAATTTTTCTCCCTGTGAGCCCCGCATCACCGTGCGGACCGCCGATAACAAACCGGCCGGTCGGGTTCACGAAGATCTTCGTCTTCTCATCCACCATGTCCTGCGGGAGAACGGCATCGAAGACATATTTCTTAATATCCTTGTGGATCTGTTCCTGTGTCACATCCGGGTCATGCTGCGTGGAGAGAACCACTGCTTCGAGGCGGGCCGGTTTTCCGTTTTCGTCGTACTCCACAGAGACCTGGGATTTTCCGTCCGGACGCAGGTAAGGGAGCGTTCCGTCTTTTCTCACTTCCGTGAGTTTTCTGCAGAGTTTGTGGGCAAGATGGATCGGATACGGCATAAGTTCCGGCGTTTCGTTTGTCGCGTAGCCGAACATCATGCCCTGATCGCCGGCGCCGATCTCCGCGATCTCCTGATCGGACATGTTCATTTCCGCCGCTCTGCTCTCCAGAGCTTTGTCAACGCCCATCGCGATATCCGGCGACTGTTCGTCGAGCGCCACAAAGACCGCGCAGGTATTGGCATCAAAGCCGTATTCCGAGCGGTCATACCCTATTTCCCTGACCGTTTTTCTGACAATTCCCTGTACATCGACATAAGCTTCCGTCGTGATCTCTCCCGTTACCAGCACAAATCCTGTGCACGCGGTTGTTTCACAGGCGACACGGCTCATCGGGTCTTTTTCCATGCAGGCATCCAGGATCGCGTCAGAGATCGCGTCACATACTTTATCCGGATGTCCTTCCGTTACGGATTCAGAAGTAAATAATCTGCGTTCCATGTATGAGATTCTCCTTTTGATATATATTGTAAGTTGTTCTGTACTTTCTTTGATATATTGTGAGTTATTTCTGTACTTTCTTAATGCCGGGGATAATGATCATCGGTGTTCTCTTTTTTAAAAACGGAGTCCACAACTCGTGAACTCCGTTAATATACTCCGCAAAGTTCCTTATTGTTCGATTGCTCGCTCAGGTAGGCACCGTTCCCGCTCGGGGAGGTTGTCGCAGCTTCACAGACCCGTCATCTCCACTGCTCTTAATAAGGGTAAGCACTTTATTCTGTTTTCCGATTCTATTCTTCGAAATTAATTTTCGATTTGGTCTTCCGTTTATTGCGGATTTGCTTTCAGCTGGTCCGGACTTTCAGTCTTCCGCTTTTTCCCTCGGCGCTGACTCTGGAAATATCCGCTCCGAGCGCCTCGAGCTTCTGCTCGAAATCTTCATATCCGCGCTCGATGAACTTGATGTCTTCAATCACGGAAGTGCCTTCCGCCGCAAGTGCCGCTACAACGAGTGCCGCTCCGGCTCTGAGGTCCGGCGAAGAGACCCGCGCGCCCATCAGACAGTCGACGCCGTCGATGATCGCGGAATTGCCTTCCACCTTGATGCTGGCGCCCATACGGGTGAGTTCATCGACATATTTGAATCGATTTTCAAAAATGCTCTCCGTCACAACGCTTGTGCCCTGTGCCAGCGTGAGGACCACGCCGATCTGAGGCTGCATATCCGTCGGGAATCCGGGATACGGGTTTGTCTTGATATGAGTACGGGAAAGCCGTCTTGCCGCCACTACACGGATCGAATCATCAAACTCCTCGATCTCGCAGCCGATCTCGCGAAGCTTCGCGGTAATCGCTTCCAGATGCTTCGGAATAACGCCTTTGATCATGATATCGCCGCGGGTTGCCGCCGCCGCGCACATAAAGGTTCCCGCTTCGATCATATCCGGAACGATCATATAGGAAGTTCCGTGGAAATCTTTCACACCCTTGATGCGGATCACGTCCGTCCCGGCGCCTTTGATATTGGCGCCCATGCTGTTGAGAAAGTTCGCGACATCAACGACATGTGGTTCTTTGGCGGCATTTTCAATGATCGTGCGTCCTTCCGCTCTGGATGCCGCCATCATGATATTGATGGTCGCCCCGACGGAAACCGTGTCCATGAAAATGTGTGCCCCGTGAAGACGCTCGCTCTTGCCGATAATAGTTCCGTAGAGGATCTTCACGTTGCCGCCGATCGCGTTCAGCCCTTTGAGATGCAGATCAATGGGTCTCGAACCGATGTTGCATCCGCCCGGAAGCGGGACTGCAGCATTTTTGTATTTTCCGAGAAGTGCTCCCAGAAGATAATAGGAAGCCCGGATTTTCTTGATATATTCGTATTGGATTTCGCAGCTGCCGATTCCGGCGCCGCAGACAGAAACGGTATGCCTGTCGATATACTTGATGTCTGCGCCAATGCTCCTCAGAGCTTCGATCAGTACCCGGACGTCATCTACATCCGGAAGATTCTCAAGTGTCACGGTTTCATCCGTCATGATCGATGCTGCGAGAATCGGAAGTGCAGCATTCTTCATGCCGGAGATTTCAGTCTCCCCGACAAGCGGCACGCCGCCAGTGATAACATATTGATCCATATGCCCCATCCTGTTTTTTTATTTATATCTCCCCTACTCCCGGCTGATCGAATCACAGAAGCTCCTTCACTGCTTCTTTATTGTGATATGCGATACTGCGGGACAGACTGCTGCTTCCCCTAATGCAACAATCCATTGAAATGTTAACATAAGCGATTTCTTTTGTAAACCTTTTTTAATTTTCAGGAAAAAATAGCCTTTCTATTGTATCTATTCCTTTTCGAAAATGAATGTATTTCACAGAAAAAGCAGCATCTTTCGATGCTGCTTTCTGTCAATTTTTTCTATTGTTTAGAAATAATAATCTCCATAATATACGTTCGAATCAACATATCCATAGTTGCCGGTGTATGCCGGATCCGTCGGGTCGACATTGCCGCTTCTCATCTTCGGCTGCGGAACGGCCTTGATCGGGGCGTTCATATTGTCGCCTACCTTGACCATCATACCTTTCGGGCAGAACTTGCAGATCCAGTAGCAGTTGCGGACGTCCATACGGACACAGCCATGGGAGGCTTTTCTTCCGAGCGCATTGTACATACCTCTCGGAACGTTATGGTTGTTCGGGCTTCCGCACGGAATCGAGTGGAAGAGCTCTCCGCTCCACTTATTGCTGACACCCGGCTTACTGAGTCTTGTCGTGTACTGACCATAACTCGGACCCATGAGTTCTGACCAGCGGGCATTTGCAACTGTCCATCTGGTACCAGGATCCGTCGGTGTGTCATTCATGCCCGGAGAGCACTTAAATGCGCAGACCGGAAGATTCCAGCTGTTTGATCCCGGATACTTGGTATAAATGGTTACCAGACACTTAGTTCTGTCAAGCGTTGCATAGTATCCCGGCGTAGCCGGCGCTTTCACCGAGGGCTCTGTGAATCCGCTAAGGTTCTTTGTCGGAACGGTCTTTGTGCCGAAGAGCTCCGCAAGATAAGGACGGACGTCGTTCACATAGCTGTTGCCGACACGGTATCTCCAGAAGCCGTCAACATAGACCCATGTCTCTTTGGGTGTTCCGTCGGCACCGACTTCAATGCCGTCTACCGTAGTATTCGTGTAGTAATTGCCCTTGCTGTCATAAAGCTTGCGCTGACCGCCCATGAAGGTCTGCCAGCCAGTTTTGGTGACAGTTTTTTCAAGGAAGAATTTTTGAGCGGTTGTCTTATTGCCTTTATAAATGTGAAGAGCTTTGCCGTTTACCGCTTTTGCGCTGGGCACATCCAGATAATAGCTGGAATTGCTGAACTGCAGATAAACGCTGCCGTCTCCGTCATTTGTCGGAACGATCTTGAATTTGAAATTCTCCGTATTGTTTATTGCCCACTGCCAGACTTTTGTGCCGTTCTGTTTCAGCGCCTTATCGACATTAAGGCCCTTGCCGGAACCGATATTCTGGAACTTCACATAGCCGTCCGAAGTAAAGAGCAGCTTAAACTTCTGGGCGTTTGTCGTATTCTTCTTGTAGAGCTGGGCAATTCCGCCGTTATCAAGGGAGCCGCTCTTAATGTCAACAGCCATACTGGAATCCAGTTTCGTTGTAATATAATAGAAACCGTTCGCAATAGAATTGACTGCTGTCTGGCCGTCGATCCCGGTAAGATACCACTCCGCCGGCGTGCTGCCGACTTCTACATTGCTTCCGTTAACACTGAATTTTGCGCCGCTCTTAGCGATAATACGGAATACCGGCTGTCCGTTGGATGTCGCGCCTGTCCCGTCAAAACGGACGATCTGCTGATTGCTTCCCGAATATTTCCAGGTATGGATCTTTGTTCCTGCTGCAGTTTTGTTATTGTCTATATCCACTGCATTTCTGCTGGCAACGCCGATAATGGAATACAGTCCGCCGTATCCGAGGGGTTTCAGATAGAACTGCTGTGCAGAAGTTCCGTTGTCTGCATAAACGTCAACATTTGTCCCGTTCGCGCCTACATTTCCGGCGACATCCATTACCTTATTGGTTCCATTCAGATGAATCGTATACATGCCGGCTTTCGGTGCATATGGATACGCGGCTTTGATGGCCCAAAGCTGGGAATTTGCGCCGGAAAACGTATTGATATAAACGTTTGCGCCATTCGCGTTGGACGCAGCTTCCAGAGCTCTTGTATGCGCGGCACCGGAGATCGCTGTTCTGATCGCATAGAAGCCGTCATTTTCTTCTGTTATGTACCACTTCTGTGCGTTCGTACCATTCGCATCGTACTGCTGCACATTGGATTTATCAGCGTTTTTGGCGCCTTTAACATCCAGTACTTCACTCGTGTTCATGTAAGCCCGGATCGTGTAATACTTCCTGGTAACACCGTTAACGGTTTCTTTTTTACCTTCAAGTTTAAAAACCTGGGCTGAGGTAAGATTAGCCGCATAGATCTGTACATTGGCTTCTTTATCTCTGGATGCGCCTTTAATATCCAGTACGCGGTTCGTATTTAATTTATTTCCGAAAGTATAATATCCGTCCGCGATATCGGCATACTTAAGCGTACCCGGATCATCCAGCTCTTCAAGCGGGGCAGTTTCCTCCGCCGGAAGCACTTCCGGTGTGACCGTCGGTTCTGCGGTCGGTTCAGCCGTCGGCTCTGCTGTCGGCTCCGGTACAGACTCAGAAGCCTCCGAAGATTCCGGTGCTGTGCTCTCCTGCTCCGGAACACTCTGACTGTCTTCTGCTTCAGAAGCGCTGTTTTCTTCAGACGATTCTGTCGGAATATCAGATTCTTCTGTCGTAGCCGATGACTCATCAGAGGACGTCTCAGGATCTACAGAAATTTCTGAGGATTCAGAACTTCCTTCCGAGTTCTGTTTGTCCTCCACTGAAGACTCTGTCTCAGTTGCTGCAGAATCCTGGCCGTCCTGATTGACCGTCTCTGATTCTTCGACTGTCGTTTCGGAAGAAACGGACTCCGAAGCATACGCATTCTGCGCGACCAGAGAGACAACCATGATGATCGTCATGATTAAGGCAAATAACTGTTTCTTCAAAATCGCTACCCCCTATATAATTTCGTGTGGATTTGTTTCCCACCGATAGTCGTACTATTTTATTATATCAGCAAAGCAATATTTATCAAGCTGTGGAATTATCCAAAAAAGCGGCATGATTTTCTGTGAAAATAAAAAACCTTGTCAAATGACAAGGCTTCTTATGAGTGCCCAGTTCCGGAATCGAACCAGAGACACGAGGATTTTCAGTCCTCTGCTCTACCAACTGAGCTAACTGGGCGTACTGCGTATGCAGAGTAGCGGGGATAGGATTTGAACCTATGACCTCCGGGTTATGAGCCCGACGAGCTACCGAACTGCTCTACCCCGCGATATTCAATTGATCCGAAGATCAGTGGATGGGGAAGGATTCGAACCTTCGAAGTCGTCGACAACAGATTTACAGTCTGCCCCCTTTGGCCACTCGGGAACCCATCCGTATTAAACTGAAGAGCCGATGAGCGGACTCGAACCGTTAACCTGCTGATTACAAATCAGCTGCTCTGCCATTGAGCCACATCGGCATGTGATTCGCCTTCCGGCTTTTCAAGCTCGTTTCGCTTGAGTGGGGCCTACAGGACTTGAACCTGTGACCCCTTGCTTGTAAGGCAAGTGCTCTCCCAGCTGAGCTAAGA
>SVDL01000012.1:0-7205 GCA_015057835.1 Lachnospiraceae bacterium
CAAAAGAAGGATCTTGGGCTTTGATAAACCCTTGATCCTTCTTTGTTTTTCAGGCTATGCTTTTTTCACAGCCCCTTCAATCGTCTTGAAGAAGATCAGATCTTCATCGCAATATCCCATGCGCCCCAGATGACGGAGCGTACGTTGCCGACCTTCTTGCAGTCGCCGAGAAGATGGACGGTCTTGCTCTCGTCGAGGAGAGGCATCGGGTGGTAGCCGACGGACATGATGACGTTGTCAGCCGGAAGTTTCACGATACTCTTATCCTTGTTTTCGACGGTGACTTCCTTATCGGTGATATTCTTGACGCCGGCGTTCAGGAAGACCGGGACCTTGTTGGTCTTGAAGCAGTCGCGGAGGTAGCTTGTGTTCGCGAGGCACATGTTCTTGACCGCGATGAGGTCATCTTTCATCTCGACGATCGCCGGATGTTTGCCTTTGCGGAAGAGGTCGAGCGCGATCTCGCAGCCGGTCAGGCCGCCGCCGATGATGACGACATTGTCGCCGACTTCTTTTTCGCCGAGAAGGTATTCCGTGGCGTCCATCGCGTATTCCGCAGCTCCCGGAATCGGAATTCTGTTCGGAGCAGCGCCGGTGGCGATGATGATCTCGTCCGCGTCAAGCGGGGTATCCGGCGTGACTTCGGTATTGAGGTGCACTTCGATGCCCAGCTTGTCGATCTGGTGTTTGAACCATTCGATGAGCTGTTTGTCATTTTCCTTGAATTCCGGAGCGGCTGCAGCAATGAAAATGCCGCCGAGTTTGTCGCTCTTCTCGTAAATGGTGGCTTTATGGCCGCGGAGCGTGAGGATCCTTGCCGCTTCCATGCCGCCGATGCCGCCGCCGATGATGGCGACCTTTTTCGGCTTTTTGGTCGGACGGATATAATATTTGTTCGACTGCATGGAGATCGGGTTGACCGCGCAGTGGCACATGCCGGCGGATTCGGAGAGATCCTGATCATTTGCCGAGCCGTTGTGCTTGGTGAGGTTGAAGCATGCCGTGTGGCAGCAGATACACGGACGGATCTCTTCCTCCTGCCCGCGCATGAGCTTGGTGACCCAGTGCGGATCCGCGAGGAACTGACGGCCGACAGCCATAGCGTCGATTTCGCCCGCTGCGATGGCCGCTGCGCCGTCTTTCGGCTGCATGCGCCCCGCGCAGACCACGGGGATGTCCACAAACTTCTTGATGTGCGAGACATCTTCGAGGTTGCAGTTAAGAGGCATATACTGCGGCGGATGTGCCCAGTACCAGGCGTCGTAGGTGCCGTTGTCGCAGTTGAGCATGTCATAGCCGGCATCCTGCAGGTATTTGGCGGCTTTTTCGGATTCTTCCATGTCGCGGCCGATCTCAATGAAATCTTCGCCCGGCATCGCGCCGTACTGGAAGCCCTTTGTCATGGAACGGACGGAGTAGCGGAGAGAGACCGGGAAGTCTTCGCCGCATTTGCCTTTGATCTCCTTGACGATCTCGACCGGGAAGCGATAGCGGTTTTCAAAAGATCCGCCGTACTCATCGGTTCTGTGATTCGTGTATTCCAGCGTGAACTGATCGAGAAGATATCCTTCATGAACCGCGTGGACTTCGATGCCGTCGACGCCCGCCTCTTTACACAGACGCGCTGTCTCGCCAAAAGCATAAATGATGTCCGCGATCTCTTTCTTTGTGACGGCACGGGTCTTCACATTGTCCGCCCAGCGGTTCGGAAGACCGGCATCCGGCGCCGCGGTGAGATATTCCGCGTTAATGATCGGGCTTGCGATCGTATTCAGCACTTTGTTGCTTGCAAGCATTGCAAGGGGTGCCGTAAGTGCCATTGAGCGTCCGAATCCTGCGGTCAGCTGCACGAACATTTTCGCTCCGGTCGCGTGCACTTCGTCCATAAATGCTTTTAATTCCTTAAATTTGCCTTTTTTCTGATAGAGCCATTTGCCGCAAAGCATATCTTTGACGGGGGCAATGCCGGGAATGACCAGACCGCAGTTGTTTTTTGCGATCGTATGCAGCAGACGGGCGGCTTCTTTGTCGAAATGAGAGCCGAGCGGCTCCATCCAGCCGAAGATACATGTTCCTCCCATCGGCGCGAGGACGATCCGGTTCTTGATCTCCAGGTTTCCGACCTTCCACGGCGTAAAGAGAGCTTCATATTCCTGGTTCATGAAAATCCTCCTTTTACAGCTTTATTATTCGGTATAGGCGTGCAGCGCTTCGTGCAGAAGGGCGTTCCCTTCACGGAATTTGACCTGTGCTTCCGCGACCTTGTCAGCGACGGCGTCTTTTCCGTTTTCACGGAGTGTTTTTACAAGGTCGTCCAGCTCGCCGGCGTGATGGTCGTTGTGGTCGAATGTATAGGAAAGAAGCGCGTAGGCCTGATCCTTGGAGGCGAGCTCGTCGTGATGGTGGTGGTGATGATGTTCGTGATCGCTCCCTCCCTCGTGGGTGTGTCCTTCATGCAGCAGTTTCAACATTTATTTTTCCTCCTGATTCTTATTCTTTTTACCCATGTGAAGTTCTCTCATTCCCTCCACTTCGTCGCAGACCGGCTTTAAGGAGCAGTGTCCGCAGTCCGTGGGAAGGCCGTCGAGAATATGAGTCAGTGTTTTGGTGATGGCGTCTACTTTGCCCGCGTTCGGGAGCAGCGCTTCCACGAGCTTTTCGTCCGTGATGAAGATGACTCTCACTTTTTTGACGCAGGGAATGGCTTTGTAGCGCCGGATGTAGGTGTTGCCGACGTAGGCGAACCGGATGCCGGCCTGCATGACTTTTTTGCTCACGCGGACCTGCTCGCGGTTGCTCTCCGAGGAGACCCGGACCATATAGCCCGCCGGAAATACGTGATACCGGACAAATTCAAGATTCCGGATCGCGTCGTACGCTTTTTCCTCATCCTCCGTCTCGCCGAGGTCTTCCGTCTCAAGAAGCACGATTTTCGCAAATGCGCTGTCGCTTTTAAGATCCGGAAGATCCGGACCGAAGACCCAGGTCTCATTTTCTTCGATGAGGCCGGACGTTGTCACGCACGTATAATTCACGGAAGGAAGGGAGGAGCCGCCGAGCTCGAACGCCGCGTCGCGCAGCATGATGAGTTCGCTCTCCCCGCGGTCTTTCCAGATCCGGGAAGTGTCGTACGGAAACCGGGCGGGATCGTCCGGAAGTGTCTCCAAAGTTTTTTGAATAATAGAATCGTACAGTTTCATAGCTAGAAATTCAGATCCTGTTTCTTTCTGTCAAAGATCTTGTTAACCTGTTTATAGGCCCAGGCCATCAGTTTCTGATCGAGGTTCCAGAAATAAACGACAAAGAGAACGCCGGTCACGATAAACAGAATTTTCAGGATCTGCAGAATGATCTTAATTGCTTTCGTCATATTCTGAGGTTCCTTTCCTGATAATTACGCGGTGTTTCTCAGGCGATTTTTTTTGCGAGGCCTTTCTGGCGGGCAAATTCCGCCGCGCCCAGCGCGCCCATGAGCTGCGGGTCCACATCGAGCTCGACGACTTTCAGTTTCAGGACCTGCTCGATCGCGGCTTTCAGACCGTCATTCTTCGCGCAGCCGCCGGACAGCGTGATGGAATCGGTAGCGCCGGCTTTCTTTGCCATAACGAAGCAGCGTTTCGCGACAGCCATCTGGATGCCGGCTGCGATCTCATCCATCGGCTTGCCTTCTCCGACGAGGGTGATGACTTCCGATTCCGCGAAAACGGTGCACTGCGCGGTGATCGGGATGACATTTTTCGCGGTCAGGGAAAGCTTCGAGAACTCCGGAAGCGTCATCTCGAAGGAACGGGCCATAGCCTCGTAGAAACGTCCCGTGCCGGCTGCGCATTTGTCGTTCATCGCGAAGTTCTTGACGGTTCCGTCCGTATCGATCGCGATGCCCTTGACGTCCTGGCCGCCGATATCGATGATAGCTTTGACGGACGGATTCGTGACATGGACGCCCATCGCATGGCAGGAGATCTCGGAGACATTTTCATCCGCGAAAGGCACTTTGTTGCGGCCGTAACCGGTACCGATGAGGTAGACGAGATCCTTGGCGTCATTCAGGTCCGGAACCTGACTGATTACTTCTTTCATTGCCAGCTCCGCGGATTCCTTGGCGTTGATCTTGCTCTTCATTGTTGTGTTCGCGACCATTTTGCCGTTTTCGTCGAGAATGACTGCCTTTGTGTATGTGGAACCTACGTCGCATCCACCGAAGTATTTCATAATGTAATATCCTCCTGTAATCTTAATTGTTCTTATTATTGACTGTTGAAATGTTTTTGCAATTTCTTGCCGGTTAATTTTTTGCTATTTATTGTCTGTTGAAATATCTATGCAATCGTGGCTGTAAATGCAATAGAATGAGGTTTAAGTGAGCCTTCTGTCTGCATCGGATCATCTCAAAGACGGCCGCAACGGCCTGCCGAGCTAACTGCTAACTCCGACTAAGCGTCTTATGTGTCTCTTTGCAGAGCCACAACGCCGCCAAGTCTGCGTAAGCAGTGGATCTCGTCAGTGCCTAAAAACGCTCTAAACGTCTTTTCGCTGATCAGACGCAGCCTGTCAGGCGGCCTTTCTTATTTTTTTATTTACATCGACGTCTCATCATCAAAATCCAGAAGCGACGGATCGATCGGCTCCTCGCGCATAACCGTGCGCATATACTCATTCACCTTCGAACGCATATCTTTTCTGGAAACGGTGCGCGGATCCATGAGGTCATGTTCGATCCAGATGAGGCGCACGCCGTGTTCTCTCGCCTGTTCGTCGAAAAGGCCGTTCAGCGTGGACATGTTCTTGCAGGAAACGTGCTGATACATGATGACGAGATCCGGCTTCCATGCCTCGACCTGTCTCCACAGTTCGGTGAGAACGTGGTCGTAGCCGCCGTTCGTGTGCCGTCTCATGACCATGCGCTCGTAGAGCCTGCAAAGGTCACGCAGCGCTTCTTCCTTGTTCTCGGTCTCCAGCGGTTTCGTGAAGTTGAGGGATTCCATCTCCACGAGTACGTTGATGCCCCAGCAGTTCGCGAGCCAGTTCGAGAAGTTCGCGTAATAGTGGGCAGGAACGGACCAGACGATCGCGCGGTGGCGCATTTTTCCTCTCCACGGCTCCTCCTTGTTCTCGTAGGCCTTCATCATGAGCTTGTTGACCTTCTTGAACGTCTTCGGGATGCGCGGGTCGATGCCGCCGTCCATCTCGTAATTCCATTTGCGGAAAAGCTCGTAGGTCGGGCCGATGAGCTGCGGATACGGAGTCTGGTTGACTTCCCATTTCTGGAGCTCGTATTTCGTCTCCTCGTTGAACCGCTTCATGCAGGTGAAGTACGCGTCCCAGTTCCATTTCGCGCCGGTCTGCTCCTCGATAAAGCGGATGCAGCCCTTGAGATCCTGTACCGCGGCGTCCATGACGGATTCGTCCTCGTACCGGACCGGGAATGCCAGATGGTAGGTCGGCAGATCCTTGAAGCGGCGGGAGGTATAGGACGAGGCCATGACCGAGCCGTCGCAGGGCATCGAGCTCGAGATGAAGCACGCGCCCATATGCGGAAGAGCGTCGATGACGCAGGCGCCGCACTCGGAGGTCGGGACCGGGCAGGTATCCGACGGCAGGCCGTAGGACTCCACCGCGTCGATATACGGCTCGCAGACCAGCTGGTCGATCTCGGAAACGAGGAAGACCGGAAGGAGCTGGTACGGAATGCCGACGAGGTCCGGGAAACCGGCCATGATCTGTCCCATAGTCATTTCATCGAACAGAACGACTTTCTTGTTGAGCTCCGTGCAGTTGCCGCCCTTGGCGTCGCCCTTCATGAGGAAGACCAGGTTCTCCGCCACGTAGCGGAAGATCGCGTAGGTCAGTTCATGGTGCATTTTCAGGGCTTTTCCGCGGAGTCCCATGAGGTTCTTGTCCATAAAGTAATGGCAGCAGAAATAGGAGATCATCCAGCGGTAATGGAAGACGCCGTTCATGGCCGGAATGAGATCTTTGCTGAAGGTCGCGAGCAGCATGCCCCAGAGCCTTGCCCATTCCGCGAAGTCGACGGCGGTGTCTTTGATGCCGCGCCATTCACGGCGGACCGTTGTCATTTTTCCCTTCGCGTAGAGCTTTCCGAGCAGCTTTTCGCCGTTCACGAGAAGATCTTTGATCTCGTCCGGAGACATTTCCTTTAAGAGACCGGCTTCATAGGCGATCCGCTTTCCGAATCCCTTTGCGTCGCTTAAATAGCCTTTGCCGACATCTTTCCAGTCGGTCTCTTTGAGGAGATCGCCGATGATACCGCCGACTTCCTTAAGATTCTCCGCCTGCAGCTTCCAGTCCATATGGTCTTTCATGCGGAAAAACTTCGGATTCGGGTATTTCGCCATCTTATTTCACCTCCTGTTTCTGAATTTTTTTGATTTCCAGAGCTTCCACGAAGGCCTGGAAACGGGTGCGGAGCTGTCCGGAATTGCGGACATTGTAGGAGCGGTCGATGGAGAGCACCGGCCAGCCGTATTCCTCCGCGAGAATGTGACTTGCGAGCGGCCGCTCGAATGCCCAGAAGTCACAGTATTTCATCTGTTCGAAAATGATGCCGTCCGCGTTGTACTCCTTCGCGAGAAGATCCGCGGTGTCGCGGCGCTGCTGCACTTTGTCATTTGCCATATAGCGCGCGCACTCGGATGTCTTCATGTAATGGCGGCAGATCTGGTAAATAATGTCTTCGTTGTCGTTGAGTTCAATGACCTCGCGGCCGGGCTTGGAGCCGTAGCAGTAGCGGTCCGCGACGACCATAGCGCCGGCGCCCTCGAGAAGGCGGGTAAAATCGAGATCGTCCACTTCCGATCCGACGACGGCGACGCGGGCGCGGTAGAAGGGCTTCGGATCTGTCTCCCGGTTTTTGATCTCTTCCAGTGTCTCACGGAGTTTCGGAAGGATGTATTTCGTCGGGCAGCAGTAGCTCACGAGGCTGAGCACGTGGTACTCGTAGCCGGTGACCGGCGGGTTGTCAAGCTTCCGCATGTCGCCGATCTCGGTCATGACGCGGCAGAGTTCATTGTGCTCTTCGACCGCCCTGCGGATGGATTCTTCGGAAATATCCGTGCCGAGCTTTTCATGCATGACGTCAAGCAGCCGGACGCGCATCTGGATCGCCATCTGCTCGATGGTATAGGTCTCGACCTTGTAGGGCACGTCCGTGTGCGTCACGAAGAAATGCGGCTTCGTATTGCATT
>SVDL01000012.1:7215-32653 GCA_015057835.1 Lachnospiraceae bacterium
GTGTTCGGCACAGCGGTTCATCGCCGAGCAGGCGTCGACGCCCGCGATCCCGTCGAGGAACTGGTATCCGCCCTCGATCGCGCGCTCAAGAAGCGAGCGGGCAAATTCGCACGTGTAGTTCGACATATAATATGTGGAAATGTCGATGGAACCGGTGCGCGGCGCGCGGATGCGCGTGGAAAAGCAGTTGTCCACGTTGAGGAGCACTTCCGGCATGTGGTAGCATGTGTAGCCGATCGCATACTGGCCGTCCTCCTGCGCCTGCCGGACAAGTGCGTTGTCTGCGTCATCGAGCAGATTTTCAAATTCCAGCAGATATTTGAGATCTTTCAATCGTTATGCCCCCTTTCCAATCAGCAGGGTCTTCCCGTCTGAGAAGACTGTCTCTTAACGTTAAAGAATTGCAAGGTTTTTCAGGGCGTCCCGCGCTCCGGCGAGGATTCCGCTCTCCTCCGGAAGCTCAAAGACGCTGCGGCCTTCGATGTCATTTTCCGTCATCCGGTCGTCCTGCCGGATCACGGCGATGACTGGCACGCCGCCCATTTCCTTCTCGGTAATGCGCTCCGGCAGCGGCGCGCGGTTGACGATAAGGCCGATCTTATCGTACATGACGAGCTCATCGGCGACTTTTTTGATCGTACCGATGATCTGCAGGCCTTTTTTGCTCTGATCGGAGACACAGATGAGATGCGTCACTTTATCCATGACGCGCCGGTTGATCTGCTCGATACCCGCTTCGCCGTCGATCACGACATAGTCGAAGTCCTTGACCAGCATATCGATCACCTGGCGGAGATAAGTATTGATGGCGCAGTAGCAGCCGGCGGCCTCCGGCCTTCCGATCGCGAGGAACGCGAATCCGTTCTGCTCCTCCATCGCCTCGAAAAGACGGAAGCGGGCTTCCGCGAGGATGTCCTGTGTGTCGCGGAGTTTTCCCGTCACGTCCTCGGCGACGCGGCGGCGGATCTCGTCAAGCGTTTCGTGCACAGTGACGCCGAGCGCGTAAGAAAGACCGATGGCCGGATCCGCGTCGATGGCGAGGATCTTTGCATCGGGCTTCGATTCTGTGAGCAGTCTGACAATGGATGCGGACAGGGATGTTTTGCCGACACCTCCCTTTCCCGTCAGGGCGATGACGACGGTCTGATCAGCCATATGAGTCTCCTAAATCCTTTATTTCAGCCAGCGGAAATGCCCGGATACTAAAAAAACCATAAGCGTTTCCAAACATACTTTTATTCAATCATATTTGTGGATATTTTACAAGGTGATTCTTCCTTAATTCATGCGTTTCATAAGTTTTTACAACAGAAATCGTTAAATCATTTGCAAATGAGCAGGATTATGATACCATGAAAACGAATTCTTTTTATTTCGTTTCCGGGCTGAGGAAAAGGGAGAAAATCTATGAGAGATCTGGTACATATCATCGAATTTGAAGAACTTTTGCAGGAGGCGTACAACGATCTCGTCCGCAAAGGCAAAGAGGACGGGCTCCGCGCGCTGGGCTATACCTGCTATTTCATGCCGGAAGTTCTGCTGGACATCCCCGGATGCTTCGGCGTAAGGCTCCGCGCGCCGAGGAGCGGTTCTCCGGATATGGCGACCTATTATATGACCAACCGCACCTGTATGTACGGAAGGTGCCTGTTCGAGCGCGCGCTGGAGGGCGGCTTCAATTTCCTCGACGCGGAGATGGGGACGGAGACCTGCACGGTCACCTGCCGCTTCCAGGAACATCTGCAGATGATGGATGTCATCAAGAATCCGGATTTCTTCTGCGAATTTACGGATGTTCCTTTCAAGAAAAATAAAAATTCCATCGACCACTATGAGAAGCAGCTGCAGTTCCATGTGCTGGACAAGCTGAAAGAGCATTTCGGGATCGATACTTCCGACGAAGCGCTCCTGAAAGCGATCGAAGAGCACAATGAGATGTGCCGGCTCATTCAGGAGATCGGAAGCTACCGGAAACTCGACAACCCGACGATCACCGGCACCGAATTCTGCATGATCCAGCTCATCACGCAGGTTTGTCCGAAATACCTCATCATGGACAAGCTCCGCGATATCGCGGAGGATCTGAAGACCAGAGAGCCGGATGAGAAGAAGGCGTACCGCTGCAAGGTGGTTCTGACCGGTTCCGAAGAAGATGATCCGTATTTTGTCAAACTGATCGAAGAGTGCGGCGCGCTGGTCGTCGCCGACCGCGTCTGTTACGGCTCGATCCCGGGCCGCGAGGAGATCGTGGTGAAGGAGGGGGAGACGCCGCTGCGCGCCATCGCCCGCCACTATCTTGAGACCAGCCAGTGCCCGCGGTTTATGGAACAGCACACGATGAGGGAGCGCAAACAGTTCCTGGCAAACATCGCGAAAGAGTATAAAGCGGACGGCATGATCATCTGCCAGATGAAGTTCTGCGAATACTGGAGTTATGAGCGCACGATCGACACACTGATCCTGCCGAGGGACTTCGGCATTCCGGTCTGCTCGATCGAAAAGGAATACGTCAATAACGCGGTCGGACAGCTGCGCACCCGCTTCCAGGCATTTGTCGAGAGTGTCGAGATCAAGAAGATTCAGGAGGGCAAGGCGGTATGAAAATAGGAGCAGTGAAAGAGAAATTTACACAGCTGAAGGACAGCGGCGCCCTGTCCCCCAAAGCGCTGAAAGAGAAAATGACGGAGCTCTTCGTCGTCGCGCCGCAGGAGGAAGGGAAGGCCGCGGAAACCGGAAAGAAAGATTTCCGGAAAATGGCGAAAGACTTCTGGTACGGGAAACCGCACGAGGAGAGAAGACTCGGCGATCTGTACATCGGGGATACCGGCCTCTACAAACACCGCGAATGGCGCGGCTTCGCCGATACGATGTACTATTTCAACATGATCTGGCTGTATAACTACGGCCACATGATCACGGATATCATCAAATACGGCGGCTCGCCCCTCGCGCTGGTCGACTTCCTGAAGGGCACGATGCGCTACCGCTGGATGGGGCAGACCTATCTCACCGTTATGCACTGGTTCGACAGAGGCCTTGAGGGCATGCGGGGACCGATCCTGCGCGGTTCGGCCTGGCATTACCGCGGCATGGTCTCCGCCAGTATCCAGCAGATCATGAGGATGTTCACCAGCGACAAGAAGATCCACGGCGGCAATGAAAGCGAGCAGTGGAAAAAGAATATCGCCCATAACGAGACCGTCAGCGGCAGCGTTTTCTATCCGTTCCGCGGTCAGGTCACCGATATTCCGCTGGAGATGATCCCTTATTTCGTCACCTGCCACGTCAACAACCACACCGTCCTTAATTATATCGACGCGGCGCAGTCCATCGGCCTTCCGGCGGATCCCTGCCCGATGTGTCAGGCGGAGTACGGACTGTTCGTCCTTGACGATTATCCGGATTTCGCGCCGACGATGGTCACTTCCAACGAGGCCTGCGACGGATCGGTCGCCACTTCCGTCCTTCAGGACTGGTTCCTGAACCGTCCGCTCTACGCTATGCCGCAGCCGATGCGCTATGACGATCCGCTCGTGCAGGAGCACTGCCAGAAGGAGATCGAAGGCTGCTGGAAATTCATTGAGGAGCAATACGGCGCCAAGTTTGACTGGGATGTTTTTGTTGAACATGTCAACCTGCAGAACGAGCAGTACGCATTTGAGCACGAAAAATGGGACGTCGCCGCCAACACGCCGTATTATCCGATCAACGGCGTAGCGCAGGCGCTCTACCGCATTTTCTATTCCCAGTACGGCACCCAGCCGATCTGGCACGAAGTAGACGGACACGTGAAAAAGCTCATGCAAAAGACCGTGGCAAATAAGATCGAGACACTCCCGAAGACCCGCCACCGCGCCATCGCGTGGAGCTGCGCGCCGCTCTATTACTCGAACTGGTGCACATGGGCGTACAACTGCTGGGGCATCAACTGCGTCATCAATATGGACTCTCTGATGTTCGATCAGTACATCCGCACCGATACTTACGAGCACGCTCTGGAAGATCTCTCCTGGTATAACGAGAAAGCTCCGATGAGAGCGATGGCTGTAGGCGGCCACGAGCACATTTTCCAGCTCTGGCAGTATATGGAACGCTTCAACTGCGACATGGTCATCATGTACGACCAGCTGCAGTGCAAAGGAATGCAGGGCGTCCACGGCATGTTCGAGGACGAGTTCCGCAAGAGAGACATTCACGCGATCTGGGTTCCGCACGCGCTGCCGGATAAACGGACCGTCTCCCGCAAGGAGATCCGTAAGATCATCAGCGACTACATGACGACTGTTATGCGCGAAGAACCGCTCGATCCGACGCTGGTCGATTTTGAGGACGGAAACTCCTGGTAAGGCTGCGGGAGGCAGCTGCTTTCTAAGACGCGGCGCGTCGATGAAAGGGACGGCGGGCAGAAACCCACAGAAAGGAAATGAAAATGAAAATATTCGGAAAAATCATAAAGATCCTGGCACTGGTCTACGCGGCGCTCTTCGCGGTATTCTATTTTGACCTGGACGGAAAATTCCTCTATTACATCTGGGAGCCGATGATGATCAAGCGCTTTGACAATATGAAGCGCGAGGACAACACGAAGACGCCTTATGAGGAGAAAGATATCCTCGCGGCGGACAGAGATTGATCATTTTCAGAAATTGCTGAAAAAATCAGATTATTTTGTTGTATAATGGTTCCTGTCGGGAGCAGAGATGACCCCGACAGGAATCGCATTTATGTTTCTTATAATCACAATGAAGGGAAAAAGAACATGAAAAAGAAAGTAGTATCGTTCGCACTGATCATTGCCGTCTGCGCGTCTTTGGCAGCATGCGGCGGTTCTTCGTCCGGAGGACTTAAGACACCTGTCGGAGAAGCATCTGAAGAAGAGTCAGCAGCGCAGGTAGAGATCCAGTCTTCGGAAGAATCCACAGGCTTTGAAGGCCTGGATGAAGCGGTCTCGGAGATGGAAGAAAACACACAGTCCATTATTGAGAATCTGGAAGAGGATACAGAGGAAGAGGCGTCGGAAGAGAGTTCTGACATTTCCTCCGCGTTTGCGGTACAGGACGTACTGACGCAGCACGAAGTCTATCATACGGCGCATGACGATGTCTATGATGAGTACACGACCATCTTCTACGGCTCCGACAGCAAGAAGCTGAAGGCAATGTTTTTAGAGACAAGATTCTGGAAATCTTCCGGAATTACAATGGAGAATCTTGAGTCGCTGGATCTGGACACTGTCTATGAGAACTTTTCCTCTCTTTCGTTCGCGGACGCGTTCATTGATGAAGATGAGGAGAGCTACAGCTACGTCGTCCGTTTCCGCGATCTGGACGATCCGGACAACTGCCTGGCCATGCATAACTCCCATCTGCTGACACTGGACACGACCAGCGGATTCTCTTATGTGGACGCGCAGACTATCATGGATGATCTCGCGAACAGAGGGTATGAAGTTGTTCCGCTCACCGAATATGACAGCCTGAATCTGCATTTCAGCCTGGATTGATGTTGAAAACCTGGGGCAGGGAGTGATCCCTGCCTTTTCTTTTTTATTTGATGAGGAATGATTTTTCAGTAGACATTTTCAGGAGATGCGATAGCAGAGCGGCAGAAGGCATTTTCAGGAGATGCGATAGCAGAGCGGCAGAAGGCAGGCAAGAGAATGAAGATCAGCATCCCGTACGGAAAAACATTTTTGAGAGAGGAAATACCGGATCAGAGGCTTCTGGGCATTCTGGAAAGCCGTCTGTCCGGCTTCGAACCGGAAAATGCACCGCAGGAACTGATCCGGACAGCGATGGCTGCGCCGGTGGAATCACCTTTGCTCAGCGAGCTTGCAAAGGATAAGAAAAAGATCGTCATTCTTGCGAGCGACCACACAAGACCGGTTCCGAGCCGGCTGATCATACCGGAAATGCTCCGTGAGATCCGTCAGGGAAATCCGAAGGCAGACATCACGATCCTGATTGCCACGGGATGCCACAGGGGGACGACGGAAGATGAACTGAAGATGAAATTCGGGGAAGACATCTTCCGGAGGGAACGGATCGTCATCCATGACTGTGACAGCTCGGAAATGAAAGAGCTTGGAACCCTTCCGTCCGGACAGACGCTGACCCTGAACAGGCTCGCCGCGGATGCGGATCTCCTTGCGGCGGAGGGATTCATTGAACCGCATTTCTTCGCGGGTTTCTCCGGAGGCAGAAAGAGCGTGCTGCCCGGCGTCGCTGCGAGGGAAGTCGTCCTCGGCAACCATAACGGAGCGTTTATCGCGCACCCGTGCTCGAGGACCGGGATCCTCAAAGGGAACCGCATCCACGAGGATATGCTCTTTGCCGCGAAGGCGGCGGGGCTGGCATATATTGTCAATGTGGTCTTAACCCCCCGCCATAAAGTGGTTTATGCAGTTGCAGGCAATCCGTTCCGGGCACATGAAAAAGGCTGCGAATTTCTGAGGAAATATGCATCGGTGAAACTACCCGGAAATGCGGAAGCCGACATCGTCATCACTTCCAACGGCGGATATCCGCTGGATCAGAACGTCTATCAATCCGTCAAGGGCATGACGGCGGCGGAAGCCGCGGTGAAGATGGGCGGTGTGATCATTATGGCGTCAGGATGCGCTGACGGGTGCGGCGGTGATTCCTTCTATCGGACATTTCGGGATCATAAGGATATGCGGGCGCTGATGGAGACATTTGCGGAAACTCCGCCGGAGAAGACCATAATCGATCAGTGGCAGTCGCAGATATTTGCCAGAGTCCTGAGCAGGGCGAAGGTCGTTTTTATTTCCGAAATGCCGGATGAGACCGTGAGAGACTTCGGAATGATTCCGGTACATTCTTTGGGAGAAGCGCTGCGCACCGCGGATGAGATTCTTGGCCGGGAAGACGGTTCCGTGACGGTGATCCCAGACGGGGTCGGGGTGATCGTGGAAGAGTCCTCAGAAGACGATGCCTGAGGGGAAGGATAATTGCTGGAGAATTTTCTGAGCATAGCCCGGGAATTATCAGACAGAAACAAAGTCTGGGAGCCGGAAACAAAGTTTGGAAGTTGGAAACAATCAGATAGAAACAAAGTTTGGGAGTTGGAAACAATCAGATCAAAGAAAGTGTGCAAGAGAGTTTTATGAATACTTACATTATTGCCTGTGAGACGCTGAAGGAGGAATTGGAAAAGGCGATCGCGGAGACGCAGTGCACGTATCCCGTACTTTTTATTGAATCCGGCCTGCATGATGTCCCGAAGAAACTGAAAAAGGTATTGCAGGATACTATTGATGAAGCGGAATCGCGCGGTGCGGAGCGCCTCCTGTTTGTGATGGGTTTTTGCGGCAATGCGACACAGGGGATCAGACCGGGGAAGAGCACCCTGATCATTCCCAGGGTCGATGACTGCATTACTCTCCTTTTAGGATCACAGAAGCGCAGGAAACAGCTCCAGGAGAGCGGCGGGACATATTTTATGACGAAGGGATGGGTCGACGGAGAGCGCAACATTCTCTCCATGCGCCAGTATATGATGGAGCGGTACGGGGAGGACGCCGGCGAGGAAATTTTCAATATGATGTTCGGCAACTATTCCAGAATCGGCCTTCTGGACACCGGTGCCTATGACATGGAGCCCGTGACGGAGCAGGTGAAGCAGGCAGCGGAGGCGATCGGTTTCCGCTGGGAGATCTTCCGCGCCTCTGTGGACTATATAAAAGAAACTCTCACCGGTCCCTGGGAGGATGACCGGTATCTCACGGTGCCTCCGGGAAGAGAGGTGGAGGGGAAGGACCTCTGGATCATTAACTGAAAATAAGTGTCATTACGTTTAAAGGGGAATTGCATTTAAGGAAGAAAGGATGAACTGAATAAAGACAACAGAGCCCCTTCAGAGAGAGCGGATTCTCCGGAGGGGCTTTCCTTTGCGACGGATGCCACAACTATGCCGGTTCGTGGTATAATAAATCTCAGAAAAGGAACTAGCCAGAAAAAGGAGCAGAAGAATGACGGTATTTTTAATAATTCTCGGGGTTCTTTTCTTCCTCTACGGAATACTCGTGAAGGCGGCCGGCAGCGGCACACCTTTTTTCCTCGTGTGGATCATACTCGGGATACTGTGCGGCGGCGCGGCGGTAATGACAAAAAGGAATCTGTGGAAACATATTCCGGCGGGGCTGCGCAAGTCCCTGCTCGTACTTCTTTTGGCGGGACTGATCCTGATCTGTGCTCTCACTGCGGCCATCCTGCGGGGGTTTCACAGCAAAGGAGAGGAGGATCTCGATTATATCATCGTGCTCGGCGCGCAGGTGTACAGCAGCGGCCCGAGCGTCGTGCTGAGATACCGTCTTGACGCGGCGGTGGACTATCTTCAGGAAAATGAAAACACGAAGTGCATCGTCACCGGCGGAAAGGGCTATAATGAGCCGTTTCCGGAGGCCTACGGCATGCGGGATTACCTCGTGCGGAACGGAATCCGGGAAGAGAGGATCCTGATCGAGGACGAATCGGCAAATACGGTCCAGAACATCCGGAACAGTCTGCCGTTTCTTGATCCGGAAAATGATACCGTGGGGATCGTCACCAACAATTTCCATCTCGTCCGCGGGACGGCCATCGCAAAGAAAGCGGGGATCGCCCACGTGTCCGGCATCGCAGCGGGGTCGACGAGGATCTACCTCCCGAACAACATTCTCAGGGAGGTGCTGGGAATCATAAAAGATACACTTCTTGGGAATATGTGAATTCATTTGACGGAAACAGCGCATGGCAAAGTGATCTGATCCGGAACAGCACAGGGAAAAACGGTCTTGCCCGGAACAGAGCAGAACAGAAGCGGTCACGGCCTGCATAAGCACGAAAAAAAGAAAAGGAAAATCATAAATAAAAAGGAGGGTTCAGCAGCAATGAGAAAACTGAAAAAAACAGCTCCGGTCACTTTAGAGGACCTGCAGAAGGTCATTGAAAAACTGAAAGATAAAGATCCGACGGGAAAGGAATTCCTCATAGAATGGGGCGGCGACGCGTTCCTTGACGCCGTGGAGGATACGATCGACGCGGGAGAATTAGAGGAAGAGATCCCGGAAGCGGAACAGGCGCAGAAACTCGGCGATCCGGAAGTGATGCTCTCGGAACTGCTGCCCGTGACGGAAGACGGGGTCATGCGCTATATTTTGGATGAGCTCTCTGCGGCCTATGCGTTCCCGGATGATGTAATTTCCGATCTGACCGATCTGTCGGAGCTCCTCTATATGATCGCGGGTCTTAACTACAACCGCGATTCCTCTCCGGAAAACTGGGATTTCCCGGATTCCGTGAAAGAGGATTTCATCGATTATTTTGACGGCTTTATCAGCAACGGATATTCCGGGGAACCGGCGCTCACACTGTTTACGACATTTGTCCGGGATATGGCGGATGAGGGAAATGAGACCGCCCTCCGGATCCTCGGCTATCACTCCTACGGTGGTTCGGCGGCATTCCCATGTGACTGGGAGCTCTCGAAAAAATGCATCGAACAGCTCTTTGAGGAGACCGGTGATCCGTTCTACGCCAACACGCTCGGCTATCTCGCCTATTACGGGCGCTGCGGCGACGGCGTGCCGGATTACGATGCCGCGTTCCGCTATTTCTCCTACGGCAGCGCCAGCGGGATCATCGAATCGTCCTACAAGCTCGCGGATATGTACGCCGGCGGAAAAGGGATCTGGAAAAATGACGAGGCCGCGTTCCGCATTATTCAGGACCTGTATTCGGATACGCTGAAGCGTTTCTGCGGCGGCGAACTGACGGGGAAATTCGCGGACGTCGCCCTGCGCATGGGGCGTCTTTACGAGAACGGATCTCTGGACGAACCGAATCCGATGGCCGCGTATTATTATTACCTCCAGGCGCGGTACGCGATCCGCTTCCGCAGAAAGCTGGCCAACAATTACGGCGACGATGCTGTGGAAAGAAACATTGAAAACGCGATCCTCCGGGTAGAACCGGAAGTTCCGCAGGAGAACGCGAAGACCTGCCGCAGAAACTATCCGTGGATCCTGCAGATGGCTCTCGCAATGGACAAAGTCGTATTTGTGACCTTTAAACAGCTGAAGAGCGGGAGTATTAAGATGGTTCTGGACCGCTACGAGGAAAATGAGGACGATCTCCACGATTTCCTTGTGACGCTTCCGGAGTATAACTTTTGCAGTATGATGGAGACGGTCACCCTGACGACGGGAGCGGCGAAAAATGTCTACATCAGCGAGCCGGATGAACCGATGCTCATCACTTCCGTCGACTACGACGAGGAAAATGAAGCATGGCTGTTCCTTCACGGAAATGAGATCGCCGCGTCCTTCCGCACGGCGGGATTCAGTCTGAAAATTCCGAAGAAGTATTAAAAAAGGAGCATTTACTGAATGGCACAGGACATACTGGCAGGCTTAAATGAGGCACAGCGGGAAGCCGTCACATCGACGGAGGGATACGTGCGGGTCATCGCCGGAGCGGGTTCCGGGAAGACGCGCGCTCTGTCGCACCGCTTTGCCTACCTTGTGAATGAGCTCGGCATCCTGCCGGGCAATATCCTGTGCGTCACGTTTACCAATAAAGCCGCCAATGAGATGCGCCAGAGGATCCACAACCTCACCGGCGACAATGACACCGGCTATATCAACACTTTCCACGGCTTCTGTGTCTCCGTGCTCCAGGAAGACAGCCATGCGGTGCAGTACCCCAAAAAGTTTCTTGTTCTTGACAACGAAGACATTAACGACATGCTGAAGATCATTTACGAGGAGCGGGGGCTGACGCTGCGGGATATGACATTTTCCGGCGCGCGCGACATGATCGAGATCCAGAAGCTGATCCGGAAACCCGAGTATTATCTGGACCTGATCCGCATGTCGGTGGACGCGCTGCATGAAAAATATGAGAAGGCCGTCGGGACGGACGATATCATTTTCTTCGGGTATCTTTACCAGCAGAAGAAGTGTTTCGGGCTGGATTACAACGATCTCATTAAATTCAGCCTCTACATTTTCCGGGAGCATCCGGAGATCCGTCTCAAATGGCAGCAGCGGCTGGAATACATCATGATCGACGAGTTCCAGGATATCGATACGCTCCAGTATGAGCTCATGGAAGTGCTCTGCGGCTACCATCACAACCTGTTTATCGTCGGCGATCCCGACCAGACGATCTACACCTGGCGCGGTGCTTCGGTGCGTTTTCTGCTGGATTTTGATAAACATTTTCCGGGGACGAAGACCGTCATGATGCTGGAAAACTACAGATCCACGCCGGAAGTGCTGGACTGCGCCAATTCCCTGATCGACAAAAATACCGCCCGCATCAAAAAAGAACTTGTTCCGACGAGAGAGCACGGTGAGAAAGCGCTCTGTTTTTACGCAAATACCGCCGCGGAGGAAGCCGAATGGATCGCGAAACAGGTTAAGCAAATGGAAGAGAGCGGCATCCGCTTCCGCGATTTGACGGTGCTCTACCGCGCGCATTACGTGACGCGGAGCGTTGAGGAGGCTCTGCTGAAAGCGGAGATCCCCTACACAATCTACAGCGGCGTGCAGTTTTTCGGGAGAATGGAGATCAAGGACGCGCTGTGCTATCTGCGGATGATCGCCTATAAGGACGACCTGTCTTTCCGGCGGATCGTCAATGTGCCCGCCAGAATGATCGGGCAGCGGCGGATGGCGTTCCTCGAGGAGACGTCGGAATCGGAGCAGTGCACGCTGTATGAGGCGATGGTGCGGCATCTGGACGACGAGATCTTCCGGGGGACGAAAGCAAGGCAGTTTGCGGATCTGATCGAGACCTTTGCCTCTCAGTACGAGCAGCGGGCCGTCTCGGAGGTGCTTTCGGATATTCTCGATAAGAGCGGTTACGAAGCGCAGCTCCGCACGGAGGGCAATCAGGAGCGGCTCGACAACCTTGCGGAGCTCAAACAGTCGGTATTTGAGTTCGAGCGGACCTGCGGGGAAGAGGTGACATTGGACGCCTATCTGCGCCATATCGCCATGTTCACCAATGCCGACGCGGACGCGGGCGGGGACAGTGTGAAACTGATGACGGTCCACGCCGCCAAAGGACTGGAATTTCCGTATGTATTTCTGTGCGGTATGAACGAGGGCATTTTCCCGTCGAGAAAGATCCGTACCAAGGAAGGAATGGAAGAGGAGCGGCGGCTGGCATTTGTCGCCGTGACGAGAGCGGAAAAAAGGCTGTTTCTGAGTGAAGCAGCAGGACGGAATTTCGACGGTTCACCGAGATATCCGTCCCGGTTCCTTCTCGACATCGACCCGCAGCACCTGATCCTTGAGATCCCGCCGAAGGCCGGGCTGATCGAGGAATCCCGGAAATATTACGAGATGATCGACCGGCAGATCGAAATGGCGTCCGGCACGGATCTGCTTGCGCCCGGCACAAGGGTGCGCCACAGTGTGTTCGGCGAGGGGGAAGTGCTCGAGGCGGACACGGACGCATTTGCCTATAAGATCCTGTTCGACGGGATGGAGACGCCGAGGAAGATCTCGGCGAGGGTGAAGCTGGAGAAGATATAGAGAATTGAAAATGAAAGGGAAAGGCGTGGCTTTTAGTCACGCTTTTTTATTGTTCTTGTTACGCCGTCCGGCAGCGGAATGTAAAAAAATGAATATTTTTCCTATAAAACCTATTAACAAAGCAGGAATAAAGGGGGCATAGTAGCAAAAATCGAATTTGAGCAACCCAAAAGGAAAGGAATGGCAGACGGCGAAGAGGAGATATCTGCGCAAATAGATGCTCTGCAGTGAATGACAGTTCACAGCAGAGCATCCTGCTTTTTAGTAAAAATGAAAATGTTATTTTCCGCTCATGAGAAGTTCGAACGCGTATTCCGTCGCCGACTTCGCGATGAAGCCCATCGCCTGGCCGAGAACGGCGGGATCGAGGCTGTTGACATAGCGGAATCCGAAGAAGCAGTAGCCCTTGTGGTATTTTCCGTAAGTCTCAAGGCAGCGCTTGACTTCTGCGTAGACGGTCTCTTCCGACGCATCTTCTCTGGCGGGCAGACCGGTGGTGTCGTAACCGCCGACAAGGCCGATCTTATCACCGTATTTTTCGATGAGACCGCAGATGTCATTGCTGATCTGTACGGACGTCCATGCGACGAAACCGCAGTCGATCATGTCTTCGATGATGTCTTCCGCGTGACCGCAGCAGTGATAGATCGGGAGCACGCCTCTCTTCAGGCATTCCTGCGCGAAGCGCTTGTGGTGCGGTTTGATGACCGCGCGGTAGGTCTCCGGGGACATGAAGAGGGAGCGCTGCGTAGCGACGTCGTCAAAGTAGGTAATTGTGTCCGGATGATAAGCGTCGATGATATAATCCAGGGCTTTTACTTTATAATCGGTGATCGCTTCCATAAGAGCATAAGTCTCTTCCGGTTCCGCGGCGAGCGCGATCAGAGAATCCTCAAAGCCCATGAGGGCGGCCAGTCTCTCAAAAACACCGTTGCCGAAACCGAAATCGACGGTCTCGTGTTCGCGGTCCGGCGCGCCGAGGATCTGACACTCCATTTCATAGCAGGCTTTCCAGTCAAACTCCGCCGGATCCGGAATCGTCACTTTTTCTCTCCACTCGGTCACATCGTCCATGACAGTGCAGTTGCAGTCCGGGATCGCCGCTCCGCCGCCGGTCGACGGATATTCCCATTTGATGCCGAAGCCGTCTGTCGGATCGCCGAACTGGTTGCCTTTTTCGATGGAAGGGCCGTTGATCGCGCCGAAGCCCAGGATCTTATTGCCCACAAAAGAGTTCGGGATCAGAGTCGTCGGTTTGTGATTCAGAAAGTTGAGATAGTTGCCTTTGAAATCAAACTGCATTTCCGCCATGATGACCTCCTGTGAAAATACTCTTCTTTTGTTTATAAAAGCTAAATATGAGACTTGTTCTTTCAATAGCGCAATTCTATAATGTACTTAGATTTTAAACCGATTTAAGCGTCAGGAAACATATCTGCACAATACAAGACAGAAAAATGTTTTCGCGTTCTATTTGTCTGTTACAGATAATATCAAAACCACTTTTCAGAGAAGAGGATCTTCCATGAAACTGAGCATGTCCATGCTGGCACGATATCTGCATCCGTACCATCCGGAATGCCATATCCGGAATGATTCCCCCTGCATCCGGGGAATCCGGTTTCTCACGGATAAAAATCCGAAAAGATCGCTGGAGTATGTCTATCTTGGAAATGCGAGCGCATTTTTCCAGGATCCCCGTTTTCAGGACGCATTGATCCTGGCAAACGGACATAACCAGATCCTCTGCCACAGCGCGGACGAAGAAGAACTCCTGAATGATGTTCTGTCCGCATTTGACTTCTACAATTCTCTTCAGCAGTCTCTTTATGAAAAATCCATGCGGCGGGAACCTCTCGCCGGATTCCTTAAGGAGGCCGGCAAGGTCTTTGCCGGCCCGGTTTTTGTGTTTGATCTCGAGGGAAATGTCGTTGAGAGCATTCACACAGAACTCTATTCCGCTTATGAGATGAACGCCGTGCTCGACAATGTGGGCAGGATCCGCAATCTCGGAACCGGAACGATCGCCAACACATTTGTCGACCGCAGCGGCAGAGTCAGTCATGATCTGACCGGCCGGCCACAGCTTCTTCATATCAAAGGCACGGACGATATCGGCTGCGTGTGCCTGTATCTGAAGCAGGAAGAGGAAAATATCGGCTTTATGCTGCATTTTCCTCTTACGGAGGAGGAGGCGCAGACCGGCATGCAGCTGTCGAAGGAGTGGACGGGTTATTTTGCAAATGCGTTGGAATTTACCACCCCCTCTTCGGAGCGCCAGTCGGACCACGAGATCCTGCGGAAGCTTCTCACGGGAGAGAATGTTCCGCCGAACATCGCGGAGCGCCTCCGGAGAAGGCTGCGGCCGGACAGAAATCTGTGCCTGATCCTTTATGAGAGCCGGGCGATCCGGAATTACACATTCCGGAGAATGCTGGCAAATGACATCGAACAGCTCCCGGTCCCCTGTATCGCGGGGGAGAGAGGGGAGCAGACGGCGGTTCTTCTCGCGCCGGAAGATGTCCCGGAGGTGCTTCGTCTGATCTCCGCCCGGATCCCGGAGGAAAATACCTCCGTGGGCATTTCCATGACGGTCTACGGACTCACGGATATCCGGATCGCCTGTGAACAGGCTTATTTCGCGCTGACGTATGAGGAAAAACCCGGGATCAGGAAATGTCTGGATCTTGCGCCTGATTTTCTGCTGAATGGTATCCGGGAAACGGAACAGACGAGCCATCTTCTGCATCCGGCGATCCGGATCCTGCAGGGATATGACCGGCAGGAAAAAACGGATCTGACCGGGACACTGCACTCGTACGCGGAGGCGGGGTGGCGCCAGGCGGAGACCGCTTCGGCGATGCATATTCATCTCAACACACTGAAATACCGGCTGAAGAGAATCACGGAACTCACGGGAGTCAGTTTCCGGGATCCGTCGGAAAATTTCTATCTGCAGCTCTCTCTCAGGCTGAACCACCCGGAAAATGAGACAGCAGACGCCGCGGAAGATAAAAAAAACAGGCCTTCACACCATTAATTACTTAGTTGTGCAAACGCCCGTTTAATGGTTCGCCGGGGACGATTCCGGGCAATACACCCACAAGGAAAAAGCATCCTGCAACAATGAGCAGTGTGCGAAGCTTCATGAAACGCTTAAGAAGTGTCCCGACGAAAAGTCCTGCCAGTACCTGAAAAAGAGCTGAGACTGTTGAAATATAGGATAAGGATACGGTTCTCGGGTATCTGCTTATTTTTGAATGGAATACGGGATGCGGCGGAATTGCCTTTTATATGAGTTTTTTATCGATGCTTCTTAATACATACGGTATTATCGGACCGATATTAAAAAGAAGTACAGAAAGGTGAGATACAGTATGACAAGAATCGATATGTACGGCGGCCTTCTCGGGGTCGGAAAGACCACCGTGATCCGGCAGCTCCTGCAGAATGGGTACGGAGCGTACCGCGTTGTGATCATCGAAAATGAGATCGGCAAAGTCAACCTCGATGCTGCTTATCTCAAAGAAACCGGCGTTACGGTCCGGGAGATGACAAACGGCTGTATCTGCTGCTCGATCCGTGGACAGCTCGGCGAGGCTATTCGTGAGATGGTGCAATCTTTCTGCCCGGACTTTATTATCATGGAACCGAGCGGAGCAGCGGATATCCGGGGGATCCGGGAGGAGATCGAAAAAATCCCGGAGGTCAGGGCTGGCCGGTCCGTACTGATCATCAACGCGAAGAAGGCAATGACTTTGCTTCAGGTTGTCGGCCCCTTTTTCTATGACCAGATCCGGTGCTCGAATTTGATCTATCTCAACCGGGCGGACCAGATCCCGGAAGAGCAACTGCAGGAGGTCAGGGAAACGCTCTGCGGGATCAATCCGGATGTCCGTTTTGTCGAGAAACCGGTCGAGGCTCTCTCCCTTGATGATTTTCCTGTTTCGGAGGTATCTGATCAGCCGGATCTGTCGGAACTGTCGAGTTTATCGGATTTACCGAATCTTCCGGACTCCGGTTTTGAGCAGGCCGGGGATTCAGGTGTAAAAATACCGGTGCTCTCCCCGGAAGTGAACCGGCAGAGTTCTTTCTCTATCCGGGATCTTGACGCTCCGAAAAAACTGGAATTTAGCAAAAGTAAAAAAGAAGACGTGCTGTATACGTGGCATTGGCGGCTGCCGGAAGCTCTCACGGAAGAGCAGTACGCGGCGGTTCTTGCAGCGCTGCGGGATACGGATCACCTTGCCCTGTGGAGAGCGAAGGGATTTGTGAAGACCTTAGATGGCGTGCAGCATAAGATCGACTATGTTTTCGGGGATCTCTTCTCAGAGGAATTTAAGGGAGAAGTGCCGGAGACGGAGAGCGGGATCGTTCTGATCGGCAGAAAGATCGACCGGAGATTTTTAGGAGAAGTCCTTTCAAGCGCGGAAAATGGAAAAACGGGAACCTCCGGAGACTGAACCGATGAAGGATCTGTGCTATAATATACAAAAGAATTCGGAAGGTGCTATAACCGCCGGACAGAAAAGCAGCGGAGAGTAAATACAGGATGAACATAACAGTGTATCTCGGGGCGAGGGAGGGAAAACATCCCCGTTACCGGGAGGCAGCAGTGGAAGTCGGGCGCTGGATCGCGGAAAACGGTCACACGCTGATCTACGGAGGTTCGGAGATCGGCCTCATGGGAGTACTGGCAAACACCGTCATGGAAGGCGGCGGAACGGTCATCGGCGTGGAGCCGCAGTTTTTTATCGATGACGGGCTTCTGCATGCCGGGATCACGAAGACGATTCCGGTCGGGACGATGTCGGAGCGCCGGGATAAAATGATGGAGCTGGGCGAAGGCTTTATCGCCCTGCCCGGCGGGGCCGGAACCCTGGATGAGATCTCGGAGGTCATTGTCATGGCTTCTTTGGGAAAACACGGAAAGCCCTGTGTTTTATACAACAAAGGCGGATACTATGACAAGCTGGCGGAATTCTATGATCAGATGACGGAAGAGGGATTTCTGCCGGAAAGCAGCCGGAGAAAGATCATTTTCGCGGAAAATATTGATGAGATCGATGCTGTGTTCTGTGGGAGAAAATAAAAAACACAAATCCATATTGGATATGGTGATAGCTTAATCAAAAAGCGGGTGTGACACCCGGAAAACAGGAGAAGAAATCATATGCTTGTAAATGCGAAAGACCTGTTAATGAGAGCTAAAGAACAGCATTACGCCATCCCGTCCGCCAATTTTGTCGACGAGGACAGCCTGCGCTGTCATCTCCGTGTGGCGGAAAAGCTGGGAATGCCGATCATCATGGCCCATGCGGAGGCGCATCAGAACCGGTATCTGTCCATCGAAGAGGCGGCGGAGCTGGTCCGGTTCTACGCGAAGAACGCGGAGATTCCGGTAGTTCTGCATCTCGACCACGGCCAGTCCCTGGAGATGGCGGAGAGAGCGGTCCGGTGCGGATTCACGTCGGTGATGCTGGACGCTTCGATGGAAACATTTGACGAGAACGTCCGGAGGACGAAAGAAGTCGTTAAATTCGCCCATGGATTTGACGTCTCCGTGGAGGCGGAGATCGGGCACGTCGGAACGGGGGAAAAATACACCGAGGATTCAGATACCATCTATACTTCCGTGCAGGAGGCGGCGGATTTTGTAAAATTCACGGATGTCGACTCGCTGGCGGTCTCCATCGGCACGGCCCATGGCCTTTACAAAGGAACGCCGAAGATCAGCTTTGAGAGACTTCATGAGATCGCGGAAGCGGTTTCCGTGCCGCTCGTTCTGCACGGCGGCTCTTCTTCCGGTGACGAAAATCTGCACCGCTGCGCGACGGAGGGCATCGCGAAGATCAATATTTATTCGGATTTCATGGTCTGGGCTGCGAAGCGGGCGGCGGCATTTTCCTCGGAAAATGCGGACCTGTTCGCAAATGATGGAATTGGCGTAGAGGATTATTACCGCTTCAAGGACGCTCTGAAGGCGGGAATGGAAGAGTGCCTTACGCATTATTACGAGGTGTTCGCGACAAAGACATTTGCGGATGTATGAAAGAACGAATACATGACCGCCGAAAGCACGCCGGATAGAAGGACAGACGGAAAACATGACAGGTGACGGATATGGCAGTATATAAAGAAATCATAGAACTGAAATCTCACGGCGGCACGCCGACTTACGTCAATATCACGCCGCGGGTGAAAGAAGCGATCGCAAAGAGCGGTATCAAAGACGGGATCTGTGCTGTGATCTCGCCGCATACGACCTGCGCGGTATTCTTTGAGGAATTTGTCCATGACTTTAACGAAGACGGCGACGAATTTCTGCAGGAAGACCTGAACGACGTTCTCGGAAAGATCATCCCGGATCAGGTGAGGGACGGAATGTACCGCTATCCGGGAGAGAAGCATTATGAGGCTGTCGCGTCCTGGCCGGACGCGGAAAGCTATCTGCCGGGCGGCGACCGGACCGCTCTCTGGAACGGAGACGCCCACCTCAAAGCGACGATCATCGGCTCCAGTGAAGTACTGGATGTAACAGGCGGAAAACTCGGCGCGGGGACGACCGGCTACGTCTATTTCGTCGATTTTGACCGCACAAGAGAAAGAACCAGAAAATGCCGGATCACAGTAATAGGAGAGTGAACCATGAAACGAACATTAAGAGCCCCTTTTCTGATCGTGAACCCGAAAGCTTATATTTACGGGGAAGAATCTCTCGCGCTCGCGAAGACCTGTGAGCAGCTCGCTGAAAAATATGATATCGATATCATTTTCACTGTACAGCACGCGGATATCCGTATGATCGCGCAGGAGACAAAGAGAATTATCGTCACCGCCCAGCATATGGACGGGATCAATCCGGGGAGAGGAATGGGACACATCCTTCCGGAGAGCATCAAAGCGGCCGGAGCCCACGCCGTCGTTCTCGGACATGCCGAGCACCCCATGTCGACGGCACAGCTCGCTGCTGCGGTCAAGCGGGCAAATGAACTGGATCTCCTCACTGTCGTCTGCGCCGATACGGTAGCCGAGTGCGAAGCGGTCGCGCAGCTCCACCCGGATGTGATGATCGTCGAGCCCACCAGCGGCATCGGCACCGGAAGAGCCAGCTCCGATGAATATATGAGATCCACCAACGCGGCGATCCGCGCCATCGATCCGAATATCTTCATCCTGCAGGCAGCCGGCATCAGCACCGGCAAGGACGTGTACCGCTCGATCCTGAACGGATCCGATGCGAGCGGCGGAACCAGCGGTATCCTGAACGCCCCGGACCGGCGCGCCAAGATCATCGAGATGATCGAGTCCATGCAGCGCGCGGCGAGACAGAAAAAATCGTGAGCGGGGGCAGCAACTACGCGTTTGAGGAAACTTCTGTTTGTAAGACAGGGGATATTTCCGGCGGGGTGGTGTCCGAAAATCAAGAAGTATTTAATAAAGTGGCAGCGGGAGAAAAGTGTATGAGCAATCTTCCGGAAGATCCGGTCATTTTGCTGAGTGTGATTAATACAAAGCTGAGGGATGAGTATCCCTCACTGGAAGATTTGTGCGAAGAAATGCAAATCGACCGCGGCGGGCTTGAAAGCAAGCTCGGGGCGATCGATTACGCATATGATTCTGAGACGAATCAGTTTATATGATCCGGGATCCTGTTTTTAGTTTAAAGTTTCGTCTTTCTCATTCATCATATACTTGATGAGACGGGTATAATCCTCCGGTTCGGAGCAGTAGAGCTCGATCTCCGGGACCTTTCTGCCCGCGGCAAACAGTTCGGCGACAGAGACGTACTGAGTGAGCGTTGATTTCAGATTCAGGCGGTCTCCTTCACCGGTGACCAGGAAAACATTGCCCTCGCACTGTTCGACTGTTTTAAAGAATCCTTTGACATCGTTTACATTAAAAAGTTTCATAAAAATTAAACCTCCAAAGCAAAAATGCTTTAATTGCACCGCATTATACCGAAGAAGCGGAGGATGTCAAACTTGGACCGGTCAGTGGAAAAGCAGGGGAGAAACCTCGAAATATAGTAATGATGCACTAAAATCAATAAAATAAATATAGAAAATGCACAAAAACAAAAACCGGATTCTTTGGCAAAAGTCATTATTTGCAAAGAAACCGGTTTTTTTGTTCCGTTTATCGTGAAAACGCAGAAAATATCCTATTGCTGCTGCTCATTCGGCTTATTCTGCGGGGGCATGGGCGGCTGTCCATTGGGGAAACTCTGCGGAGGCATCGGTTGCTGCCCGTTGGGGAAGCCCTGCTGGGGCATGGGCTGCTGTCCGTTGGGGAAGCCCTGCTGGGGCATGGGCTGCTGTCCGTTGGGGAAGCCTTGTTGAGGCATAGGCTGCTGTCCGTTGGGGAAGCCCTGTTGGGGTATTGGCTGCCCGTGCATTGCCGGCATCGGGAACTGATAGCCGCAGGCCGGGCAGAAAGGCGTCCCGATCGGCACTGCATTTCTGCACTGCGGACAGCGGACGATTCCGTGCAGGCGGTCATTTTCCTGTACGGCCCAGTTCAGATTTTCCGTCAGCTGGTCGATCCGGGCGATGATGGGATCGTAATCCGGCTTCGGTGCCTCCGGATCCTTTTTCTCATAATAGAGCATGGCGCCCATCTGATGCAGGCAGCCGTCGATCTCCGCCTGCATATTGCGGATGTCATTTTCAAGCTGATTTGTCTGAGAGGAATTTCTTGCCGCTTTCGCGAGCTTATTTCCCGCCTGGGAGACTTTATTTCCTAACTCTTCAAAGAATGCCATATCGTATCACTCTCACTGTTTCTTCGTGTACTGGTTGCTGTAGCCGTATCCCTGAACAGGGGGCTTCGGAGCGGGAGCGCTTCCCTTGTTCATGACGCCTTTTACGACGAGCCCGATGATGATGAGAAGGATCGGGAGGATCAGCGCGAATCCCTTTCCTTTGATAACGCTGTATCTGCCGTTTGTGACGGATTCATTGACAATGTAGGCAATGAAGAGCACATAGAGCATTTTCACAAAGTTAACGATCGCGAGCAGGATGCCTGTAATCGTGCCGGATTTCTTGTTCTTCAGCAGTGACAGGAGCGAGAGGACGGTCAGGCCGACCAGCGCGACCACAAAGAACAATGTGAAAATGGTGAGCAGAGTCGCCAGGATCTTTGCGTCGTCGCTGTAGCTGCCCATCTCCCGGAGCCATTTTGCGATCTTGAAGAAACCGACAAAATTGGTGCTGCCGTCCACAATGTAAATGTCTGCCTCAATGCATGCCATAAAAAGGCTCAGGATGGTCGAGATGACCATGAGGAAAGCCGCGATCAGAGAACCGATCGGTATGGTGAGTCCTCCGATCGTGATGCCTGCGGCAGCGGCGCCTGCACCGGCTGCTTTTGCGGGTGTATATTTTCCGGCCTGTACGTAGGCCGGCTTCTGCTGAATATAAGGATTCGAGCCGGGCTGTCCGTAAGGAATCTGTCCCGCAGGATTCGGGATCTGCCCGTAAGGAGCCTGTCCCTGCGGACTCGGGGTCTGCCCGTAAGGCATGCCCTGCTGGGCATAGGTACCAGGAGCCGGCTGCCCCTGCGGTTTCTGCTGTCCGTAAGGCATACCCTGCTGTACGTACGGGTTAGCGGGCTGTCCGTAAGGAGCCTGTCCCTGCGGATTTTGTGCCTGTCCGTAAGGAGCCTGTCCCTGCTGACCCGGAGCCTGCCCGTAGGAAGCTTGTCCCTGCTGCCCTGGAGCCTGCCCGTAAGGCATACCCTGCTGGACATACGGGTTAGCGGCCTGTCCGTAAGGCTGTCCCTGAGGATTCTGCTGTCCGTAAGGGGTTCCCTGCTGGATATAGGGATTAGCAGCCTGCCCCTGAGGATTCTGCGGCTGTCCGTAAGGGGCGGCGTTCTGCTGGTAAGGGATCTGCTGGCCGTACTGACCATATGGGGCCTGGGCGTACTGCCCATACGGCGCCGCCTGCTGTGCATATGGATCGGGAGCGGGCTGTGCCTGCGCTTCTGTGACCGGCGTTTCGGGTACCGGTTCCTCCGCAACGGGAGATTCCGGCGCCGTTGCTTTCCCGGCAGGAGCCTCCGGAGCAGGTGCTTCTGCTGCGGGGATCTCTTCTGCGGGGGTTGTTTCTTTCAAAGGATCTTCTGCTGCGTTGATTTCTTCCGCTGCTTCTTTTGCTGTGGGGATTTCTGCCGCCGGGGCGATTTCTTCCGCTGCTTCTTCTGCTGTGGGAATTTCTTCCACCGGAGCTGTTGCTGCTGCCGTTTCTTCCACTGTGGGGATCTCTTCCGCGGGGATATCGCTGAATGGATCGGCTGCGGCTGTCTCTTCCGCAAATACCGGCTCCTCCGAAGCTGTCTCTTCTGTCACAGGAATCTCTTCCGCAGCGTCGCCGTAAGAAGACCCGTAATAAGGTGATTCATAGATCGGCGACTCATAAACGGTGTCTTCTACCGGAGAACGGTAGATCGAAGAGCCATAGGATGTCTCATAAGAAGGAATATTCGATAAATCAGAACTGAAAGAAGACTCGGCTTCCGCCGGTTCATAAACAGGAGCTGATGGTTCTGCAGTCATCGGTTCCGGTTCGTAAGCAGGGGCAGCTTCCGCCGGTTCCGGTTCGTAAGCAGGGGCAGCTTCCGCCGGTTCCGTCACGGGCTCCGGCTCATAAGCGAAAACGGGCGTCTCCACCGGCTCCGGCTTATAAGAGGCAGTCTCTCCTGCCGCCTCGGGCACATAAGGAGCAGGCGTATTATCCATAGCCTCAGGAATGTACGCGGTAACAGTTTCTTCTACCGCTTGGGGTACAAAGGAAGAAGCTGCATCTTCTACTGCTTCAGGAACATAGGCAGCGACGGTTTCTTCCACAGCCTCCGGAACGTAGAAAGAAGCGACTTCTTCTACCGCTTCAGGAACATAGGCGGGAGTAGTCTTTTCCACTACTTCGGGTGTAAAAGCAGGTGTACTGCTGGCATAACGAAGCGGTTTGCCGCAGTAAATGCAGAACTTTGCTCCGTAACTGTTTTTGCTTCCGCATTGTGTGCAGAAAATATTCTTCTGCATATTTTGATTCTGATCAGACACGGTCGTTCTCCTATCTTGATTGCGTATGGACAGGTTACTCGTTTTCTTACTTTGATTGCATGTGGACAGGCTGCCCGTTCTTACTTTGATTGTATATGGAAAGGCTGTCCGTTCTCTTACTTTGATTACATATGAGCAGGCTACTGCACTCGAAAATACTGTTTTGGAAATATAACTAATAATTTTAATTTTAGGCACCAAAAAGATGACTGAAAATCCATAAATAAGGTCAAAAAATACCGTTTAAACGCTTATTTGGAAGTGCTTTGGAAACAATGAATCAATTAAGAAAAAAAGACACCATAGAATTGACCGGATTATGGTTGTCTTTTTTCTGAAAATACTTGATAGTTTCCAAATGTCCTTTCCGGCAGGCTGTTTCCTCTCTTTAGAAGGGAGAATTGAAGCCGCTTTTGGTGCCTTTTTTGTGTTGCTGCTATTATTTTTCCAAATCAAAAGAAAATTGATCTGTAAATTCGTTCGCTCATCGTGCTGCAGAGAAAAATGATCTATAAAGACTCTTTCCTCATTCCGCCGCAGGGAAAATTCCTGTTTCACCGGCGAAAACTGTCTGTTCTCCACAGCAATTCTCTTTCAAAATTATAGCACAGCCCTCCTGCGCATGCACTTTATTTTCGGCCTGCGAGAGCCCTTATAAGCAATGCTGCCGCAAGATCCGCCGCTGCGTAAAGCAGGGCAGTGATCAGCAGACTTTTGGCGTAAAAGGCGCTGTTCACTGCGTGCAGATAATGAAATGCCGGCAGAAGGCGAGACAGCGTCCGGAAGGTCTTGAAATTGAGGAAGACCGGACAGAGTCCGAGCACAAGCAGGATGGCGACCGGCAGGAAGACCGCGAGTGTTCCGGCATCCCGGAGGATCCTGCGAAGTATGCTGCACAGCGCGGTGACGGCAGTGCCGTAGAGAAACAGAAGCAGCAGTTCCCGGACCGTGAGGCGGGCTGTTCCCGTACAAAGCATGGCAAGGTACGAGGCGAGCGAGGTCCAGAATACAGCGGAACCGATATAGCTGAGGAGCATGCCGCGCCGCATCTTCCGCGGCAGCCAGACAAAGCAGCCGTTCTTTTCATCTCTTGCGTAGAAAATCGCTCCGGCCATTCCGGCGGCGAAGATCAGGATCGACAGTAGTCCGCGGACCGGGAACAGAAGATAGTCTCCCGCGATCTCGTCGCCGGACGGATCCGGGCTGTCGGCGAGAGCGAAGCGGACCAGACTTTCCTCCGCAGCCTGCATGTGGTAATAGTACTCAAAATCTTTCTCCGGGATCTCTCCGAAGCTCCGGCGGGCGAATTCCCGGAAGATCTGTACGGAAAGGTCCGGATACAGTGCCGCGAACAGCTTCTCGCGGGCCAGCCGCATAAAAACCGTATCTTCTCTTGTGTAAATGTCCACAAGGACCCGCGGGGTACCGGAAGCGATCTCTCTGAGCTTCTCTTCGTAATCCGGTGCAAAGATCCACGCAGCGTCCGCTTTTCCCCGAAGAACGGCGTCCTTCGCCTCTTCCGCGCTGGCTGATTCGAGAAAACGGATTACGGCGCTCTGCCTCTTCAGGCGGTCAAGAACATTATGAACGCCCGGGATTTCGGTTTTTTCAGAGCCGTCATTTTCGGAAGCTGTGACGGAGGCGCTGGCGCTGCCAGATGCGCCGGTGCTGTCCGAAGCGTTGATGCTGTCGGATGCGCCGGTGCTGTCCGAAGTGCAGACGGAGATCGTGACGACCCCTTTGTCCTGCGTACTGACCAGAGAGAGCGCACCTGCAGTGAGCGGGATCATGAGGAGCAGGACAAGAAAACTGTATGTTCGGAAGAG
>SVDL01000013.1 GCA_015057835.1 Lachnospiraceae bacterium
GCAGTATAGGGAGTATCACACCTTATAAACGTTGATGAAAGACTAAAAACTATGTCTACTTTTCGTTGACTAGTGCACTTTGAGCCGGACCGAGGCATGTCAAATCAAGTTTTTCTTCAAAAGCAATGCCCACAGCAGGCACTTTGAGCCGGACCGGGGCATGTCAAATCAAGATATTCTTCAAAAGCAATGCCCACGGCCGGTACTTTGAGCCGGACCGAGGCATGTCAAATCAAGATATTCTTCAAAAGCAATGCCTCCAGACGGCACTTTGTGCCGAACAGAGGCATGTCAAATCTAATTTTTCTTCAAAAGCAATGCCCCCAGATGTGAATAAAAAGACTGTCACAAATCGGAAGATTGTTAAAGCGCATTTTTAGGGCAGTTCTTTACGCATTCCATGCAGAGAATACACTCCGTACCGTTTTTTCTTTTCCGCGAATTATCGGTCACATCGACATTCATGGGACATACCCTTCTGCATTTCCCGCAGTTGATGCAAAGGTCCTTATTGCATTTGACGCGGAGCAGCGAGAAATAACTCATAGGTTTGAGGAAAACCGTGACCGGGCAGATATACTTGCAGAACGCCCGATTGTCTTTAAACACGAAGGCAAGAATTATCCCGATTGCATAATAGGCAATATTTCCCGCTATGAATGCCCAAAACATGATCCTTTCGATATTGCCGGCCTTCGCAAGAAAAAGTGCTGATACAAAAATCAGAGATACGGCAAACGTGATGTATCTGATCCATCCGATCTTCTTTCTTGGCTGAGCCGGGGCCTTATACGGAAGAAAATCGAGTATCATTGCCGTCCAGCAGGCATATCCGCACCATCCGCGTCCAAATATCAGCGGTCCAAAAATCTTTGCGACCGCATAATGAATCGTTGCCGCCTCAAAGACACCTGTAAAGAGATAATACCAGAATCCCTCGATTTGCATATTTTCACGGCAGATCAATCCGAGATAGACAAGCATATATAAGCCGACAAACAGCTGGACAACGCGTCTGGCGTGCTTGTATTTCCTTATAAAAAGGAAGATGCCAAAAGAAACAGATAATCCGATATAGCTGAAATTGAACAGGTAGAACAGATTGTTTTTTGTAAGCCACAAGGTTACAGCGACAGACTCAAAGACAATCAGTATGATAAGCGGATGTAAGTACTTTCTGATTTGTTTCATAACTGCCTCCATAGGAATATCTGCTCCTCAGTCTAAGCAAAATATCATTTTTCACCTAAACGAACCGGCCCATACAAAGCTGAAAAGACTGATAACATGATAATAACAAAAATGTTTTCTGTTTAAAATCAGGATTCATACAGGGCTTCCATGAAAAGCATTTCATATTTCCTCTTTTTTGTGTAGACAGCCCTGCAGTTCCTGTCGGATTCTTTGATAATCAACGGATATGCGGTATAATTTCTATATAAAAATCTTCACCCTGATCTGGAAATCTATTGCGGGGAATCTTCCCCTTTACACTTTTTGAAAGACCTGCAAAGGAGATCATTGCCATGCCGTCTGAAGCAGCCGTCAACCGTTCATACATTGCCTTTATCAGCTATCGGCACTTACCCCTGGACAGGGAATCCGCTGTCCGGATCCAGAAGCAGATCGAACGCTTTATCGTTCCAAAGGAATATCGGGACCGCAGCGGCGGGGCAAAGAATCTTGGGATCTGCTTTCGGGATGAGGACGAATTGCCCGCCTCCGCCAGCCTGTCTCAAAGCATAACCCAGGCGTTAGACCGGTCGCAGTATCTGATCGTCATCTGCACGCCTGATCTGCCGCAGTCCAGATGGTGCATGGAGGAAATCCGCTACTTTATGCGCACACACGGTCGGGACCGGGTATTGGCTGTATTAGCTGACGGAACACCGGAGCAGTCTTTCCCCGATCAGCTGCGCTTTATCAGGGATGATCAGGGAAATATTATTAAGGAAACGGAACCGTTAGCGGCAAATATTGCAGGTCCGGATCATAAGATCAACACAAACGTTTTAAAAAAGGAATGCGTCCGCATCTGCGCGGCTATGCTTGGCTGTCCCTTTGATGCCCTGTGGCAGCGGGAACAGCGTGCCCGGGTAAGCCGGATGGCCGTCGCCGCTCTTATCGTCTTTGCCGCCATGGCGGTGTTTATCGGTGTTGTGCTGAATAAAAATTCGCAGATTACAAAGCAGAATCTGGAGCTGGAAAAAGAAAAATCTTCGGCACTGGTGGATGCCGGGATCGCAAAACTGAAGGAACATAATCAGAATGAAGCAGTGCAGGACGCATTGGATGCATTGGTAAGCAGTAATCCTTCGGTCTATGACCATCGGGCGGAAAAGCTGCTGGCGGATGCCCTGTCGGTATACAGCTGCGGGGATAAGGTCTGTCACCAGTGTCTGCAGCTGACCACCGATATCGGGCGTATTTCCGCATCCGGGGACGGGAAAATTGCATTTGCCGCCGATCAGGTCGGCAACATTTATGCCGTGGACATCAATGAAAAAGTGCTTTTGTGGAACACTCATGTACGCGCCGGGGAAGTGCCGTTCCTGTATCCTGTCGGCAATGACCGGGTGCTTTGCAAATCTCCGGAGGCTCTGACCGCTTTATCTGCTGCAGACGGTTCCGTCCTTTGGACTTATGAAAACTATCTGCCTAATTCTTTCCAGGTCATTTCTGATGACGGTTCTCTTTTTGCGTTGCTGGACTGGGACGTGGAACCGGAGGATGCATATGATGCTTACGTTACCCGTCGATCTGCAGAACAATCTGCAAATTCTCCTTTTGTCTGCGATCTGCGTCTGTACTGCCTTGACTCAGCGACAGGAGAACCCCGCATTAGTTTTTCCCTGCCGGGTGACGACTACTGGTTTATAACAAATACATCCGCACCTGTTTATGTTTACGGAGGTGATTTCTCCGACGATAACAAAGCCCTTGCCTTTGCGCTGCCTTCCGCCTTTCAGATGCCGGGGAACGGGCGCAGAAATTACCAATTGCTGATGGCGGATCTGTCTGATCCTGACGGTATTCTGACTGTCGATAACAGCATACGTATCGGTACGGACCTCGGTGTGTCCTACATTGTTCCTGACACGATTCTTGATGTGTCTGTCGCCTCCGATAAATCTTCCGTCTATTGGGCTATGACCTCCGGAAATAGTCTGTATTCCATGGTCTCTTATATCGATCCCGCGCAGAAACGGGCACTTAATACGCTGGAGTATGCTCCTAATTTTGATTACGGTCTCCCTTCCGGTGATTCATATGGCAACATGCAATACTTCTCCCCGCTTCTCATCGGCAGCTCACTGGACAACGGGCAGTATATCCATCCGCTTCACAATAATCAGGTAATCATTCTGTGCAGGCAGAATACAGTCTGGCTTATCGACCGTTCCAATGGTTCTCTGTTGTATAAAATGATACTGGAAAGCCATGTCAGGGATGCAGTCTGGCTGGATCAGGAAGAAGGTCTTTTCAGTGTTATTACACAAAACGGTTATACGGCAAAATATCATGCAAGTAATGACACTGAAAAAGTGATCGAGCTGGTTGAGACGGATACCATGCCGGTGAACAGTATTTCCAAAGTTTTCCAGGTGTATAAAAGCACGGAAGAAAACAATGGCAGCTGCCTCCTTGCAGTCACTTCTGATCAGCCAAATAATCTGGTTAAGATTTTCGAGTTCCGGGACAGTGAATATCATTCCTGTTCCGTTGATCACACAGGAGAATGTCTTTTCGCGGAAGCCACCCCCTCCGGAGACCGGCTCTTACTCTTCTATCCAATCGATAATGAATCGAAAAAATTCCTGGCCAGGACCATAGATATCCGGACAGGTGATCTCTGTGAACAGGCAACGATAACTCTTGGCAGTACCACAATTAAATCAGAACTAGCTGGCAGGACCTTTGAATCATACCCATTTCAATCCAAGTTTGAAAAGCCCGTCTTAACCGATGACAGTCACTTCTGGATGGATGGAATGCTCTACGGTCTGGACGGAAGCACCACTGATACCCCGTCCGCATCATTTTTATATGAAAAAAAAGCAGCCGTCCTGGAAGACGGCCGGCTGCTGGATGTTCGCTGGGCTGATTGCAATCTGACCATTATTGATGATCCTTCTGCATCTGATGACGACAGCCAAATGCACTCCAAAGTACTTTTCTGGTGGATTGACGGCAAATCTCAGGAAGAAAAAAAAGATGTCGATTCCTGTATTTCCATGGAAGTGAATGAGTATGAGGATCAGCTTTCGCACTTTGCCGTTGGAAAAAACGGGTGGATGGCATGCTGGGGATATCTTCTGCTGCCCGTTGAAGAAACAGGAACAGGCAATACTTTATTTGCACAGGAAAAATATGAACGCTCAGAGCACATCAATGTTGCGGCAGAAAACGCTCTGTCCGGCGAAAAAGTAGAGTTCAGCAATCTTTCCGGCGAAACACCCGTAAAGAAAATGATTCTTTCCAATAAAGAGCCCTATATGACTTGTGTTTACGAGACCGGAGATGTGAAATTTTTCGACCTGGAAAAGCGTATTTGTTACGGCCTCTCTCAGATTTATTCCCCAAGCGAAATTTCGGATCTCTGCTTTTCCGGAAATGACAACTATCTGCTGATCCTGACTGTAAACGGACGGGTCGACTGTTACAGGACGGATACTCTTGAGAAGGCAGTTTCTCTGCCCCATGGTTTTACCTCAGACAACAATGGCCCAAATGTCCTCGTGCAAGCCATTGAAGATGCAGACAGTGAACGTCTGATTCTGACTGCGGCAGAGGAGCGGACGGAAAAAAACAACATAAGCAGCCTCTACCCCTATGATCGTTCGAAATACTGGACGACTGTTCTGGATACCGCTTCCTGGGTGCCCGCAGCGCAGACGAAAGACGTCTGCTGCTGGTCCGTGAAACATGGGCAGATGTTTTTTGTCAAAGACCTCGAATTGGGCACCTGCAGGATCCGCTCCCTGAAAGAGCTGATAGAGTTATCAAGGAATTAATCTTCAAGAATATACTTTTCCCTGTCCTCAGAGAGTACTTTTGTGACATCGACGCCTTCCTTTGCATAGAAGTACAGGATATCATCGCTGTCGACGGGATCGACGATGATGACGCCGTCATCGATTGTTCCGTCGGCTGCTCCGTGTTCGTCGTAGAACATGGCGAACAATGTACCGGAGGTTCCCCATTGTTTGATGACTGTCGTTTCTTCATTGAACTGCAGGGTTCCGGTGCCGTCTTCCTTCAGCGTCATGGAAGAGTTCAGGTTCTGTTCATCGGGTTTCATGATTGTGCCGTGTTCATCCCAGGCATATAAGGTGTAGGTGCCGGCGACTTCGGGGGGATTGCTGATGTCTTCCCCGATGGCGGGTTCCCCGACAGCTTCTTCAGCAATAGGAACTTCCACGCCTTCAGGAGGCAGATTTGCGGGATCAATTGGAGATTCAGGGTCTTCCATTATTACGTTATGGGATTCCTCATTTACTGCTGCTGCCTCGCCCAGTGCTTCTTCGGGGACTTCCCCGACAGGTGCTTCTTCGGGGGCTTCTTCGACAGGTGTTTCTTCGTCAGGATCGGAAATATTTTCTTCTTCAGCGGTCTGTTCCGCAGCAGACGAATCTTCCTGCTTTTCTGTTACCTTTTCTGTACCGCTTTGAGCCTTTGTTTCATTTTCAGAGTTTTTTTCCGGCAGCTCGGTCGCATTTTCCATACTCTGGGCTTCCTCCGCTGCAGAAACGGTGTCTTTAACAGTTCCGCAGGCGGAAACGGAAGCGGCAAGCAGCAGCGTGATTGCGAGAGATACGTATTTTTTCATTTTTTTATTCCTTTCGATGTACATTCTTATTTATTGTCCGGACCAAACGGCCGGATCAACTGATCACGATCTGATAATGACCGTCTGAAACAACGATGTCTGATCGGAATGGCATCAAAATGGCATAAATCTTTGAAAACCCTGTCTCAATATCTATTCAGCACAAGAAAATCTTTCAGCCGGCTCGTTCTCATATCCTCTTCGTTCAGATACAGAAATTCCGTACATTTTCCCATCTTTCTTCTCCTTTCCCTTATCGGCTTTCAGTCTTTCGCATACTTTTTATAGCACCACCCGGCTATTTTCTTAACCAGTTCTTCCGGCAGCGGCCGGTCGTAGGGCAGTCGGATCGTTCCCTTGCTCACGTCAAAGTCGGTGAGTTCATTTGAAAAGGCAGTGACCGCTTCATCGCCGGGATAGAGGCCCAGATGCTTTTTGGAAGCAGCAAAATGAATAATATTCCGGCCTTTCCAGTAAGTGGGCATCGACCAGGAGATCCTTTCTTCCGCTTCCGGCAGCGCAGACTGAAGGACAGCCCGTATCTCACGGAGTCGGGGCTGTATTTTTTCGTCCTGCACAGCGATATACTCGTCGATATTCTGCGGCTTCACACAATAGTGGTCCTGATTCTGACGGCTGAATTCTCTGCCGCATTTCGGGCATTTCCAGGTCATGGCGTCCTCTCCTGCTTCTTCCTGCGACATTTCAAAATGTTTCCAGAATCTGCGGCGTAAGGTCTTTTGCTATAAGCGAAACCAGTTCGGCAGTATTTTCAAAGTCTTCGTACGCGGTGATGCTGTTCATGCTGTGAATGTATCGGACCGGAATTCCGGCAACGACGACCGGAACGCCTTTGTCAGCCAGATTGATGACCGAGCCGTTGTTTCCGCCTCCTTCGCGCACAGAAGCCTGGGCTTTGATGCCGTACTCCTTTGCCTTGTCCAGCACCCAGCGCTGGTAGCGCGGGGAGCAGATCACGGAGCGGTCCATAAAGCGGAACATCGGGCCGCATTTGATTGCGGTCTGTATGGCATAAGGTTCGGTAAATGTGTCATCCGCGGGGCATCCCTCAAAGCAAACCGCAATATCCGGACGGATCTTATTTACCGCGACTTTGATTCCCCGATCGCCGACTTCTTCCTGCGAGGAGACCACGCCGACGACGTCAAACGGAAGGTCAAGGCCGTCGAGCCTCCGGAACGCGGCGATCATGGCAGCCACGCCGATGCGGCAGTCGAAAGCCTTGCCGAAGAACAGGCCGTGCTTTTCGTCAAATGCGCATTTCGTGGCAGGAATCACGGGCTCTCCGATCCGGATGCCGAACTCCTCTTCGGCTTCTTTTGCGCTGCGCGCGCCGACATCAATGGAGAACTCATGCAGATCAAGAGACGGTTCGGAGCTGCCGTTCGAAAAATGAGGCGGCCGGAGCCCTATCGTCCCCTGAATGTATTCTCCCGAAGAAGTCCTTACGAGGACATCGGCAGACGCCAGCCCCCTGTTGTCCATACCTCCGATTTTAATGAACCGCAGGGTCCCGTTCGGCTTAATGGAGTGAATCATGAAGCCTACCTCGTCTCCGTGCGCGTCCAGCATCAGAACGGGCTTGCTGCCGCTGTGATTTTTTCTGAAAATGTAAAGGTTGCGGAGCCTGTCCTCCTCAAAGGTGCAGATGCCGCCCAGTTCGCTCCTTACGATAGCAAGGACCGCGTCTTCGAACCCGGACGGACCGGGAGCATTTGAAAGAGCTTTAATCATGCTGATGTTCTGCTGTGAGTAATTCATTTTGATGTCTTATCCTTTCTGCGTTCTGCAAAGCAGGGGACGTACCTGCATCAGATACGTCCCCTGACTTCGCTGATTAAGTAAATGTTAATGCATGAACATGGAAAGTACAAGCAGTTCTACGACGCCGACGCCGGACATGATCAGCGAGATTGCCGTCTTGCACCGGACCTGGTCTTTCAGCAATTCTCAGTTTCAGCTGTTTTCAGCGCTTCTTACCTTTCTTGATTCAAAGTAAGCCCGCGTCGTCCATTGCTTTCCGGATCTTGTCCAGTACCGGACCCGGTTCCGTGAGGAGGCTCGGACGGTAAGGCTCTCCCACATCTCTTCCCTGCAGGATCGACATATCCTTCGCCGCAACCGGGAATGATGCGCCGTCCATGGAAAGACGCACGGGGTTCAGTTTGAACTGCGCTTCCAGTGACCCTTTCAGATCTCCTTCCATGAACTTGTTGTACACGTCGCAGATCAGGTACGGCATGTAATTGCCCGCCGTGCACACCCCGCCGACCGCGCCGACGCAAAGGCTTGCGTAAAGGAGCGTATCTTTTCCTCCGAAGACCTTGAAGCCGATGTCCCGGTTCCTGCGGACGCATTCTTCCGTGAGAGTGATGTCACCGGATGTGTCTTTCATGCCGACGATATTCGGCACGGCATGCGCGAGTTCCGTGATGAGATCCGCCGTGAGGCCGTATCCGACGCGCCCCGGGTTGTTATAGATCAGCATGGGTGTATCCGGTACCGCTTCCGCGATCGTCTTGAAGTGGAGGAACAGCTCTTTTGCCGTCGGCTTCAGGAACATCGGCTGCAGGACGGAAATGCTGTCAGCGCCGTTCTCGACCGCCATTTTTGCGAGACGGACGCATTTTTTCGTATTGATGGCGCCGATCCCGAAATAGACGGGGACTCTGCCCGCAGCCTGATCGACCATGATCTTAAGGCCGCGCTCCATCTCGTCTTCCTCGATCTGGTAGAACTCGCCGTTCGAACCGAACGCGAGGATGCCGGCCAGGCCTCCTTCGATCACGTAATCGACCTGCGCGCGCATTTTCGCTTCGTCGATCCGTTCTTCTTCATCGATCGGGGTGATGATCGGCACGATAACTCCTTTTATAAAATCTGTATTCATTCTTCTCTTCCTCATGTCTGTCCGCTGTTGCGGAATGTCAGCCGGGTGTCATGTCTATAAACTATACAGGATTCCGGACGGTGATTACCGCACCATGCACGGACTCTTCGGGTCAAATTTCCAGCCCGGAATGAGATACTGCATGCCGATCGAGTCGTCGCGGGCGCCGAGGCAGTTCTCCATATAAAGCTTATTTGCCTTCATGATCTGCTCACGGTCGACTTCCACGCCGAGGCCCGGTTTCTTCGGAAGGTCGATGCAGCCGTCCACGATCTGAAGCGGTTCTTTTGTCAGGCGTTCTCTGCCTTCCTGCCAGATCCAGTGCGTGTCGATCCCGTTCAGTCTGCCCGGCACCGCTGCCGCGCACTGTACGACCATCGCCAGGGAAATGTCGAAATGGTTGTTCGAGTGGCAGCCCCACATAAGACCGAAGTCATTGCAAAGCTGGCCGACTCGGACGGAGCCGTTCATCGTCCAGAAATGCGGATCCGCAAGCGGGATATCGACGCTCTTGAGTGCAATGCAGTGGCACATCTGCCGCCAGTCGGTGTCGATCATGTTCGTTGCGGTCGGCATGCCGGACAGCTGGCGGAATTCCGCCATGATCTCTCTTCCCGAGAATACGCCCTCCGCGCCTACCGGATCTTCGCAGTAAGCAAGGATCTTCTTGAATTCCGGTGCGAGTTCCAGTGCTTTTTCCAGGCTCCACGCGCCGTTCGGGTCAAGGTCGACTCTCGCGTCCGGGAACGCTTCCTTGATCGCGCGGACCGCTTCGAGCTCTTTTTCCGGTTCCAGCACGCCGCCCTTCAGCTTGAAGTCTTCAAAGCCGTATTTTTCATAGGTCGCTTTCGCCAGTGCGACGATCGCTTCCGGCGTCATCGCCTCTTCATGGCGCAGGCGGTACCAGTCGCATTCCGCGTCCGGCTCTTCCTCATACGGAAGATCCGTCTTTTTCCGGTCGCCGACATAGAACAGGTAGGAAAGGAAACGGACCCGTTCTCTCTGGATGCCGTCGCCCATGAGCGCTGCTGCCGGAACGCCGAGGTATTTTCCCAGCAGATCAAGCAACGGGGCTTCCACTGCGGTCACCGCGTGCACGCCTGTGCGCAGGTCAAATGTCTGCTGTCCGCGAACGTCGTCTTTAATATTTTCATTCATCCAGTTCCGGATCTTATTCAGTGTCTGCTTATAGTCCCCGATCTCACTGCCAACCACGAGATGCGTGATATCTTCCAGTGCTTTCGTGATCTTCTGGCCGCCCGGCACCTCACCGATTCCCTCCGCACCGGTCTCATCTGTCAGGATCACGACGTTGCGCGTAAAATACGGAGCATGAGCACCTGAAAGATTCAGTTCCATACAGTCGTGTCCTGCTACAGGGTATACTTCCATTTTCACAATTCTCGGACTTCCCATAGTATTACTCTCCTTTATTCTTTTAAGCGGGGAAATCCAGCGCATCACGCTGGAAACGAACCGTGAGAGGGGTCTTCCTCTTCCAGGAAAGATACATTATAATTATATATAGCGCCCTATAACTATGCAATTTTAAAGTGATTATCTGTATAAAATTCCTTAAAAAATGGCACTTGACAGAGCAAAAGAATTTCTGAGAACAAAAGGATTTGAGGACCGGATCATTATCCCGGAACACACCAGCGCAACCGTGGCGGAAGCGGCGGAAGCGCTTGGCTGCGAGCCCGGCATGATCGCGAAAACGCTGTCTTTCCTGCAGGGAGAGCAGCCGGTCCTGATCCTTGCGGAAGGCACGGCAAGGATCGATAACAAAAAATATAAAAGCCGTTTCGGCTGCAAAGCAAAAATGATCCCCGCCGATCAGGTGGAATCCCTGATCGGACATGATATCGGCGGCGTCTGCCCCTTCGGTATAAAAGAAGGCGTTATTGTCTATCTGGATGAAAGCCTGAAAATACACGATACGGTCTATCCCGCCGCGGGAACGGATCACAGTGCTGTCCGGCTTACGATCGAAGACCTGGAAAAAGCCTGTGATTACAAAGAATGGATCGATGTGTGCAAAATGCCGGAACCGGCTGACGAAGACAGATCTTAACAACGGATCCGGACAAAAATCAGAAGCGGTCCTTATACCGGTCAATTGCCATGAACGCCAGTTCCAGAAGAAGCCGGTTCTGAGGATCGTCCAGATCAATGCCCAGAATCTTTTCGATCCGGCCTATACGGTACAGAAAAGTATTTCTGTGGATATATGCCCTGCGAACCGTCTCTGCAATGTTTCGCTCACATTCCAGGTAAGTCCGCAGAAGGGGTGCGTAATTCGTTCCTTTTTTCCGGTCATGTATAAGAAGCGCCTTCAGCCCGTCAGGAATAAGCGTCTCAGGTACCGTATCCCTGAGATAGCGGTTCATCAGATCTTCCTCCTGATAATCCTCATAACAGAAATACCAATAAGTCGGATCTTTTATAACCCCTATCGCACGTGCCGTCTCTGCCTGTTTATTAAAATAATGCAATTGGTAAATACTGTTGAAAGTCGTACTGATACCGGCTTCCAGCAGGTTGTCCCTGAAGACCGGAAGCAATGTCTCAATCATTCTGGCCCGTACTGTTTCCGGGCGGGACAGATCAAAAACATATATTATACGATCCTCAAATACAGTGTAACAGTCATTTCCCAGCAGTGAAGACAGAAGCAGACATGTATCCGTCAGAGTCTGCGGCGAATTGACCCTTCCTCTGAGTCTGATGGAAAGGCAGATGAAGCTGTCATTTTCCTGCCACCGGCAGTGTTTCATGATTTCTTTGACTTTTTCACGCGTCACGGGAATATTTGCCGCCAGGGCGCGAAGCGTCTGATCCATTTCCAAAGGTCTGTCAAAAGCATTGGTCCCGCTTGTGATCAATGCTTTTTTTACATATTGGCCAAGGACCAGGATCACTGCGTAATCCCGTTCCGTCAGCAGCGAGCTTATTTCCTGAAATCCAATTCTGGCAAGCAGCACATCATTTGCAAACAGGTTGTAGGTCAGTGTTCTGTACCCTTCGTTTAATCCGGAGTATATGATCGGATCGGCTGCATCCATTGTGTTTTGATATTCAGGATCTGTAAGCAGTTCCTCAATCTCTTCCGGCGTCATCGCGTCACCCGTCTGGGGAGGATGCTCATCGATCAGCTTCCGGATCTGCGGCGTCAGAGGATCCTGCTCCGGTACATATGAAAAATTGTAGCGAAATGATGCTCCTATCGCCCAGATCGGATTCTTATTTCCCAACAGTTCGGATGTGACTTCCGCCAGTTCTATTAACGGTCTTTTCTCATCCAGGATCCACTGCATTTTCTGCTCCCACTGATTGTATCTCGCACAGATCCTGACAGCCTGATTCATAAGCAGCGCGGCGATTCCTGTCTGTTCGGTGTAAACAATCTCAATTTTCCCTGAAAGCCACGTCTTTGGCGGTTTGCCGGAGCACAGCACGGAAGGGATCCCCTCCCCGGTCACCGGCAGACTGTCACTTAACAGACCGGATTCCACAATATAGAGAATATCCCCGCTGAGCGTTTCCGGACACCGGTCCACCAGAACAGGATAAGAAAATTTCAGTTTGTAGGGCACGTCCGGATGAGCGGCATGCAGATCGGACTGCGGGAGTTCGTTTTTGAGAACAGACAGGTTCAGTTTCATATTTTCTCCGAATTTATAAGCGCTTCTCCACCTATTAGTGAGCATTCCGGACTGTCATGTGCCTGCAGTCCGTTCTGAAGCCTCCGAGAATCTTTATCTTCATTATAGAAAGTTCGTATAAAATATACAATTAATTCTTTTAAATACGGATATTTTAAAGTCTATCCGGAAAAAAAGTGCATATGCTACCATATTTTCGGAGTCGACACCAGGATCATTTTTTGGATAAGTTAACCGAATTATTGGATTTATAGGAGTAATCAATATGAGCAGAATCAAGTTTGATCCTGAAAAAGAATTACAGGTGAGGGGAATTTACCCTCAAACCGGCACCTGGTACGGAAATCCTTATATGCCGGTAGAAAAGCTTTCACAGCCCATTACACCCGCGGAGAATCTTCTGCGGTATTACCGCGGTGAGGATTACGAATGGATCCCTGACCTCAGCAGCGATTCACTTGATATCACACCGGACTGCAATCCTGATGTAACGGCTTCAAATTACACAGGCGGGCTGGATGCATTCGGAGTAAAGTGGATCCCCGTTGAAGGTGACGCAATGCTCCCGGCTTTCGTGGAACCCGGCTTCTTCCTGATCGACGACATCGCTGACTGGCGGGATCTCAAATGGCCGGATGTGGAAAGCTGGCCGTGGGAGGAATACGGCAGCGTCTTCCGTGAGAACCACAAGGATGACGACCGTCTTATTCGCGGCACGCTGCTCTCCGGATATTTTGAACGGCTTATTTCCATCATGACGTTCGAAGAAGCCGCCATCGCACTGGTCACTGATCCGGATTCCGTGAAAGAGTTCTTCGGGAAACTTACCGAACTTAATCTCCAGATCATGGATCACTACATCAAAGATTTCGGATGCAGAGCTTTCCTGATTCATGATGACTGGTCCGCCCAGCGCTCCCCGTTCTTCTCCCTGAATACGGTTATGGATCTGATCGTTCCGAATATCAAAAAGCTTGCAGACTATGCGCATTCCAGGGGAATGATCTTTACCCTGCACAGCTGCGGCAACGGCGTTGATCTTATCCCCGCCTATAAAGCGACCGGTATTGACGCCTGGCAGGTACAGGATACCGCAGTAGATATGGATAAAGCCAGAGAGCTCTGCGGTGACGATCTGATGCTTGAAATGTATCCGGTAATTCCGGACGAACTCACGGGAGAAGATCTGGAGAAATATCTCGAGAACATAATGCGTGCGCACTGCACGAAACACCGCGGCATGCTGCTTCTCATGGATTACAATTTTGACCGTGTCGCCACTACAAGAAAGATCCTCTACCGGCTCGGAAGAGAGATCGCATGGGAACTGAACGGTGCAGAGGATAATCAGCCGTCTGCTCCGACATGTGTTGCCGATTGACAATACGGCAGAAAACCGGAGGTAAATTATGTCCACCAAAATGTCGAAAACCAAATTCATACTGTTCTGTGCAGCCCTGATCCTGACCCATGTGATCTCGATGCACGATATGGTCATCTATCCTATTGTGAACAATCTCTATGAGATGTTCTATGAAAATATGGCAGGAGTCAACTTCATCATCTCCGGACCGGCGATCTTCATGTTTTTTGCCTCACTTCTGGCTCCTTATCTCATGAAATTCATCGACAAGAAGACGCTGTTAGTCATATGCTGCGTTATCTTCGCAGTTTTCTCGATCGGAGGATCCGCAATTGTCAGCGTACCTTATATTATCGCGGCAAGATCCATCTGCGGTTTTGTGTACGGCATCGTTCAGGTAGTGGTAATCGGTATCGTTGCGGACCACTTTATCGACGACAACAAGCGCGCCACATTTATGGGCGTCTATAACGCCGGAATGGCCGCCATCGGAGCTGTGATGAGCGCGGTCGCCGGTGTGCTGGCCGTAAGCGGCTGGCGCAACGCGTACTACACTTACCTGATTTCGATCCCGATGCTTCTCCTGGTCATCTTTTTCGTTCCCCGCATCCAGAGCCGGCTTGAAGCAGCACAGGAAAATACTCCTGCCGCCGCCGCGGGCAAATCCCGTTTCGGCGCAAAATTCTGGATCATGCTGGTCAATTTCTTTATTCTGTGTGTTGCCTATACGCCGATGATGATGATGACTTCCGTGTATATTGCAGAGAATAATCTTGGAAACGAAGCCTTAGCGGGACTTGCAGGTTCTGTAGGCACCATCGGCAGCGGTGTTTTCTGTCTGCTCTTCGGTTTTGTTTACAGTAAACTCAAAGCAAGAACCTCCCTGATCAGTTATGCGGGAATGGCGTTAGGCCTGCTTGGCATGTACTTTATCAAAGGGCCAGTCATTTTCCTGATCATCTGCACGGTCGCCGGTGCCACCTATGGTTTCCTGTATTCTTATATGTTTACGCAGGTCACTCTGCTCGTAGCTCCGGAAGACGCAAACCGGGCAATCAGTTACCTCACAGCCATTTACGCCGCCTCCATCTTCCTTGGACCTTATGTGACCACATGGATCATGGGAATGGTCGGCAATTCGATCACCGTCGCTTCTCTGATCTTCGGTATCGTCTGCGCAGCCTGTCTGGTACTGGAATATTTCAACACCACAAAGATGAGTGCAGCAGGATAAGACGACAGTGCTGTGTCCTGCGGCATATTCAGAAGGATCTGCTGTTCCGCTGTATTCTGCAGCAAGTCCTTCTGAAGCATCATTACAGAAGCAACTATTTATACAGATCGAATATTGAACATGCGTAAAGCTAACAGATCCGAAAGGAAGGCAAAAGATATGCGATCTAATACGTTTTTCAAAAAAGCGGCTCTTCTATGCTGTGGATACGGATTGATGTCCGATGCCGTCATTGTCCCGCTGACGACTTCGATCCTAAAAGATTTTCCCGGCACAGGTGAGGTGCTTATCAATTTTATTATCGGCGGCTCTTTTATTTTCAGTCTTATCTCTGCTTTAGTGACAGGCAGAGTGATTCATCGTTTCAACAAAAAAAATGTTTTATTGTTCGGAACGCTTGTCTATTCTATCGCCAGTTTCGCAAGTGCGTTTGCTCCAAACATCGCATTTCTCGCTGTCACAAGAGCCATTGACGGACTGACGGACGGCATGGTAGGAGTAGCTGTTGTGCTCGCCATCAGCGAACTGTTCGGGGATCCGCTGGAGCGCAACAGTATGTTAGGCCTGCACTGGACCGCAGTATCCGCCTACGGCGTTGCACTGTCGCTGCTCTCCGGCTTTCTGTGTGTTTACAGCTGGAGAGCCTCTTTGTTCAGCAATATCCTGTCCTTTATCACGCCTCTGTTGATCTGGATCTATGTTCCATCAATGCCTCCCCGCGAAACAGCTGTCAGACCTGCAGCAGCAAACGGATCCCACGACAAAGCAAAGGAAAAACTGCCCTGGCTTTGGATCAGTTTTTCCCTTCTTGCGGCACTGGTGCTTAATTGTTTATCTAATGTCTTCTATTTTACAGCGGATTTCTATGTTGCAGAGAGAGCTCTTGGCAGCTCAGCGCTTACAGGAGCATTTACCGCGATGTCAACCGTCGGCGGTGCGGCGGGGTTGGTATTCGGCAGGCTGTACGGCAAATTAAAGAATGCATTCCCGGTAATGATGTTTGCCGCCGCCGCTGCGGGAACTGCCTCGCTGGCATTTCCCATAGGAGCCCTCTGGATCTGCTTTTTCCATATCATCATCGGGGCGACTTACACGCTGGGGCTCTCGTACTATCAGGCCTCTGTTGTCGAACGCATCCACTCTGCAAAAAGCGGGCAGATACTGTCATTCTTCGATGTAACGAGCTATATCGGACTCTCCTCCTCTGCCTATGTTCCCATGGTGGTTGCACTGTTCACCGGCAGCGAAAGCTACGTCACCTGTTATATCCCGATCTCGATCGTTCTGCTGGTTTTTTCAGGAATCTATCTGCTGTTGCTGTTACATGCCCGGAAAAAAGACTGAATCCTGATCTGTGTATTCACTTTCCGAATATGCGCCGTCCGTTTCCTCTGTCACATTTTTGACATCAGGAATTTCTGGAACCGGTCGACCCCGATTCCCACATAGAGGATGCCGGCAGCCATGGCGGCGCCGATCTGGAGAAAATACGAGCCGGAGGCGGACAGCGGAGCGGGACCCATAATGGTGAGACCGATCGCCCAGCCGCACAGCCAGGCGGGCGTATAGATGAAGCGGGGAGCCAGCGAGCCCAGCAGGACGGCCAGACCTCCCATGAAGAACAGGGTGAGGAACAGGGTCAGATCCGCCGGGAGAGGCAATGCCGCCATCACATGGACGGCGATCCACGCCCAGACGTCTCCGAGCCAGAATCCGATCAGGATTTTCAACGCATCCTCCGTTTTATTGCCGTTCGCGGAGTACACCCCTGCGCATATAAGAGCGACCGCACCGGTGGTAACACCGATGTGGCCGCTGAGTACTGCCCAAAGCGGCGGAAGAAGCGCAATCGAAAACGCAAGCGTCCAGACTTCTTTTTTTCTGCTATTCATAATCCCTGCATACTCCTTTCCACCAGCCGTTGCGGCTCGTATGAGACGCGTAAGGCTCCTGGTCGCAGTTAGTGCTTAGCTCGGTAGGCTGATCCCGCCTGCCGCGGCGGCCCTCTCCCCCGCACGGACGTTAAGGAGCGCCTTTAGGCACTGACGAGATCCAGTGCTTACGGAGACTTGGAGCCGTCGCGGCTCGCATGAGACGCGTAAGGCTCCTAGTCGCAGTTAGCACTTAGCTCGGCAGGCCGTTGCGACCGTCCGTGCGGGGGAGAGGGCCGCCACGCCTGCGTATGCTTATTAACGATTACTCCTCTTCCAGATCCTCGATATAGTCCGCCGCGCTCTCCGCCGCCATACGGCCGGAGTTTACAGCAAATCCCATCGTATTGCCCGGCAGCGTAAAGTTATAGCTGTCGCCATAAATAATATTCGCGTCGGAGCCCGCGCTGTAGAGGCCTTCGATCGGGTACTGGTCCTCATTCAGAACTTCACAGTACTTGTTGATCCTTACGCCGCCGACCGTGCCGTACGCGCCGAGATAGAATTTACCGACAAGATATTTGCCCTTTCCGGTGATCGGATGCAGGAACTTCTGCGGTTTGTGGAACTTCGTGTCCACGCCCTTTTCGCACATTTCATTGTACTCATCGATCGTATCCTGAAGGACATCCGGATCGATGTCGAGTTTTTCCGCGAGTTCTTCGACCGTTTCCGCCTCGAAATACCCCGGATAGCCCTGTTCGACCGCCTGTGCCGCCTGTCCGTCGAAGGCGAGGAAGGCGTCCGCCGGATGCACGATGTCCATGATGTCCGGGCCGTTCTTCTTGTATTCGCGGAGAATGCCTTCATCCATGATGCAGTATGCGTAATGTCCGGGCTGCATGCCGATCGCGTTGCCGGCATAGGTCGTGTTGCCCATGTAGCCTTCGTTCATGAAGCGCTCGCCGAACTGGTTGATGAGCAGGTTCGGCTGACGGAGCACCGCGTCAAGCAGGAACCAGTTCAGGTTGTCCGGGATCTGGTAAATGACTTCGATGTTCGGATTGTATTTGACCGCGCCGACTTCCCACATCATACGGAGACCGTCGCCGGTAATGCCCGGGATCATGAACGGGAAATAATCTTCCCCGAGGTTGAGCCCGAATTCCTCTTTGATCATATCTTTATTGTTGCCGAAACCGCCGGTGCAGACGATGACCGCTTTGCCGCGGACTTCGACGTCTTCTCCGTCCTTGTTGACCGCTTTCGCGCCGCAGACCTTGTCGTCTTCCACGATCAGGGAGACAACCGGCGTCTCAAGAAGGATCTCGCAGCCGAGTTCTTTCGCGCGTTCGGTCATAATGCGGACCATCGCGCTCGCCGCTCTCGGTCCGATCACGCCGTTGTCCGGCTTGACGATGTGCCAGGTAGCGGCAGATTCCTTGAAATACCGGAACGCGCCGGCAAATTCGACGCCCATCTCCTGCAGCCATTCGATCGTATCCGCGGACTTCTCAAAATAAGTCTGTACCAGATTGCTGTCAACGCGGAAATGCGTGTAGGTCATATGCAGATCCAGTGCTTCCTCGACGCTGATGTCGTTGAACATATCCTTCTGGATCTTCGTGCCGATGCCCAAGGGTCCCATGCCCATGTTGGCCGCGCCGCCTGTCGCGCTTGATTTTTCAAGAATAATGCTCTTTAAGCCTCTTTCTCCTGCCGTGATCGCCGCTGCAAGACCCGCCGGGCCGCCTGCTACGATGACAAGATCTGCTTCCATGGTTCTCATAGGGTATTCCTCCTTTTTGCGTGAGCCTGCTCAGCAGGCTGTCTGTCTGTCATTCCTTCGCGCCTTTGCAGCGCGTTTTTTCACTTCTTCACCGGCTTTGCGAATGCGCGTTTTCTCTTGCCGCTCCGCTCCCGTTTTGCCGTCTCTTCCTGAGCGGCGGCGGCCTCTCCATCCGCACCGGCGGTGGCGGAAACCTCCGCGGACACCTTTTTAAGCCGCACCGGCGTTCCCGCGTTTCTCGGGACCTTTCCGGAAATGAACCTGACTGCGCCTTCCGGGCAGGCCTCCAGGCATTTGCCGCATCTTGTGCAGGAAAATGCGTCCACGACCGCCGTATATCCCGTCTTCCGCTCGATCGCTCCTGCCGGGCAGACCGTCTCGCAGGCGCCGGAACCGGCGCATTTCGCCGGGTCAATATAATAGTTGAGATACGCTTTGCACACACCGGCCGGGCATTCCTTACGCCGGATATGCGCAGTCACCTCGTCTCCGAACTTCTCCAGAAGAGAGAGCACCGGCATCGGCGCGTCCTCTCCAAGCGTGCAGTGATAAGAAACTCTCATCGCGGACGCGATCTCACTCATAAGATCCGTTTCAGAACCCTTCGCAATAGCGTCCTGAATCTGTCCGATCCGTCCGGAGAGCTGCACGAGTCCTTCCCGGCAGAACGTGCATCTGCCGCAGCTCTTCCCCCGGAGAATAAGCAGTTCTTTCGCCGCCCGGTCCACCATGCAGTCCGTATTTTTCAGGATCCGGAGCACGCCGGAGCGTCCCGGGAGGTCTTTCGCCTGCATTTTCAGGATCTCTTCCACCGTGAAGAAGGTGTGATCCGTCAGCACCGCTTTCGGGGATCCCGCTTCCCACAGTCCGCTGTCTCTCAGAATGCTGTCCACAGATTCTTCCGGATCCGCTTCCATAAGTGCCCCGTCTTCCACCGCAAGCACTACCCCCGGCGTCTCTCCCGCAAGGAGTTCCGCCGCCCGGTAGAGTTCATCCGCCGGCACATGAAGGTCTTCCCGGTGATCCGTGCGGAGCACCATTTCCCCGGTCTCCACTGCAAGAGGAAGACCGGCTTTCTCCGCCGCTTCCAGAAGAGCTTCTTTTCCGTTTTCTTCTCTCAGAATAATCAGCGCTCCCTCCGCACCGGTATGCAGCACAAACGCTTTCAGCGCTGCGGTCATCCCTTCCGGATCGAGGAAAAACAGCTGTTCTTTGCGGTATTCCGTGTCGCTGTTGGCGACGGCGCCGACGATCCTGCCGGCCACCGGTTCCATGGTTCCGAGGCAGCCCCGGAGCTTCTCTGTGTCAAAAACAGATTTCTGCTCCGTAAGCCCGTTATGCCGCTTTATGGATTTCATAACGCCGCCTCCTTTCCGCTGCTGTCATAATCGCTCCACAGATGCGGTCCGCTGATCGTGAAGCGCAGGTCGCACTGGAGGCACCGCTCCGCCTCGCCGCAGTGATCCGCGTCGCAGATTCCTCCGCTCACCTGCCGGAAATCCTGCTTTCTCTCTTCGGCAGCAAGGAACTGCTCCTGTTTTCTCTTCAGATACCCGAATCCTTCGATCTTCCCGATCGCAGGATCCGTCTCTTCCATCGGAAGCAGGGTCTCGGAAATGTCTCCGTCCCCGCCGAGGTACCTGTCGATCGCCGAAGCCGCTTCCCGTCCGGATGCAACGGCCTGAATAACGGTTTTTGTCCCGTAAACCGCGTCGCCGCAGGCAAATATGCCCTCCGTCGAAGTCTCAAGTGTCCCGTTCTTTACGGCGATACTGTTCGCCCTGCCGCGCTCAATGCCGCATTCCGGCAGCGCCGTTCTCTGACCCACGGCGAAAATGACAGTGTCCGCAGGGATCTCATATTCCGAATTTTCCACTTTTGTGATCACCGCTCTGCGGTTCTCATCAAAATAAAACTCCTTTACGACGCTCAGCGCGACGCCCGTGACCCTTTCCTCTCCGGTAATTTTCTCAAAAGTCCTGCCCGGCTGTACATCCACGCCTTCTTCTTTCGCCTGTTCGATCTCCTCGTCATCCGCGAGCATCATTTCCCGCTTCTCGAGGCATGCCAGCGCGACCGATTCCGCGCCGAGGCGGACTGCCGTTCTCGCGCAGTCAAACGCGACGTTGCCGCCGCCGAGGACGACCACATGTTTCCCCATGCCGGTCTCTTCGCCCCGGGACGCCTTTTCAAGAAAATCCGAGTTGAGAAGCACGCCGGGAAGCTCATTCCCCGGCATCGGAAGCCGGACGCCCTGTGTGGTGCCTACCGCGATGAGTACGGCATCATATTCGCCGAGAAGAGATGCCGGATCGTCTATTTTCGCGCCTGTTTTTACATTTACGCCGGCAAGGGCAAGATATCCCGCTTCTTTCTGCACGACGTCTCTCGGAAGCCGGTAAGACGGAATGCCGAACTGCATCTGCCCGCCCAGGGCTTCCCGTGCCTCGAAAATCGTCACCGAGTGTCCCTGTTTTGCGAGATAATACGCCGCGCTCATGCCCGCCGGGCCGCCTCCGATGACCGCTGCCTTTTTCCCTGTGGGCGGCAGCTGCTTCGAAGCGCTGATCCAGAGAGAATTGTCCGTATGCTCCGCCGCGTAGCGCTTCAGATTCCGGATGGAGACCGGCTCGTTCACGACGCCTCTCCGGCAGTCCGCTTCACAGACATGCGTGCAGACCCGTCCGAGACATTCCGGGAACGGGAGCTTTTCGTGGATGACAGCGGTCGCTTCCGCGTATTTTCCCTGTCTGACCAGTCTCAGATACCGCGGTACGTCGGTATGGACCGGGCAGGCCGCCCTGCACGGGATCAGTGTATCCTTCTTTTCGACCGGAGTGTAATTCAGATAGTCGCGGATCGTTCCGGTCGGACAGACCTCCGCGCACGCGCCGCAGAACCGGCAGTCCGCGTCCGCAAGAAGCCGGTCATGCAGTGTTCCGACATAAGTTTCCAGTTCTTTTTTGTTGTACTGCAGTACGCCGACTTTACGAAGGTCCCCGCACGCGCGGACACACCGCCCGCACAGCACGCAGCGGTTCATGTCATGAATGAGGAGCGGATTTCTCTCCTCGGACGGGAATCCCTTCACTCTCGTCATCATCCGGGTCGCCGAAACGCCCATATACTGGATCAGCGTCTGCAGCTCGCATCTGCCGTATTTGGGGCAGGTCGAGCAGTCCTCGGGGTGCGCAGAAAGCAGCAGTTCCATCGCGAGTTTTCTTAAATGCTGGATTTCCGGGGTATCCGTGATCACGGACAGCCCTTCCTCCGCTTTCAGCTCGCAGGAAGGCGTCACGCCCTCCTGTCCCTCAACCGCCACAATGCACAGCCTGCATGACCCCAGTTCCGGCAGATCCTTATGGTGGCACAGGTGCGGGATATAGATCCCGTTCTCCAGTGCCGCCGTAAGGACGCTTGTTCCCTTTTCCGTCCGGATCTCCTTTCCGTCGATCCTGATCGTCACAGCCATACTGATTTCTCCTTCTGTAAGAGGCCCGCGAAGCAGGCCCCTGTCTTATTCGTCAAGAGCGGTTAAAATCCCTGAAAGACCGGTTTCCCGGTATAAATTTTCAGTTCCTCACTGCCCCGGAGCACGCGGAGCGCGCCGGCCGCCATTGCTTCCATCTCGAACTCTCCCGGATACGCGTAAACCGGCGCGATCCACTCTGTATTTTCCCGGATCTTATTCACAAGATCCTCACTGTGGACCATTCCGCCGCCCAGGAGAATTCCGTCCGCTTTTCCGCCCAGCGCCGCCGCCATGGCTCCGATCCCTTTCACGATCTGGTAGATCATCGCGTCCCACACAAGGGCCGCATAGCGGTCTCCTTCCGAAGCCCTTTTTGTGACTTCTTTCGCGTCCGAAATGCCGAGGTGCGAGACAAATCCGCCATTTCCGGTGCACAGCCGCCGCACCGTTTTCACATCGACCTGCTCCCGTTCCATGTAATCAAGAAGATCATAGACGGAAATGCCGCCGCAACGGGTCGGCGCCATCGGGCCTTCCCCGCCGACGATGTCGTATCCGTCGATCATTCTGCCTTTCCTGTGGGCGCTGACCGATACGCCTCCGCCGATGTGGCAGACGACGTAGCTGCATTCCTCATACCGTTTTCCGAGCACCTTTTCGCTGTGCCGGATCGCGGTCTCTTTGAGGTTCAGCGCGTGCAGATGCACAGTCCTCGCCACGCCTTTAATGCCGGTCACACGCGCAAGATCCGTGAGTTCATCGGTATCCGGCGGGTTGACGACCATCGCCCGTCCGCCGTATTCCGCGGCAAATGCTCTCGCAAGCTGCGGCCCCAGCGTAGCGGGGTGAATGACGCCGTTCGCGCAGGTCCTCGCGTGTTCCAGCACAAGATCCGTGATCTCGTACGTGCCGCCCTCTGTCGGCAGCAGGCCGCCGCCCCGTCCGACAAATACGTCCGTGCCCTCCAGCGTGAGCCCCTCCTCCGCAAGGATCGAGAGGATCATTTTCTTCCGGTAGGGCAGCTGCATCGGCATTTCCGGAAACTGTGCCAGTTCCGACGCGTCATGAGCAACATTTTTGGAAAATACGCACTCATCGCCCTGAAACAGCGCTATTTTCGTCGATGTGGAACCCGGGTTGACGGCAAATATTTTTTCGTTCATGATTGTTTTCCCTTCGCAAGACCGGCGGCGCGAACGGCGGAGATGATGATATTTCCCTTGATCTCCGAAACCGGTGCCCCGCGCGAGCAGTCACAGATCACGCCGTCAAATCCCTGCAGCATCGGCCCGTACGCGTCCGCGTGTCCGAACTGCTGGATGAGCTTCACGCCGACATTGCCGACGTTGAGATCCGGCCAGATGACCACGTTCGCGCGCCCTGCGACCGCGCTTTCCCGTTTTACCTTCTTCGCGGCCACGGCGGGATTGACCGCCGCGTCAAACTGGAATTCTCCGTCTATAGCGAGATCCGGTCTCTCTTCCTTCGCAATCCGCACCGCGTCGACCACTTTGTCCACGAGTTCCCCCTGGCCGCTGCCGAGGGTCGAGTAGCTCACCATCGCGCACCGCGCATCCCATCCGAGCAGGGATTCCACTGTCTCGCAGGCCGAGATGGCGATATCCGCGAGCTGTCTCGCCGTCGGGTTGGTGCAGACCGCGCTGTCGCCGATCGCGAGCAGCCCGTCCTCGCCGCCCTCAAAGCCCGGAATGTCACAGATCCCGATACTGGAGACGGTGCTGATGCCGGGCATCAGGCCGATCATCATCTGACCGGCTAAAAGCACATCCCCGGTCGTATTGTCAATGCCGGCAAAGGTCACGCCGACTTCGCCGGTCTTCTGCATTGCCATCGCGAAGTAGAGCGGATTTTCCATTCGTCTTGCGAGGGCTTTTTCTTTCAGTCTCGTATCCGGCAGCGCGACATAATTTGCGATGACGGCGTTTTTCCGCGCTTCGTCCTGCGTATCCGCATACGTGAAGACAGACGGGTCATACCCGCGCTCTCCCGCAAGCAGACGCAGTTCTTCTTCCGGCCCTACCAGCACCGGGATAATGTAGCCTTCTTTGCCGGTCTCATAGGCCGCCTGCATCATTTTTTCGTTCGATGCTTCCGGGAAAGCAACTTTTACAGGATTCTGCTTCGCCTTTTCATAGATCTTTTCCAGCATGCCCATTTTCCGTGTCCTCCGCGATCAGAGTTCCTCTTCCACAAGATCGACCAGATCTCCGACCGTCGTGCATCCCGCGGCATCCTGCAGCTGGATGAACGCGTCGAGTTCATTCTCGATCTCGGCGACGAGCGCTACCATCTGGATCGACGCGCCCTGCAGATCTTCCTTAAAACTGGTGGCGGTGGAGAGCTCCGCGGCGTCTCTGTCATAGGAAATCGCTACCAGTTCCAGCACTTTCGCTTCGAGTTCTTTTCTGTCCATGTTTTTTCTCCTTATTCTTCGTCGAGGTCAAATACAACTGTTTTGTAGCCGTCTCTCTGATAGATCGACGCGTGGCAGGGCGCCGGCAGCAGTCCTTTTTCAAGCATTTCCGCTCTCTTTTTCTTGTTGATGCCGCGCACGACCGCGTTCAGTCTCGCACCTTCTTCGATCTCTACTTCGCCATACGCGTATTTTCCCAGCGCCTTATATTCCGGTTTTGAAGAGAGCGCCGCCGGCATGACAATGGAGTGAAGACGCGCTTTTCCGCTGATCTCGACCCATTCCATGTCCCAGCATCCGCATTTGTTGCAAGCGTAGACGGGCGGGAATTCCACGGCACCGCATTTCAGGCATTTCCGGCCGGTGATTTTCCCTTCTTCCAGATTCTCATAAAACGTCTGAACGACTTTTTCCAGTTTAATAGCCATCGCTTTCCCTCCTTATTCCGCCGTCCGGATAATGTAGGTGCAGATGTTCTGCGCTCCGCCGTAGCCGCGCAGCATCGCCGTCTTCGGAAGCCTCTTTACCTGGCCTTCACCGGCTTCGCCTCTCATCTGCCGCACCGCTTCGTAAAGGTCCGCGAGACCGGACGCCGCGTGGGCGTGGCCGAACGAAGTGCGTCCGCCGTTTGTGTTGATCGGTTTGTCGCCGTCGTAAGCCGTTCTGCCCTCGCAGATGTATTTCCATCCCTCTCCGTACGGGAGGTATCCGGCAATTTCCGCCGCGATGAGGTGAGAGGTAATGATAAAGTCATTGGCGTAGAAAATGTCGATTTCTTCCGGTTTTACTCCGGTCAGCTCGTAAACCTGGCGGATCGCCTCTTCGGTTGCCGTGACCTCAAAATGAGGAGTCGTCGCCTCGCAGGCCGCGCAGCCGATGCCGAGCACTTCGACCGCTTTGTGGGATTTGTTGCCCATAAATTTGTCCACGAGGTCCGTGGCGCAGATGATCGCGGCCGCCGCGCCGTCGCATTTGAGTTCCAGGCCGCCCGCGCGGAGGAAATCACCCATCTTCGGGTTGTATGGGGAGCGCATGTAGTCAATGACATTTTCAAAGCCTTTTTCCTTCGCGATGGATTCATAGGTCCGGCGCTCGATCGCAAGTTCATTGACGGACGCGTTCCGGCGGTTGTTGATGCACATCCAGTTGAGCGTGTCATCCATTTCCTGATCCGTGATGCCGCGGGTCCTCTTGTACCACTCGGCAGCGTCATCGTAGATCAGTTCCTGTCCTGCCATAAGGCTCCTCGTGTAGTTTCTGTCATAAAGCCATGCCGTCGTCTGGAGGAACTTTTCCATCGTCATTTTTTCGCGCTTGTAGGGATGGTTCGGGACCGCCAGGGAATCGCCGAACTCGACGCACCCGGTCAGGACGCAGTCATATTTGCCGGAAGCGACCGCATTGACGGCTTCTTCCACTGCGTAATAGCCTGTGCAGCAGGCCTCGGAATGATGGATCGAGGCTTTGCCCTTCATGCCGAACCAGTTCGCGATCTGGATATTCGGCGTGAGATAGTTGGAGCCGTTTAAGGGGCTCGCTTCGCCGTGGAAATAAAAATCGACATCTTTCGGGCTGACGCCGGCGTCTTCCATGGCCTTCAGCGCCGCGTAGCCGAACAGCTCGCCTTCCGTGAGGCCGTTCGTCTCTTCTTTGTCAACCGTATACATAAACGGGGTGCATCCGACGCCAATGATCGAAACACCTCGGCGGTACGGGTGCGGATGGGTCTGATTCATGATCTCGGGCATAATCTTCTCCTTTGCTCAATCGATCCCTTTAAACTTCATGTTCAGGTACTTCTGTTTTCTCTCCGCGACCAGCTTCTGTTTCTCCGGATCCGCGAAGAACCCGCCCTGGGTCTCTCCGATCTCCTGCAGATGTTTTGCGCGTCCCTCTATGGTCGTGCGGTCCTTGAGAAGTCCGTTCGGGGCAATGACAAATTTCCATTTTCCGTCTTCCGTCGGCTCCAGCGTCCCGCCGGCGCCGCAGACCTGGCATTCCACCGGATAATACAGGCCGTCCCACTGCACTTCGCCGAGAACAAGGGCGTTGGAGTGGCAGTTCGGGCACCATCCCATGTCTTCCTCACCGAGCCACCCTCTCTCTTCCGGCGGCGTCTTGATCGCGGTCATGATGTTTTCGCCCATTTTGTGCGCTCTCTTCATGAGATCCTCATTCAGCAGGCATTGCCCGTTGCCCGGTACGCGCTGCGCGAGGATCATGTCGACGACCTTCATGTCCGTCGTGAACATGGTGGCCTGCAGGCCTTCCAGCGCCATGGACTGCCAGGATCTCGTCGATCCGCCGACAGAAATAAGGCCGGCGATGCGGTCCTTGTGCTCGATCGCGTGGATCGCCTCCAGGAACGCCGTCTCATAGGCAAGGCTTCTCTGCGCGAAAGAAAGATACGTCGCCGTCGGCATAAGGTCATACGTCGGGACGGAATAGATCACCGCGTCCTGCGCCAGCATGACGTCCATGATCTTCTTTTTGTCGTCTTTTTTATCGAGCACACAGCCCACGTTCTTTCCCTCCGACATGCCCTTTGTACATGCCGTGCAGCCTGTGCAGTCAATGATATGATAGTCGCGCAGATTGATCATCGTGATCTCCGCACCCTGGTCCGCGCATGCCGAAAGCGCTTCTTTCAGCAGGAATTCCGCGTTGCTGTTCTTTCTTCCCGCTGTGATTCCCATTACTTTGTATGCCATCTTTTCCTCCTGCCGTTTTTCTTTCCGGAAACGGCTGTTTTTTAAAAATGCGCCCGGAAGCTCCCACTGCATCCCGGACGCACTGTACATCGGTTTCTTATGCTCTTACGCCGTCACACTCGAATTCGCCCATCGGGTTTACGGATTTGCCGACCAGGCGGTCGCCTTCCAGTTTGCCGGACAGATGATTCGTCATTTCGCCGACGGCTGTCTTGATCGTGATCTCATAATCGAACGCGCCATCCTTGAACGTGCCGTTTTCGATCTGCGCAACAGCGCCGTTGCCGGCATCTTCCACCGTACCGGTCAGGGTCTCGCCGTCGACCTTATAGTCGCACTTCGAAGCCATATCGCCCATAAATGTGTGTACCGTAAGAATCCATTTGCCTTCCATTTCATACTCCTTTCCGAACGGTGATCCCGTTCCGCAAGTGTTTTTATACTTCGTTTATTTTTTCCGGTCCTTTCCGGATTGTGTTCATGCGAATTTGAGGTTCTTGTACTGTCCGTATTTCTTTCCTTCGTCGTCGATAATGCCGTCAACCTTCGGAACGATGGAGAACATGACCGCCGAGGATACCATGAGGCCGCCGCCTTTTCCGAGAGTATCTATGACTCTTCGGACATCCGCGCGGATATCTTCTTCCGTCGCGCCGGGCACATCCGTGACCTGGGGATCGACCGCTCCCGCGAAGATCAGCTTGTCGCCGTATTTTTCCTTCAGCATCTTGAGATCGTTGTTCGGCTGGACCGAGTGCCAGCTGTCAACGCCGATCTCCACAAGATCCCCCACGATCGGCGTGATGTAGCCGCAGCTGTGGTGCATGTATTTCATGCCGAGTTCGTGCGCGGCCGCCGCCAGTCTGCGCTCCGGCTCTTTGTAGAACTTTCTCCACATTTCCGGCGACATGAACAGCTGCTGCTGGTTGCCCCAGTCATCGTGCATCATGACAAAATCGACATCATAATATTTTTTAATGAAGGGGAACTGCTCCAGCCGGTAATCGACGTAGGCGTTGACATATGCCTGATAGGCTTCCTCATCGTCAAACGGCGCCATCAGGGCGTTGACATGGCCCATGGTCGAGCAGATCCGCTCGAATGCTCCCATGTTGCCGACGTAATATCCCTGCAGCTGATCCTTCTTGGCCCACATGGCTTTTGTTCTTGCCGCAGCGGCTTCCCAGTTCTTATCCTTGCAGCTCGGGAATTTAATGAAATCCTCCCAGTCGCAGATATCCTCGAGCAGCGGCTGACCCGGCTTCACGTGGCTCATCAGCTCCGGGTGCGCCGGATCGACTTCCCATTCCAGGCCGAAATCGTCCTTTCCGCTCATGAAGAGCGGCCTGTCGTTGATCTCCGGAGAAATGATCATCTGGGCTGCGGTATTGATCATCGGCACCCATTCCGGCTGTTCGTGATTCCAGCACAACTCCATATTTTCGCGTTCTGTAAGCATGTTTACTCCTTTTTTCCTGCTCCCGCAGGACACCTGTTGCTTATGATCTCAATGAAAGCAGTTCGTTCTGCGATTTTCTGTTTTTATTATATTGGCACATCCGTTCTTTGAATATGTTTCTGCATCCCAAATCATCATCTTTATATCGTTTTGAATTTGTGATATTATCACAAATAGAAATATTAATCTGAAAAAGGAAGACGCTGATGTATCTGAGTATGTGGATCCTTGCGGAAAGTCTGAAGGATCATGACATTGATACGCACATCATATCCGGGGAAATGTGCATCCGGAACGCTTCGCTCCTGTTCAGCAGCGACCGTTTTCAGCCGCACACGGTCTATGTCGGGCTGTCGGAAGACTTTATCCAGAGCATGCCCGGCATGGTGATCTGCGCCAATAAAAATGATTATTTCATTGTGCGGAACGGTACGATCGAGGAAGTGTACCAAAAGATCCTGGAAGTGATCGATTATTATCTTGAATGGGATCTGTCCGTCCGGGACCGGATCGAAGAGAAATGTCCGCTGCAGGAAGTGGCGGAGATGGGGGCGGAGATCATGCATACTCTGATCGGCATCATGAATGCCGGCTTTATCATGCAGGCGGTCGCCGGAAAGGAATACGCGCCGCAGATCAGCGCCGAAAACTTAAATGAACTGCAGCTGAAAGCCGGACTTCCTCTCCCGCATGTCACAGCCTATACCGATGTCCTGCGGAACCGTCTCAACGCAAAGACGCCTTATATTTTCGAAGAACCGCTGCTCAAGGCCCGTTTCTTCACTCAGAACATTATGATCAACGGCTGGCTGTGGGGATTCTGTTTTTTCGCGATCCCGGGAGAGACCGTCTCCGAAAAAGACCGGCAGCTGTTTCACGTTCTGAACGGTCAGTTCCACCGCTGGTGGGAGCGGAGCGGCATGCAGGCGGACAGGCCTGAACAGAACAACGTCTTTCTGGGCCTTCTGGACGGCACCTCTGTCATGTCTAAAGATCAGGTGTGGGATTTTTTCACCCGCATCGGATGGAGCGAAACGGATGAAAAGCATCTTTGCGTCATCCGGGAGCGCTACGGGAACAGTCTTATTTATTCCAGGCTGATCCATCAGATCTCCCAGACATTTTCCGACTGCTATGTACTCGAGCACGAAGGTGCTGTCGTCCTCATCCTGAACACCTCTCACCTGCCGCTGGAAGTCCTGACCTCCCAACTTCCCCGTATCCTGCACGGAAGCGAGATCCACATCGGGATCAGCTACCCGTTCCGGAACCTCTTTCATATGCCGCAATATCTTGAGCAGGCTCAGATCGCACTTGAAGCGGCATTTCAGAAGAACCGCAGAATCTGCCACTGCCGTGAATGCGCCGTTTCCTACACAAGAAACTTCCTCCGGAAGACCCAGACCGTCAATCTGGAAGATCCGGTCTGCAAGGCGATCCGCCGGTACGACAAGGAACACGGCACCGAATATCTCACCACCCTGCAGACCTATATCATGGAGGAACGCAGCATTCAGCGAACCGCCGCCGCTCTCCGGATCCATAAAAACACTCTGCTCTACCGCATCCGGCGGCTCACGGAAGAATTTCCGCTTGATCTTGACGACAGGGAGGAGCGGTTCCGGCTGATCCTCAATTTTCTGATCTACTCGGATTATGAACCCTGAGCCCTGTCAGATGTCCGTGCAGCAGCACAGGCAGGATCCGTTTATGAAACGGCGCGGAAATGATACACGTTTAAAGAAGCCGGGGTTCCCGGAGATTCCTGAAACACTATCCCGGGGATTCCGGGACCAGGAGCCTGTAAATCCCGAGGCTGAGATTCCGGGGATTCCCGGGAACTTTTAGGAAAATGACGTAAAGGAGATATTATTATGATCGGCTGGCTTATTCTCTCTGTGCTCGCTGTACTGATTCTTACAGTTCTTATTCGCGGAGCAATGTTCAGACCTTCCGCCGCGCAGACGGAAGACAGCTTCGATGATGTCACTGTCGACAACGAGGAGGCGGTCGCAAATCTGCAGAAGCTTGTTCGCTGCAGGACCGTTTCCTATGAAGACAGCACTATTGAAGACGATAAAGAATTTGACAAACTGACCGGTATGCTCCCCTCTCTTTACCCGGAAGTCATCCGGGTCTGCGAAGAGATCCCTGTTCACAAGAGGGCGAAGCTTTTCTTATGGAAAGGAAAAAATCACGGAAATCCGGACGCAGAAGCGTCTGTGCTGATGGCACACTATGATGTCGTGCCCGTGGAGGAGGATTCCTGGGAAAAGCTGCCGTTTGAAGGGATCATCGAAGACGGGACCCTCTGGGGCCGCGGCACGCTGGACACAAAAGTGACCTTCAACGGGATCCTGACGGCAGCCAACCGTCTTATCAGGGAAGGATTTGTGCCGGAAAACGATATTTATCTTGCCTTCTCCGGCAGTGAGGAGATCCAGGGTCCGGGCGCAGCCGTGATCGTGGACTATTTTCAGAAGAACAGCATCCGCCTCTCCATGGTGATCGACGAGGGCGGCGCCGTCGTGGAGAATGTCTTCCCGGGTGTCGCAAAACCCTGCGCACTCATCGGCATCGCAGAAAAAGGAATCATGAATCTCCGTCTGAGCACAAAGAGCGCCGGCGGCCACGCTTCCGCCCCGAAACCCCATACACCGGTGGGCGTTCTTGCCGATGCCGTAAAAAAGGTGGAGGACCACCCGCTGCCGATGCATCTGACCGCGCCTGCCCTGAAGATGTTTGACATCATGGGGAGAGAATCTACATTCCTGTACAGGATAATATTTGCCAATCTCTGGCTCTTTAAGCCGGCCCTGAACATCCTCTGCAAGAAGACCGGCGGCGAGCTGAACGCTCTTGTGCGCACAACGGTCGCATTTACCCAGATGGAGGGCAGCAAAGCCCCGAACGTCATTCCGCCGTCCGCTTCCGTCATCGCCAACGTCCGCATCAATCCTGCGGAGACAATAAAAAGTGTCATTCCCTCCCTGCACAGCAGGATCGGCAATGACGCCGTAAAAATCGAGCCGATAGGCAATTATGCGATCGATCCGAGCCCCGTCTCCCGCACGGATGTCGAAGGATGGGCGCGCGTCGTCCACGCTGTCAAAGGCACCTGGCGGGGCACCCTCGTCGCGCCTTATCTCATGGTCCAGTGCTCTGACAGCCGGCATTACCGCGATATTTCCGACCGCGTGTACAAATTTTCCGCGATGCACCTCACGAAAGAGGAACGCGGACTTATTCACGGAAGCAATGAGCGCATCACGCTTCCGGCCGTCGGCAAGGCGGTGGAGTTCTTCTATCGGCTCATCCGGGAGTCGTGAGATTTATCTCTTTTACTATTACTTTGCCCTGTGCTGACTCTTTGGGGCCGGTCGGGGCATGTCTTATCTTGTTTTTTCTCTTTTACCATGCCCCGCGCTGACTCTTCGGGGCAGGACGGGGCATGTCTTATCTTAATTCTTCTTGTTTGCCATGCCTCTCACCGGCTTTTTGAAGCTGGATGAGGCATGTCTAATCTTGTTTTTTCTCTTTTGCCATGCCTCTCTCTGACTCTTTGGCACCGGATGAGGCATGTCAATTCTTGTTTTTTCTCTTTTACCATGCCTTTCACCGTCATTTTGGGTCAGAGCCAGGCATGTCAAATCTTGCTTTTTCTCTTTTAACATGCCTCTCACCGACTTTTTGGGTCAGAGCCAAGCATGTCAATGCACTAGTCAACGAAAAGTAGACATAGTTTTTAGTCTTTCATCAACGTTTATAAGGTGTGATACTCCCTATACTGC
>SVDL01000014.1 GCA_015057835.1 Lachnospiraceae bacterium
CCATTTCAGACGGTATCTTTCCTTAATGGCAAAACAAAATCCAGAGCAAATGCTCTGGACTTTGTCTACAGTCTGAGGCAGCCGGTATCGTTCCAGATACCGGCTGCCTTTTTTGAGCCATAGGAAAAAGCTCCTTTTTTTATTCCCGATTAAGAGATAGCTATTCAAACAAGCCTATTTCTTTTCCTTATCCTTTTCCTCCTTTTTCTCCGGATGGGACAGGAATCTCACGTACGTTATTTCCGTCTTTGCCTCGTTGATTTTGTAATAAACGAAATCACCCAGCTTCGGCTCATATCCGAGGAGAACATCGATATTTTTAGCGATCGTGTATTTCTGTTTTTCCCCGGTTACAGAAGTGATCGTAACACTGTTGTTATTCTTATCCCATTCCGTGATCCAGCCCGCCAGCGTGTCTCTGTTTTTCCCCACAAGTTCCAGTTTCAGCAGAGACATTTTTCCTGCTTCGTAGGTGAACTTGACGATATCGCCCTTTTCCGGGAGATAACCGCTTGCGATCTGGAATTCCGGATCGATGGTAAATGTAAGTTTCTTGTCCGTATCCGTGTGAATGATGTACTCATCTTTCCACTTTATGATCTCGCCGGAACCATCAATTTTGATTTCAGGCAGAGGTTCTCCTGTCGGTGTCGGAGCAGGCGTTTCTGTCGGTGTCGGTTCTTCCGTCGGTTCCGGGATCGGCTCTTCTGTCGGTTCCGGGGTTGGCTCTTCCGTGGGCTCCGGCGTCGGTGTTTCCGTCGGTGTCGTAGTCGGTTCCGGTGTAGGTGTCTCTGTCGGTTCCGCGGTCGGCGTCGGTGTCTCCGTCGGTGCCGCGGTCGGTGTAGGAGTTTCCGTCGGTGTCGCCGTCGGTGCCGGTGATTCCGTAGGCGTCGCTGTCGGAACCGGGGATTCCGTGGGTTTCGGCGCCGGTGTTTCTGTAGGCGTAACGGTAGGTGTTGCCGTCGGTGTCGGTGATTCCGTAGGCGTCGCTGTCGGAACCGGGGATTCCGTGGGTTTCGGCGCCGGTGTTTCTGTAGGCGTAACGGTAGGTGTTGCCGTCGGTGTTCCCGTCGGTGTCGGCGTCGGAAGCGGGCCGCTGCAGTAAACCGCGACCGCGACCGGATCCTCTTTCAGCTTGCCGTAATAGGTCACCGTTGCCTGCTGTCCGGATGCCAGTTTTTCTCCCTTATAGCTGATCTTTTCGTAAATCAGGAAGGTGTATGTATTTTCCTTTGTCCGCAGCGTAAATGACTTCTTCTCGACCTTGTCCACCACGCCGTTTATGCTGTGGAAAATGTCGTCTTCTTCCTTATGTTTCAGAATCGAGAGTTCGATCGCCGTCGGTGTCTCGTCGATCTGGCCGGTAAATGACACAGACACGGTATCCCCGACTGCCGCCTTGTCCGCAATGCCCGTGATCTTTGTCCCGGAAGAGATCATAATACGATATGCGGTAGCGGAGCTGATGCTGAGCAGGATCGAATCAGCGGCCACTTCCGAGACCGTACCGGAAATGAGGTAGATCTGGGGCTGAAGATTCTCTGTAATAACGTTCACACTGACCGCATATGGTTCTTCACTGATATCGCCCGTGTAAGTAACTTCGACTGTATCGCCTTCGGACAGTTCTCCGTTCACTTTCGTCTTTTTGTCGATGGAAAACTGCGCTGTCATTTCCGTGCCCGTGACGACAAGCTGTCCGTCGCTGTAACGGTAAACAAGTCCGCCGAAGACAGACTTTTCTTCTTCGTGACGGGTGACAATGACCTGTTCGGCTATATTTTTCCCCTCCACGTCGTGGTAGATTACGTCCACCGTGTCTCCGAGGGTGAGATTCGAGCCGCCGTTCAGGTTGTAATAGGTATACGCGTCTCTGTAAAATGTCTTCTCCTCCGACTCTCCGGAAAGGACAAATTCACCATAAGCGAAGTCCGTCAGTTCGCCCTCAAATGTCTCCTTCACGACCGGAGCCGGCGTCAAAGTCGGTTTCGGCGTCTCGGAGTCCGCATTTTCAGACGCTTCGGAAGCTTCCGCGGAGGAAGAGCTGCCGGAATCGGCGGCATTTTCAGCGCCGCATCCCGCAAGAACGGATGCCAGCATCATCAGCAGAGCAATCAAAAGGCAGCTTGTGCGCAGGGGCAGCTTTTTCATTTTCGTGCGTGAAACATGTCTCATGGAAAGGCCTCCATTTGAAATGATTTTCAGAATACATAAGAGACTGGTCACAAGCCATTAAATGTAGAAAACGCTCTTATAAACTTATTATTAACACATGTTGTGCCTGATGTAAATGCTGCAAAAAGTCGTGGACTATTCTTCTTTTTTGGTGTAAAAAGAGAAGGCAGACTTACAGTATTTAAAGAAGATATTTCTATAGAGAAAGCAGACTAACAGTATTTATGGATAATATTTCTATTATGAAAGAATACACTGACATTCTCGCGATCGAGACGTCCTGCGACGAGACCGCGGCCGCGGTCGTCCGGAACGGAAGGGAGATCCTCTCCAATGTGATCTACACGCAGATCGCGCTCCACACGGAGTACGGCGGCGTCGTGCCGGAGATCGCCTCCCGCAAACACATCGAAAAGATTAATCCCGTGGTGCGAAAAGCGCTGGACGATGCCGGGAAGACTCTTGATGAGATCGACGCGGTCGCTGTGACTTACGGACCGGGACTTGTCGGGCCGCTGCTCGTCGGCGTTTCCGAGGCGAAGGCCATCGCCTGGGCGGCGGGAAAACCGCTGGTCGGCGTCAACCACATCGAGGGGCATATCGCGGCCAATTATATCGCGCATCCGGATCTGGAACCGCCCTATCTCGGGCTCATTGTCTCCGGCGGACACACTCATCTTGTTATTGTGGAGGATTACGCGCAATTTGAGATCCTCGGCAGGACAGTGGACGACGCAGCCGGGGAAGTATTTGACAAAGTCGCCCGCGCCATCGGACTGGGGTATCCCGGCGGACCGAAGATCGATAAGGTTTCCAGAGAGGGAAATGCGGACGCGATTACATTTCCCAAAGCCAAAGTGAACGGCGCGGAATATGACTTCAGCTTCAGCGGCTTAAAGAGCTGCGTCCTGAACTACCTCAACACCGCGAAAATGGCGGGCGAAGAAGTCCCGCAGGCGGACCTCGCGGCGTCCTTCCAGAAGGCTGTCGTCGACGTTCTGTGCGACCACATGCTCCACGCCTGTCATGAGACCGGCTTCCGGCGCGCCGCGCTCGCCGGGGGCGTCGCCTCCAACAGCACGCTCCGCGCGGAGATGGAACGCCGCTGCGCAGCGGAAGGCGTCTCGCTGTTCGTGCCGCCGCCAATTCTATGCACGGACAACGCGGCGATGATCGGCGCGGCTGCTTACTATGAGTTCAAGGCCGGACATATTTCCGGTTGGGATCTCAACGCGGATCCGAGACTTGGGCTAGGGCAGAGATAATAAGGTGGGGCCAAGGAGGACGGTTCTCTTTGGCGCATCCGATTTTGAGCCACAATTTTAGGACGAAGAGACTCTTTTTTGTTCTCTTCGTCCTATTTTTCCGCCGCTGCCATCTTGCTTTCTCAGTCGATCGGCTCTGTTCCTGCCCGTTCGTCCTACTTTTCTGTCGCTGCCATCTTGCTTTCTCAGTCGATCGGGCTCAGTTCCTGCCCGTTCGTCCTACTTTTCTGCCGCTACCATCTTGCTTTCTCAGTCGATCGGGCTCTGTTCCTGCCCGTTCGTCCTACTTTTCTGCCGCTACCATCTTGCTTTCTCAGTCGATCGGGCCATGTTCCCGACCATTCGTCCTATTTTTCAGTGTCGGACATCTTGCTTCCTCAGTCGATCGGCCCATGTTCCCGACCGTTCGTCCTATTTTTCAGCGTCAGACATCTTGCTCTTTCTCCTTCACCTCGCCGCAAGGTCAATTTATCGTTTTTCGATAAATTTATATTGACATTCGATAACCCAAGGAGTATCCTCTGCTCATGATATATCATGATCCTGTCATCGACTTTGTGTGGATATCCTGCAGACGGCAGAAGAAATCCAGCCTGCAATACGCCGCAAAGCAATGGCAGCCAAGGGACCCGAAACCATGAAAAAACAAACGAATTCAGGAATATTCAATGAAGAAAACAGCATCCGTCTGACCAAAGGATGCATTTTGCTCCTGTATGCCGCTGCGGCCGTGATGACTTTGACAGGACCGCGGATCGTGGGGCACTTTATGGAACGCTCGACGCCGTGGCTGACAGGAAACACGCGTTTTGGCGTCATGCTTGGATGCGGGTATGTGTGCGCTGCGCTGGCATTTGTCTGCCTCACTGACCTTTACCGGCTGCTCGGGCGGATCGGCCGCGGCGACGTCTTTGTCGCGGAAAATGTCGCCTCCCTCCGCAGGATCGGCCTCGAAGTTCTGGCGGCGGCATTTATGACAGCGGTGATCGGACTGACCTGCTATCTTCCGGTACTGGTTCTGTCTGCTGCGGCGATATTTATGATGCTGATCATCCGGGTCGTCCGGAATGCGTTCGGAAAAGCGGTCGCCATGCAGGACGAACTCGACTACACGATATAGGAGGCCGCTATGATCCGTATAAATCTCGACGTCGTCATGGCGAAAAACCATATCAGTGCAGGCACGCTCGCTCAGAAGATCGACCTCACGCCCGCGAACCTTTCGATCCTGAAGAATAATAAGGCGAAGGCGATCCGCTTTACGACACTGGAGGCGCTCTGCCGCGAGCTGCACTGCCAGCCGGGTGATTTCATTGAATATGTCCCTGATTCACCGGAGGACACTCAAAATGAATCCATGTGATCTGACAAATAAAAAAAACATCCGCCTTTTCCGCATCGCTGCCATCATCAGCTACGGTATCGGCTACATATATGCAGCAAATTTCTGGGACGATCCGAACTGGGTCTCCGGCTTCCTCTTCTTCAGCATCCTGTTCATTATCTGCACGGAATGCTTCGCATATTTTTCCGGCCGGACATTTTCTGCCCTGAAAAGCGCCGGGCATACCGTATGGGAAGGCATTTTCTTTGCGGTCTGTGCTCTTGCGCAGGCTGCTGCGCTGTATATTTACGGACTGCATAAGGATATGGAACCCGCGCAGTTCTTCATGTGGCATGTCACCATGGTCTGTTACGTCATCGCGCGCACCGGCATGCTTATTAACGGCAGGACCGGTCATCTGTTCTGGCTCGACATGGTGCAGGGCTTTTTTGCTTTGCCTTTCGGAAATATCCACTTGCGGATCGTTTCCCTTTTCAGCAGCGCGAAGAGAAATACCGGCGCGAAAATCGCAGCTTCCCCGTATCTTCCGAATATGACAAATGCTCCGGTTTCCGAACGTTCGATCATGGCAAATGATCCCGTCCTCGGAGTCCCGAACATACCGAATGCACCGGCGCCCGCCACTCCAGGCACTCCCCTGCCAGCCGCTCCCTGCACACCAGGCACTCCCCTGCCCACTGCCAAGGGGACTTCCGCACCTGCTGCCCCGGCATCTCCCGCTCCGCAGAAGCAGCCGGGTCGTTATTCTCAGACCGAGAAATGGCTGATCGCCGTCGGTGTGCTGTTCGGACTCATTCTCACCGCTGTGATCTGGAATCTGCTGGCCGGTGTTTCGTCCGCATTTTCTGACCTCGATTTCGGGATTTTTAAATTGCTTCGTTCTTTTGCGGAGATGGTCGAATCCTTTTATGAGACTTATCTCGCGAATTTCTTCGACGATTTCATTCCCAAGCTCATTTTCTCGATCCCGGTCGGGGCATGGCTGTTCGGCCTTGTCGGCGGCTCGTTAAAGCGGAGCAGACCGGTGTTCACCGAAGAGGAGTTTCAGAACGCGACCCGTTCATGGCATGCATTTCCGATCGTAACGCTCTATATTGTGAGCGGCATGCTCTGCGCGGTGTATACCCTCTTCTTCGCGGTATCCCTCCGGGAACTCATAGGGCTTGTTAACATCACCGCGCCACAGGCTTCAAGGCTGGCTGTGAACGGGTTCTGGCAGCTTGTCCGGATCGTCATCATCAATATCGGGACTCTCGGTGTATATTCTCTGTTTTTAAAGGATTCGGAAAGAAACGCCGCCGGGACTGCAACCGGCTGGTCCGGCGTACCGAGGATCCTGCTGACGGTGCAGTTTGCATTTACGACTGCATTTGCTATGCTTGCAGGATGGAAGCTGTTTGGGATCTATATCGGCCTGTTCGGCCCGACGCCAAGGCGGATGCTCTCCGGATGGTTCCTTCTTGTTCTGCTTCTCGCGTGTATCATGATCCTGGTGCAGCTTTACAGAAAAATCGCAGCCGCAAGGATCGTGATTCTTACAGCGGCAGCGACATTTACCATTTTGTGCTGCCTTCCGGTTGGGCAGATCTGCGGATAAGTTCAAAGAAGCAGCCTGAAAAAGGAAGAAGAAGCCAAAGGGGACGGTTCTCTTTGGCTCCTTCTCTTTGGCTCCTTTTCTTTGGCTCCTTTTCTTTGGCTCCTTCTCTTTGGCTCCTTTTATCAGACGAAAATGCTCATTTTAGCGTTGCTCGTCCCTTTTTTTGAGCTCTTCTCTCTTCTGTTTTCAGTCGATCAAGCTCTTTTCAGAACTGTTCGTCCTATTTTTGAAGCTCTGCTCTCTTCTATTTTCAGTCGATCGAGCTCTTTTCAGAACTATTCGTCCTATTTCTGCAACTCTGGTCACTTCTATTCTCAGTCGATCAAGCTCTTTTCAGAACTATTCGTCCTATTTCTGCAACTCTGGTCACTTCTATTCTCAGTCGATCAGGCTCTTTTCAGCGCTGCTCGTCCTATTCTTGAAGCTGCCTCCGCCGAAACTTGGTGTTGAAACCTCTCCCGAAGAATGCTATAATTTCTCTGCTCTCAAAGAGCAGGCGGATGGACGCCATCCGTTTCATAAGGAGAGGTATCGAAGTGGTCATAACGAGGCGGTCTTGAAAACCGTTTGTCCGCAAGGGCGCATGGGTTCGAATCCCATCCTCTCCGTGTCAAAAATCGGTGCTGTCGCAATTTAATGCTGCGACAGCACCGTTCTTCTTGTCTTTCGGGACAGCTTCTCCTAAGGTCAGCCCCTGATAAGGAAAGTCTCTGATAAAGACATCCTCTCCTAATGCCAGCCCCTGATAAGGAAAATCTCTGATAAGAACATCCTCTCCTAATGCCACCCCCTGCTACCGGAACAGCAGCACGGTTCCGAGCGCCACGGCGAACTGGCAGACCACATTGCAGCCCTCTATCACCCAGTGGACTTTCGGATCGTACAGATTCGCCTTGATTCCCACGGTACAAAGAAATACGAAGAGACAGATCGCCAGCGCAAACAGGAAGATCACGAGCGGGCGTCCGCTTCGGATCGACATCGTAATAAGAGAAGTGTAGATCAGCACATACCCCGCGGCTCCGATCAGCACGGCGACCGTGTTGAACTTCTTCGATTTGCGGTAGATCATCGCCAGCAAGACCAGCACAACTGCGATAATCACGCCAAAAACAATGTCGGAAAGCCCCATCACCGTCTTAAACAGTGTTGTTCCAGCAATGAGGATCCCCGTATTGACAAGAAAAACGAGGATGACCGGCATGACAAATTTGATGATGCCGAGTCCCACGATCAGTTTTCCCGTCGGGATCACAAATCCGAACACAAGCGAAAGAATCGCCCCGATCATAAAAACGGTATACCACGGACTTCCCATGGCCGTCTTCATGTTCTTTGCGAGGGTATAGACCGTTACGCTGTAACAGATAGGATTGATATAATCCAGCAGTCCGAGCGGAACGGAAAATGTCGTCATTTTTGCAGGTTTATTCTTCTTTTCTTCCATACAGTCCCTCTTCTGTGCTTTTGCTGATGCAGAATGTGCCGGATCCATCTCCGGACAATCTCCCTGCTTTTCTCTTATCACTTTTTTGCAACACGCTTAAATGCCGCGTCTTACTGCCGCACCAGCGTCAGGATCAGGCTTTTGATCAGCTTTTTTCTGAGTTTTGTCAGAAGGACTCTGGGCAGTCCGAGAACATTCAGCTTCTTCTCCAGATAATCCAGTCCTTCCGGATATTTTGTAATGATATTTTTATTCTCCATCGTATCTCATATATTCCAATCAGAGGTGAAAGCGATTGGATTTTCCTTTCTCCCGTTTCACCGGGCAAACCCTGTTTTAGAAAATCTGTTTTAGAAAATCTGTTTTAGAAAAACTGCTTTTTTAAAATCAGGCTCCTGTCATCGGCGTCATTTTCCGCTTATTATCCGCGGTATCCCAGCACAAAATCAGAGACGGCTTTCATATTTTCGGGCTTCGCATCTACTTTGTAAGTCACCATGCCTTCCTGCGTCAGGATCAGTCCGCCGTTAAATGCGTCCAGACCATCGATCAGGGCTTTCACATGTTCCACACACTGCTCCGGCGTGCCCCTGCCGAGCATTTCCAGTTCCATCCCTCCCGCGATCGCGCAGTTCGGGAGCTGCCTGCGGCATTCGAAGGGATCGTCTTTCTCGAGATGCATCGTGATAATGCCTTTCCTGTAGTCCTGCAGGTGATCCCAGAACGGCTTGCTGCTGCCCTCCATGAAGAGACGGACCGTCATATTCTTATCATTCAGGATGTCCAGCTCGTCCTTAAGATCCGGCCAGAGCCAGCGGTCAAACTGTTTCCGATTCAGGATCGTGTGCACGAGCAGGGCGATATCATAGTCGAAACAGGCTTTCGGATTCGGTCCTTTGCGTTTCTTAAGCGCTGCGATGCCCGGGACCTGGAAAAATTCATTTGTCACAGCCACCGCCTCATCAATTTTCTCCGGCGCTCTGCGCATGAGGACAGACAGATTCTTAATGCCGAGAATGGAGTTGAACAGAAAGTCGATTCCCGGGTAACAGGGCACGCTCTGTGCCGTAAATGTCGGAAGCCCGTACTCTTTCGTCAGTATTTTTTTAATGGATGTGAAATACTTCAGAAATGCTTTCTGCTCGTCAAAGCATTTCTGAAGATCTGCGACAGTGATCGTACCGTCCGCCCATTTCGGATACTTCTTTGCCATGCCTCTCTCCCACAGAAACTTTGTGGGATCTTTTAAATAATCATCCAGCTCATTGATCTCCACAAGCGCATTATCTTTATACTGGATCGCGCCGATCTCATCATTGATAATATAGGTGCCGCCGCCGAGATGATCGACCAGCCGCACGATATTGCGGACACCGAGCTCAAAGATGGCGTCAAAATTATATTTTTCCTGATGCATCCGGATCGCTTCTGTCATTTTGTCATAATTCCGAAGCCCTTCCGACAGTTTGTACCCTGCATCAAGGATTTTCCACGTCACCGCAAACGAGAAGAAAGGGACGCGATCCACTTTCTCATGCGCTGCCGCCTTCCGGAACAGGTCCGTGCGGTACTTCTTCAGATCTGAATGATTCATAATGACCACCCTCCTTTGCAAGAATGAAGGGAAATGCAATCTTATTCCCCCTTACACTATACCCTTGTACGCAGGAAAATGAAATGTCCCCGTTTGCACAAAAAATACTGAGACGCTTGTGCATTATTGTGTATAATAAAACTGCACAGCGGATTGCGGTAAAAATGCCGGCGGCATCGGTTCCGGAAAATAATGCCTCTTCCTGTGCAGCTTTGAAAGCCCTAAAAAAACGGGCATGAAAATATGCTATAAAATAACCGTGACAGGAAAACAGGCATTTTCAAAAAGGATCCGTACCGGTATGAGTGAGAAAAATACGCTGAAAGTAACAGCATACGGCGTTTGGGGATTTATTTTCGTATTGTTCGGAACATTTTTCTTTGCTGTAACTGCTCTTGGTCTGATTCTAAGCATAATCGGCCTGTTCGAGTGCGCTACCGGGAAAAAGCGCGGAATCGGGTGGCCTATCGCGGGACTTTCCTGGGGAATCATCGAGTTCATTACTTTTATAGGGTCCTGGAGATCTCTTAATGAGATCGATGGCTACTGGGCAATGAACGCCTCCTTTCTGGGCATTATTCTCCTGTCCTATCTGTTATTCCGATACAGCAGAAGTAAAAAAGATGCTGTAAAACCCTCTGTTGTTATGACTAATCATCCTTTTCCAGGAACTCCTGTTAATCCGGGTTCCGCTTCTCCCGCAGGAACTGCTTCCGGTACATCCGCAAGTCCCACCGCTCCTGTGTCCGTAAATCCGGCACCCGGCATTTCCGGAAAAACAGCAGCTGCTGCGCAGCGCCTGGATCCGGAAACTGTGCGGAATGAAGTGAACAACCGCACCGAGCAGTTAAAAGAAAAACTCCTTGCGCAGGAAGCCCTCCGGCAGCGTGAGGAAGAAGAATCCAACCGTCAGAAACGGCTGGATGCCTCCAGAAGAAAGGAGTTCCGCGAAAAACTTCTTGCCGATGCAGCGACCGCGCCTCCGGCAGAGCCGGATCTTCTGACTCTGGACGGGCAGCGTCTTATCTATAAGTATGCGTCGAAAATGTTCCCGCATGCGCAGGATTCCGAGGCAGGCACATATCTAATGCAGGAAAATATCGGCGACGCGGAAACAATGATCGAGACCGTGAGCAGCGTCATGGGATCCCTGAGCGAAAATATTCTCGAGAGCGGCAGCGAATTGAAAGAATACTGGGAAACACTGGAACAGCGGGATCTCCTTCTGGGAATCAAAGCGTTCTCTTTCTATAAAGAGATGAGCGTCGGGAGTGAGCCGTTTGAGATCATCACGGACAACATTATCGATTATCTCTATAATAAAGAGGAACGCAAATAACTGCCGCGGATCATTTCACGGAGCAGAAAACATCATCGGGGAACTCAATATATGCATAGAGAACAGAGAATCCGCGATCTCATTAAAGAAGAATTCACCGGCTGGAAGAAATGGGAAGTGACCTGGCTGCTCACGGCGTGCGCGGTCATTTTCGCGCTTTCCGTATATTGGAAGGACACAGCGACGGGAATCGTGTCCGCGGTGACCGGCGTCGCCTGTGTCGTCTGCACGGGGAAGGGAAAGCTTTCCGCGTATTTCTTCGGTCTGATCAACTCGATCCTCTACGCATGGATCTCCTGGAAGGCTAAATACTACGGCGAAGTGATGCTGAACGCGCTCTACTATGTTCCCATGCAGTTCTGGGGCTTCATCGTCTGGAGCCGGCACATGAGCCGGGAAACGCACGAGGTGGAAAAACGCCGCATGTCCCTGCGGGGTCTCGTTTTGCTGATTCTGGCAGTAGCGGGCGGAACCGCTCTGTACGGCAAAATACTGGCGATGCTCGGCGGCAGTCTTCCCTTTGTGGACGCTCTCAGCACCGTAGTATCCGTCATTGCGATGGCGGTCTCGGTCTATATGTATATGGAACAGTGGCTGCTCTGGATCGCCGTCGACGTCGTGACCGTCTTTATGTGGGCGGTACACTTCGCGAAAGGCGGCGAGAGCATGGCGACGCTCCTCATGTGGATCGTATATCTCGGAAATGCAGTGATCATGCTCATCAAGTGGAACCGGGAATCGAAAGGATCCTCCTCTTCAAAACACATGGAACATGCTTCGTAAATAGAAACGCCGGACAGGTCACAGTGAAAACACAAAAGAAAGGAACCGGGCAAATGCGGTATCAGACAGGCATCTTCGGCGGCGGCTTTGACCCGCTGCACCTCGGACACGTACACACCATCCTGCACGCGGCGGCGATGTGCGGAGAATTAAATATCATCCTGTCCTGTTCGGAGAGCAGAGACCGCATTCCGGTCAAGGAACGGTACCGCTGGCTGCTCGCCCTGACAGGCCATCTTCCGAATGTGAAGATCCGCCTGCTCCCGGACGAATGCGCGACAAAGGAAGAGTACGATTCCCGGGATTACTGGGAGGAGGGCGCTGCCCGGGTCCGCGCTATGCTCGGCAAGCCGGTCGACGCCGTTTTCTGCGGATCGGATTATAAAGGGCAGGACCGCTGGGAAAAACTGTACCCGGAGGCAGAGGTCATTTATGAAGACCGCTCCCTGATCCCGGTCTCCTCGACACAGATCCACGCCGATCCGTTCCGGTACTGGGAATACATTCCGGAGACTGTGCGGCCGCATTACGTAAAAACAGTCCTGCTTGCCGGCGGTGAGAGCACAGGAAAATCCACCCTCACGGAGAATCTCGCCAAATGCTTCAACACGGTTTTTGTTCCGGAGGCGGGCAGAGATTTCTGCGCGGAAGCCGGCGGCGAGGACTGGATGACCGCGGAAGATCTGCAAAAATGCGTACTCTATCAGAAAACAGCGGTCTGGGAAGGCATAAAAAAGGCAAATAAGATCCTGTTTATCGACACGGACGCGCTCACGACGAAATTTTACATTCAGTTTCTGATCGGGAATAAAGCAAAAGAAAAACCTGATTTCAGCCCGGAGGGTACCGCAGAAGCTGACGGCAAAGCGCGGAAACAGTCGAAAAAAGCGGCGGACGACACCGTAAAAACCCTCGCCCTCGCCGACGCAGTGGACGCCGTCAATACCTTTGATCTCATTCTTTTTCTTGAGCCGGACGTCCCGTACATAGATGATTCCACGAGATCCGGTACGATCCGCTCCGACCGGGAGCTTTACAGTCAGCAGCTGAAAAGCCTCTTCGATGAGAGCGGGTACCGGTACCACTGTCTGTCCGGCGATTATGAGGATCGCTTTACAGCTGCCGAAACCCTCGTGCAGGCACTGATGAGAGGAGAATCGGAAAACCTATGAACGACAAAAGAATCCTTCAGATCATCCATCAGATCCTGCTGCGCGCCGGAACGGAAAACAGCGGACTGATCCTGTCAGAGCTCAGAGATATCCTCAGAAGAGACGGCGCGCCGGCCTCCTGCATTGACCTCGTCGATAAAGCCATGAACAATCTGCCGGAAGCCTGTTCCCTCGCGCAGGAGAATGAAAAACTCACCCCGGAAGATATGGCCGTCGCGAAGCAGCGCGGAGATGTGCGCCGGCAGCGGGAGGAAGAAGCTGCGCGGATGGGGAGGTGCTGAGATGTTCAGCTATTTTGACAAGTACTTCACCCTCGTGGACGACACGCTTCTCATGTGCACCGGGGAGGAGACAGAACTCCTGATCCCCTCTTCCGTACACGGACGCCGGGTCCGGAAAGTCGGGGATAATGCCCTTTTGAAAAATAAGGCCGTAAGCTCCGTCCGGTTCGAGGAAGGCATAGAGGAACTCGGTTCCTACCTCTTCTACCTGTGTCCTTCCCTGAAGCGGATCGTGATTCCCTCTACGGTTAAAACGATCGGTGCCTTTAACCGCCCGGGCAAAGCGGACGAGATCATTATCACTCTGAAGATGTCCTCTGAGGAAATAAAAGCGCTCCGGGAAAGCTCCTTCCGCACGGATTCCGGCAGATATCTGGTCCCCCCGCCCTGTCTTCCTAAAGAGGCAGCGGCGAAAATATCCGCGCTCCAGATCGCGCTGACGCCACTCCTCTCAGACACCGTGCCTCTGTTCTCGGAGAAGGAATTTATCCTGCAGCCCGGTGAAGACCGGAACAGTCCCCGCATCTGGCAGAAAGCCGGGGGCACAAGAATAAAAAGTGAGCGGGAAGGCGTTGTCCGTGAGATCCGTCAGAAGTCGGCCGCTCTGTTCAGCCCGGCGCAGGAAGCGGATGCGGACTGGTATTTCAAAAATCCGAAGAAAAGCCAGACGCTCCCCGAGAAGCAGGCTCTCGCCTATTTTGACGACAGGGACCTCACCCCGGACGGATGGCATTTTCTGGTCAGTCTGCATTTTGCGTGCGCATTTTATTTCCGGCAGAATGTGCAGGGCATCATGCTCGGAAATCCGTACTATGTTTACAGCCGGTACTATGCATTTCCAAGCGGAACGCTCCGGGTCGACCTCGCCGTATTGAACGCGCAGGGCGGCCTCGTCAACGATGAAAAAACAGTCAGTGAAGTTTATGGAAAATACAAGCTCCCGTTCGTATTCTGAGGAGGTCAGAAGCCCGAAAATGCGTATTTGCGAAGAAGCGCCCGCAGTCCGGGAAATAGAGATTTTCGGAAAAACGATCCCCGTGAAGGATTATATCTGCTCACGGGACGGCGGCCCCTACCCGCGGAAACCCGAACCGAACAGGCTCCAGCTCTCGATCTGCCTTACGTCCTTCTGCAGCGCGTCCTGTCCGTTCTGCATCGCGAACAACACAAGGGAGAAGCGGTTTATCGATCTGCGGAAGCTCGAAATGGTGCTCCGCGGCCTTAAGGATATAGATATCGTGCGGGGGATCTCGATCACCGGCGGGGAGCCGTTTACGGACGTGACACTGCTCGACGAGACGATCCGTCTCCTGTTTGAGATTTTCGGATACGGGATGGAAGTGACCGTATCCACCAACGGGACATCGCTCCGGGACATGCACAGGCTCCGTGACCTGTCCCGCCTTGATGTGATCCATGTGAGCCGCCATCATTATAATGACGCATTGAACAGGATGATCTTCAGCATCCGCGTCCCGGACGCGGAGGAGCTGCGGGAGATCATCGCTTCCGTGAGCTATCGCGATCTCTTTGTTTTTAACTGCATGCTGCAGCGCAGCTATATCGGCACGCCGGAAGAGGTCCGCCGGTATCTGGATTTCGCGATCCGTATGGGCGTTCCGAAAGTCGCTTTCATTTACGGCGCGAAGATCAATGCTTACGCGGAGCGGGAGCTCATGGATTATGAGGAAGTGCTGCGGCCGGAAGACGAGAATCTTCTTTTTACGAGAGGATACCGGGATTACGGGATCTGCCGCTGTCAGGACGGCGTCTATATTAACCCGGAAGGCAGGATCATTTCCTTTTACGGGCGCTGTGCGAGGACAGATAAAGTCCCCTATGCGCGGGGGCTGGTCTATGACGCGGAGAACTGCCTCCGCACCGGTTTCGGCGGAGATGTGATCATTCAGGCGTAAATACGGTACTTCAGCGGAGATGGTATCTATGAATGACAATAACATGGAAGAACGGCTGACAGCATTTAAAATGCTTCTGCTCCGAAAAATGCCTTTTTACGGTGACATTCTCACCAATGTCCCCATCGTCAGCGACCTGTCGATCCCCACTGCGTGCACGGACGGGCGCACGATCCGCTTTAATCCGGTATTTTTCCGGTCCCACAAAGAGGGAGAACAGCATTTTATTATTATGCACGAGGTGATGCATATGCTGATGCTCCACTGCGTGCGGGGCATTGGGAAGGACCCGCGCATTTTCAATACCGCGGCGGATATCGTGGTCAACACGGAGCTGATGCGCCTTCGGGGAAGCATGCAGGCGGCCGGAATCAGTTTTGAGGCTCCGAAAGACGGCGTTTTCCACCCGGAATACAGCATGAACACCGCCGAAGAGGTGTATGAGCGCCTCCTCAAGGTGAACCGGGAGCAGAAGGGCAGGAAGACAAAAAAGAAGATCGCGATACTGAAGGGCTATGGCAAGGGGCAGCACACAATTCACATTGATTCTCCCGACGATCTTATTATTCTCCTTCCGGGAGAGGGCCCTGCGCAGGCGGGAATCCCATTGGAGACAGGCCTTGTACCGCCGGGGATCCCGGGGGAAGACAGTGCGGAATCGCTCGAAAAGCATATCGCCGCCATTATCCGCCACGCGGAGGAAGCAGCCAGTAAAGGACGCAGTCCTTACGGCAGCTACTACGTCCCCCAGCTGCTCCATTCGCTCGCGGAATCCAGATATATCCCCTGGAAGCGGCTGCTTAAGGATTATCTCATGGATAAAGCGAGCGAGGACGTCTCTTACGCGACGCCGGAGAGAAAATACCTGCACATGGAACTCATTCTGCCGGGCCACGGAGAAAGGGAGGAGACTCTCGAAAATATCTGGGCATTTGTCGACAGCTCGGGCTCGATCAGCCAGGAAGAGATGGGAGAATTTCTGACCCAGCTCTACCGGATCATGAAAGAATTCCACTGTAAAATGAATCTCGCCTACTGGGACACGAAGGTGACCGATATTTATAAAAATATCAAAGGAGAGAAGAATATCCTGAATTCCCTTCCCCATCACACCGGAGGCACGGATATCAACTGTGTCTACCGATGGATCGCGGAAAACAAAGTGAAACCGGATGTGATGGTCATCCTCACGGACGGATATTACGGCTCGCTGCAGGAGTCGAACCGGATCCCGTCTCTCAGAAAAAAGACGATCCTCGTGATCTCCAAAAACGGCGCGGTTATCAATGATGCAATGAAAGTACTCGGAAAGGTGACAAGATTATGACGATCAAAGAATTCCAGCAGTGTGTGGAATACAACATTGAACACGGACTCCGGCACGCGATCCTGGGTCTTGGCGCGCCGGGCGTCGGCAAGAGTCAGGTGATCCGCCAGATCGGCGATAAATACGGCTACAAAGTCATTGATATCCGGCTCGCGCAGATGTCGGAAGTCGAGATCGGCGGCCTCATTTACCCGAATGAGACGAGGACCAAGACCGTGTGGCTCGCGCCGGATATTCTCCCGAATGAGGAGAGGGACGGAAAGAATACGATCCTGCTTCTCGATGAGATCACCTCCTGCAACAAGCGGGTTCAGGTCGCCGCCTACCAGCTGATCCTCGACCGCAGGATCGGTCAGTACCACCTTCCGGAGGGCACCTTCGTCATCGCGCTCGGCAACCGGGAGGACGACGACGGCGTTTATATCCAGCTCGCCGGACCGCTCGCGGACCGCTTTGAGATCCACTACATCGAGCCCGATTTTCCGGGCTGGAAAAATGATTTCGCGATCCCGCACGGCATCCACCGTATGGTGATCAACTACCTGACCTTCAAGCCGACGGCGCTGCATTCCCAGAAGGCGGAGGAGGGGAAAATGGTATTTGCGACGCCCCGCTCCTGGGAGCGCGTGAGCGATATCCTGCAGTTTAACGATAATATTTACGACCCGGTCATCCAGTACAAGATCATCGGAAATGTCGGCGAGATCGAAGGACATCAGTTTATCGAGTACTGCAAAAAGCACGCGGACGCGGTGGGACCGGAGGAGTTCCTGCGCGGTAAGGCAATGCCGCCGTCCAGTCCCGAGGATCTCTCCGTGCTGATCGGCGGACTCGTCGACCTGAGCGGCTTCGTGAAAGACGCCCGGTCGGAGGACGATCTCTCCCCGGAACAGAAAGATACGGTCAGCGCTGTGATCCGGGCACTCTTCCGACTTCCGAAAGCGGAGTACACGGTCGTCGGGCTGAAACAGCTGCTGGATCTCAACCGTCCCGTCGTCAAACAGATCTTCTATCTCCTGAAAGACGAAAGGATCCTGAATTTCATCCACAATAACCGCTATTCCCTCGGTATGGATGACAGCGATTCCGCGGGGCTCATCAAAGGGGACATAAAGAGCCGGTGGATGGAGGCATGGAATAAAGGAAAATGACCGGGATCACGCGTTATGTGATAAAGAAAGGGACCAGGGAGAATTCACATATCATTTCCCGCCATGTTATAATCAAGGCAAAGCAGGTTGACAACTCCGTTTGTGGATTCATTTGCAGCTCAGGGAGGATTGGATATGGCAGATAAGAAATTGAAAGTCGTCGTTATCGGCGGCGGACTGATGGGCACAGGCATGGCGGCCATGAGCGCTCTCGCGGGAAATGAGACCGTTCTCGTCACGCACCGCGAATCGAGCATTCCGGGGGCGCTGGCGACCGCAAAGGAGTTCGCGGCGTTCCGGATCGAAAATGAGCTCGGGTATGAAACGGCGGATTACGATGCGCTGATCAGCGCGACAGCCGATCTTCCGAAGGCTCTTGAAGGCGCGGACCTCGTCTTCGAGGCGATCAATGAAGTTCTTTCCGCAAAACAGGAACTTTTTAAAGAAGTGGAAAAATACGTGCGCCCGGACATTCCGGTCTGCAGCAACACCTCCGCCCTGCCGATCACGGAGATCTGCGAGGGCATGGAACACCCGGAGCGAGCATTTACCACCCATTTCTGGTTCCCGGCCTATCTCACCCCGCTGGTTGAGATCATCATGCATGAAGGCGCGGATCTCACAATGGCGGAATGGATCAAGGCTGAACTGACCCGCTGGAGAAAGACCCCGGTCATCCTGAAAAAAGACATTCCGGGACAGCTGGGCAACCGCCTGCAGCACGCCATGATGCGGGAAGCCCTGTATATGGTGGAAAATGACATCGTCTCCCCGGAAGACGTCGATATCGCCCTTGAAAACAGCTTCGGCGCAAGACTGGGCGGCTGGGGGCTCTTTAAGCATATGGACGCCGTCGGCCTCGAGCTCATTAAGGCGACGCAGAAAACGATCATTCCCTATCTGGCGGATAATAAGGAACCGGCTGCCATCCTCGACAGGAAAATGGAGGAAGGCTGCTCTGGCTTTGCGTCAGGGAAAGGTTTCTATGACTGGTCTGAAAAATCCATGGAAAAGCAGAAAGCATTGCGGGACAGGACCATTATTGCGGTACTGCGGGCGAGGATGGAAGAATAATATCCTTCACAAAAAAATCACATTTTTTCCATGATATCCTCTCTGTAACAGATAACATTGAGAGCCGTCGGGGTCCGGAGAAAACCGTCCCCGACAGCTCCGGCCATAAAGGAGCGATATCATGAAAAAGAAATGTTGGATCAAAAAGGCAGCCAGAGTTTTTGCAGGTCTTCTGCTGCTGGTAACTATGCTGGCCTCTGTGCCGTTGGAGGCGCAGGCGGCGTCCAATGCGATCTACAGCTATGGCAGTGCTGTCAGCGTGCCGGGGAGCGGGGCGCAGATCACGGCGGACACATTTACCTTTAACGGCAAGAAGGTCAGCGCGGTCTACAAAAAATACGGCACGTATACAAAGAGCGACAAGACGTACTGCTGTGCGGCATACGTCACAAAGTTCTATAAAACGGTGTACGGGGTAAACGTCAGCAGTCTCGACAGTATCAAATCCGTTCCGAAATGCAATTCCGGATCCTTCTCTTCCACGAAGAACCCGGTGCCCGGCGACATCGTCCGCTGGAACAAGAGCGTCCACTGGTCCATCGTCAAATCCGTGAGCGGCGACAGAGTCACCCTGATCCAGCAGAACTACTGGAACAGCGCGCACACAGCCGCCCTGAAAAACGTGGTGATCAGCAAAACGAACGGGAGCTTCACCTTCTTCCACTGGTCCGGGTACTACTGCTCCGATATTCCGAAGGCGTCCGTGTCCTTCAATATTGCTGCTTTCACCTATGACAGAACAGCTCATAAGCCTGCTGTTACCGTAAAAGAAGCTTATACGGGCAAGACGCTTGCCGCCAATACCGACTACACCGTCTCTTTCCCGGGCGACCAGATCAACGCCGGTACGAAGACCGTCACCATCAAAGGTAAAGGAAGATATTCGGGAACGATCAGCAAGACCTACAGGATCACTCCCGCATTCATCGGCGGCTGCACAAGCACTCTCAAGGCACAGACCTATACCGGGAAGGCCAGAAATCCGGTATTTGCCGTCAAAGACGGAAAATACACTCTGAAGAAAGACGTCGACTACACCGTTACCTATGAGAACAGCAAAAACATCGGCTACGCAAGAGCAGTCGTCGTCGGCAAAGGAAATTACGCGGGAACGACCGTATTTGCCTACGCCGTCAATCCTGCCGCAATGGCAGCGCCGACGCTGAAGACGACCGCTTCCGCCAAGCGGACCACGATCACGGTGACCTGGAAAAAGGCTCCCGGCAGCGTCTCCGGTTATGAGATCAGCTACCGGAAGAGCGGAAGCGGCTCCTGGAAGACCGTGAAAGTCTCCGGCGGCAGCAAGACGAGCTATCAGATCACTTCCGGACTGTCGAGACTGACCAAATACGACGTCCGCGTGAGAGCTTACAAAACGGTCGGAAACGCGACCTTCTACGGCAGCTGGTCCGGCACGAAGACCGTGCGGACACCGGTCCTGAAGTAATTCAGGTTCTAATGGGGACGGTTCTCTATGGTTCCCCGGGCAGAAATTTAAAAAAGCGGGCAAGCGCCCGCTTTTTCGCATCTTCTTCTATTTTTCGTCCTTGAACCGCAGTTCTGTGCTCTGTCCGTCTTTCGGAAAAAGGGTATTGGGGAAAATGCCGCGAATCTCCTTCGCAAATATCTCCGGCTTCACACACGCCGGGCTGTAATGCGTCAGCCACATCTCCTTCGGCTGTGCCGCGGCAGCGATCTCCGCCGCCTCCTGCATGGTCATGTGTCTGTGTTCGATGGCCTTCTTCTGTTTGTCCGCCTCTCCGTACATGCCCTCGCAGATGAACAGATCCGCGTTCTCCGCGTACTTCCCGATCAATGGCACCGGCCTCGTATCCGTACAGTAAACGAGTTTCAGTCCCCTGCGGGGCGGCCCGAGGACCATGTCCGGAGTGAAAATGCGGCCGTCCTGTTCGATCGTCTCCCCTTTCTGCAGACGGCTCCAGAACGGCAGGGGGATCCCCTGCTGTTTTGCAGCTTCCGCGTCAAATCTGCCCTGCCGGTCCAGTTCCAGGGCGTATCCGTAGCAGACCATGTTGTGAGCAAGGCGGAATGCGCTGATTCGGAGGCCGTTTTCACTGAACGCCTCTTCTTTTTCCGCGATCTCCTTCGTCTCGATCGGGAACGGCAGTCCCGGAGCCATTACGCGCACGGCGTCGATGATCCTTCCGATCCCTTTCGGTCCATAGATCCGGACCGGTTCCGTGCGCTCCGCATTTCCCATCGTGAGAAGCAGTCCCGGCAGTCCGCTGATGTGGTCCGCGTGGAAATGCGTGATCAGGATCGTGGAAATGTCATGGCTCGACCAGCCGCGCCTTCGCAGCGCGACCTGGGTCCCCTCTCCGCAGTCGATGAGAATGCTCTCGCCGCCGCACCGAACCATAAGGGAGGTGAGGTGCCGGTTCGGAAGCGGCATCATGCCGCCTGTGCCGAGCAGACATATATCAAGCATTTTCCGTTTCCTCCTGTTCCGCTGTTACGCCCTCTTCCGCTGCTTCGTTCTGTTTAGTCTGTTTTTCACATCAGCGGGCAGAATTTTCTTTATCTTCCCACAGCATGACCAGCGCGTCTTCCACCGGATCGCTGTAGTATTTCTTCCGCTCGCCGACCTGCTCAAATCCGCAGGACTCATAGAGACGGATCGCGGCCGCATTGCTCACGCGAACCTCGAGAAAGATCTTCCGCACGCCGTGCTCCGGCATTTTTGCCTGCAAAGCCTTAAGAAGAGCTTTTCCGATCCCTTTTCGCCGCTGGTCCGGCCGGACGGAGATCTTCGTGATATCCGACTCATCCGGCACCATCAGCACGCCGGCGTACCCGAGGATGTCGGGGTCCTGCCATTCCCCGTCCGAATCGTCCGGGGCCGGCTGTTTTTCTACGCCTGTCGAAGGCTCCGCTTCCGCGACCAGATACAACGCGTCCTCCCGCAGAAGATGCGTCAGGAAATCGGTACCCGACCAGACTTCCGGAGCGCTGAAATTTACTTTTTCCATATCGGCGATCGGGGAAATATCGTCAAACGCCATCTCCCGGATCACATACGAAGCTGTAACATCCATATTTTGCATATTCCCGGATCTCCGGATATCCGGATCTCAGTTCTCCGCCGCTTTTTCAGCGGCTTTCGCCGCCCTCTCCTTCTCCTGCTCCGCCTGGGATTTTCTCAGGTAGAAGGGAGAGTGTTCGTCCGCATTTTCGATCACGCCCTGCTGCATAAGGCGCATGGCGAGCGCTCCCACCGCGCCGGCCCGCTGCCGGTTCTGGTGTGCGGGGGCAAATGTGTACGGGACGCGGATATTTGCCTCGATCATCTCCCGGTATACCGGCACGCCGTCGCCGAGGAAAATGACTCTTTTCGGGTTCCCGTTCTTTTCCCTTCCGGGCTGTCCTTCTGCGTCCGCTTCCGGGGAAGCTTCTTCCGGGTCCTGCTTTCCGCCGCAGATCGCATTGACCTCTTCGATCACGTCTTTCATGTAGATCGGGCGCTGCTCCGTGAGCGCGATCATTTCATTGCCTTCGAACCGATACAGGGCGTTGTAGACCTGCTCGCGGCGGGCGTCCATGATCGGGCAGATGAGCGCATCACTCCCGCACAGACCGTACGCGAGGGCGGACAGCGTCGGCACCGGAATGATGGGCTTATCCATGGCAAGTCCGAGGCCTTTTGCCGTCGCGGAACCGATCCGGAGCCCCGTGAAGGAGCCGGGACCCGCCGTGATCGCGATGGCGTCGACGGTATTTAAGTCCAGCTGAACCAGCTTCGCCGCGTAGTCGATCAGCGGCAGAAGGGTCGTACTGTGCTTCATTTTGTAGTTAACGGTGCACTCCGAAAGGAGCTGGTCATTTTCGAGGATCGCCGCCGAGGCGACGGGTCCGGAGCTGTCGATCGCAAGTATTTTCATAACCTGTTTCCTGTCTGGTGTTTTCTTCTCTATTGGAGAGTGGGATTCGAACCCACGCGCTTCAGTTCAAAAGTTCTGCCACGATTCCTTCTATCGTGATCCGGCGGGCGTCGGGCTCTTCCATAAGCCGCTCGATCGTGATCCGGGCAGTATTCGCGGGAAGAAGTTCTTCGATGCGCTCCGCCCACTCGATCACGGTCACCCCGCCGCCGTACAGGCAGTCGTCGAGGCCGATCTCTTCCATCTCGTCGGGATCGTCGATCCGGTAGACGTCGAGATGATGCAGCGGAAGGCGGCCGTCCTCCGCGGTCTGGAGGATGGTGAACGTCGGGCTCGTGATCATTCCCTGAATGCCCAGTCCCCGCGCAATGCCTTTGGTCATGACGGTCTTGCCGGCGCCGAGGTCGCCGTAAAAGGCGATCACAAGGCCGGGGGCCGCATTTTCCCCTATCTTTTTTCCTATTGAGAAGGTCTCTTCCGCGCTGTGCGAAATGATTTCCATTGGTTTCTCCTTAAATATGCCATCCGGCAAACAGATCCTGATTGAAAAAACTCACTTGAAAAAGCTCACCGGGAAAATATTATTTTCACTCTGTATTCATCGAGTTAGTATAGCTTTGAAACGGGATTTTGACAAGCGGGACGGCGCATTCATACTTCGGGGAAGCAGACGTTTCATGAAATGCTTTCGGAAATGGATTCCTCTGATTTCTTTGAGTACCGGAGATTATATGCTATAATCTTTCACAGCACGACGGCGCCGCAGCGCCGAAAACCGAAAGGAGAACTTTTATGCCGAACCCAATCGTAACCATCGAAATGGAAAACGGCGGCGTCATCAAAGCGGAACTCTATCCGGAGATCGCGCCGAATACCGTTAATAACTTTATTTCTCTTATCAAAAAAGGATACTATGACGGACTGATCTTCCACCGCGTCATCCCCGGCTTCATGATCCAGGGCGGATGCCCGGAAGGCACCGGCCGCGGCGGCCCGGGCTATGAGATCAAGGGCGAATTTGCCGCCAACGGTTTCCCGAATGACCTGCGCCACACAGAGGGCGTCCTCTCGATGGCCCGCACGATGATCCCGGATTCCGCGGGAAGCCAGTTCTTCATCATGCACCGCAATTCACCGCATCTTGACGGCCAGTACGCCGCTTTCGGAAAAGTGACCGAAGGGCTTGACGTTGTCGATGCCATAGCACGCGTAAGGACCGGCTGGGGCGACAAGCCCGTAGAACCGCAGAAAATGAAGAAAGTCACGGTCGATACATTCGGCGTGGAGTATCCGGAGCCGGAGAAGATGTAACGCTTTGCCGGACACCGGGAAGCCGGCTGCGTAATGCGAATTGCAGCAATACACGCTGCTTGCGGCGGATTCAGTCCAGCAGCGCTTCCCCCGTCAGCACCGTTCCGTCAAGGACGGCGTACTCGATGGCATTTCCGGCACTCATGCCGGCTTTGCCGCCGGTGAGCTGTGTAATTTCATTTTGAACCTGTGAGAGGCGTTCCTCAGGGATGAGGAGCGTCTCTTTTACATTTTCCCCGTACTCTTTGCTGAGAGCGGGGAGTTCTTCTTTTGCGAAGAAATACTCCAGTTTCCCGATCGCCGTGTAATCCGCGGTGACGGTCAACGGGATGCCGTTTTTCCGCTCTATAATGATGCTTTTTTCAAGAGCGTCCTGCAGCGCCTTTGTGTAGCTGCGCACAAGGCCCCCGGTCCCGAGAAGCGTTCCCCCGAAGTAACGCGTCACTACAGCGAGGACATTGACAAGCCCGGCACTTGTCAGAACGTCCAGCATCGGGTGGCCGGCCGTCCCCTGCGGCTCGCCGTCGTCGCTGGAGCGCAGGATCATCTGACTTCCCGGAGAGGGTGCATTTCCCTGCGCTTTCTTCTGCGCGGCACCGGCTTCCGCTGCAGCGGCGTCATTTTTCCGGCTGATAATAAACGCGCTGCAGTGATGCCTTGCATCGTAAAACTCTTTCCGGACGCGCGCCAGGGCAGCTTCCGCCTCCTCTTCGCTCTCAATATAGAAAAGATCCGCTATGAATCTTGATTTCTTTTCCGTATATTCGCCTCGTACGGCTCTGTAGACTGTGCGCAAACCGGATTCTCCTGTATTATTTGTTTTTTTGCTCTGTTACTGCAGGCCACGTTTGTTCATTCAAATGGTTTTGACCACTTTTATTTCTTCCAATTCATCATAAAGGATAGGACACACTTTTTTCAATGTTCATTTATTTTGTTTTATGGTATACTGCATTATATATGTCCAATGATAAGAGAATGGATGACTGCGCTGTAAAGGGCTTGCCCCCTCGCAAGGCCGTCCGGCATATAAAACCTGAATTTTATCTATAAGAAGGCAAATTCTATGAATTACGGCAGACGAAGTATAGACCGGGAATATGAACAGCTGCACACCTCCTACGAAGCGTTCAACAACAAGGTGCGCGCCTACATTGCGCGCGGCATCTTCTTCGCGTTCATCGCTCTGATCGTGGCAGGTGTCTGCGGCGGCGTCGGCATGGTCCGCGGCATCATCGCGGATTCTCCCAGTATCAGCAGCATCAATATCGCCCCCAGCGGTTTCGCGACCATCATTTATGATACGGAGGGCAATGAACTGCAGAAGCTGGTCTCCCCGAACTCGAACCGTATGGCGGTCTCCATCGACCGCGTTCCGGAGAGCATGCAGCAGGCGTTCATCACAGCGGAAGACGAGCGTTTTTATAAGCACAACGGCGTCGATCCCCGCTCTCTTGCCCGTGCATTTGTCTACATGGTCCGCCACCGTTTCCAGGAGACGCAGGGCGCCAGTACGATTACGCAGCAGCTTCTGAAGAACAACGTATTTACCGAGTGGACGCAGGAAAAGACGATGATCGAGCGCGTGAAGCGCAAACTGCAGGAGCAGTACCTCGCGATCACACTTGAAAAGCGTCTCAACAACAAGAAACTGATCCTGGAAAATTACCTCAACACGATCAACCTCGGCGCCGGCACCTACGGCGTGGAAGCCGCGTCGAAGAAATATTTCAATAAAGACGTGTGGGACCTGAATCTGTCCGAGGCGACCGTGCTCGCGGGCATCACACAGAACCCCTCGAGGTACAACCCGATCCGCCACCCGGACCGCAATCAGGAGCGCCGGGAGCGTATCCTCTCGAGAATGGTCGAGCTCGGCCAGATCACCGAGCAGGACAAGACAGCCTGCCTTGAGGACAATGTCTACGACCGCATTGCCGAAGCCCAGGTAGCCGAAAAAGAACAGAATGCCGTCTATTCCTACTTCATCGACGAGCTGACCGAGCAGGTCGTAGCGGATCTCATTGAAGTCAAGGGCTACACGGAGACCCAGGCCTATCAGGCTCTGTACAGCGGCGGCCTCCGCATTTACACGACGCAGGACAGCGCGATCCAGCGGATCTGCGACGAAGAATTCCTCAATGACGCGAATTATCCGAACGCGACGGAATATGAGCTCGACTGGGCGCTCTCCGTGACGGACGCCTCCGGCCAGACGATCAACTACAGCAAGGAAATGCTGGAAGCCCACTTCAAGCAGAATGACCCGGAATTCGACCTGAAATTCACCAGCGTCGAGCAGGCAAAGAACTATGTAGAGCGCTATAAGAAAGAGCTCCTCGCCGAGGACGACCGCATTATCGCGGAGCGCGTCTCCTACGTTCCCCAGCCGCAGGCCTCCCTGGTCGTCATGGACCAGAGCACCGGCTACGTCAAGGCCATCGTCGGCGGACGCGGCGAAAAGACCGCTTCCCTGACCCTGAACCGCGCGACCAATACCTACCGCCAGCCCGGCTCCACATTCAAGGTCCTGGCCGCTTACGCGCCGGCTCTTGACAGCGGACGCATTACTCTGGCGACGACCTACAAGGATGAGCCCTACCAGTACGCCAACGGTCAGGATGTCCACGACTGGCTGACCAACGACTATCTCGGAACCATTACCGTCCGCGAGGCGATCGCGAACTCCGTCAATATTCCGGCGGTCAAATGCATTACCGACATCACCCCGAAGGCCGGTTACGAGGAACTGCTCCGGTTTGGATTTACCACCCTCTCCGAGGCAAATGACGTCTATCAGCCTCTCGCCCTCGGCGGTATTTACAACGGCGTCTCCACACTGGAGCTCACGGCGGCCGACGCGGCCATTGCCAATAACGGCGTCTATACAAAGCCGATGTTCTACACCAAGATCCTGGATCAGTACGGCAATGTCATCCTCGACAATACGCCGGAGACCCGGCAGGTCATCAAGGACTCGACCGCTTATCTCCTGACCAGCGCAATGCAGACCGTTGTAGGACGCGGTACCGGAACCGCCTGCAATCTCGACAATATGCCGGTAGCCGGAAAGACCGGCACGACATCCGATTACAGAAATATCTGGTTCGTCGGATATACGCCGTATTACACCTGCGGCGTATGGGCCGGCTACGACAATAACCAGTCCCTGCCGAAAGAGGGAACGTATCACGATTACAACAAGATGCTCTGGAAAGCCGTTATGGCCAGACTGAATGACGGTCTCGAGTACAAGGATTTCATCCGCCCGGCCAGCGTTTCCGCCGCGACGGTCTGCGAGACCACCGGCCTCATCAACGTCGGCAGCTGCCGCAAGGCGATCACGGAATACTTCTCCAATACGACGCTCCCGACCGGACGCTGCGAGAAGCACGCCCACGGAACCATCGACGCCGACGACTACGCTTACTACCACGGCTACGGCTCCGGCGGCAACGGAACCATGCCGGGCGAATACGCCCTGGGCGTCGCCGATCTCGGCCGCTTCAACCTCGCGCAGAGCGAACGCGCTTACAATTCCTATCTTGCCGAAGTCCGCGAGAGGGCCCGCCGCAGAGAGGAAGAGAGAAAGCGCAAAGAAGAGGAAGAGCGCAAGAAAGCGGAAGAAGCTGCCCGCGCCGCGGAGGAAGCCAATAACGCCGAAGAAGGCGGAGGAGGCGGTGAAGAAGGCGGCGGCGAAGAGGGCGATGACGATTAAGTCCTCTCCCGATTCCGCTCAATACCTGACATTGAAAAACCGGAGGGAAAGGTTCCTCCGGTTTTTTTTCATGTTCTTTATGCAGTTCCTGTGAATGGCGTTACACTGTTTTCGCCTCTTTAGTGAATGGCGTCACACCGTTTTCGCCTCTTTAAGCAGCCGTCAGGCTGTCTGTCCTTCTCTCAGAACATCGCCGGGCCGCCGGTGGACATATTTTCCTGAATGCGGCGGTAAAGCTCCTGCGCGGCGTTGTAGCCCATCTTCTTCTGGCGGTGGTTGACCGCTGCCGTCTCCGCGATGATCGCGAGGTTCCGGCCGGGACGGATCGGGAGCGTATGGCACACGACCTTGTTTCCGAGGAATTCGGTGTACTCCTCCTCAAGACCCAGGCGGTCGTATTCTTTATCTTTGTCCCATTCCTCAAGGCGGATGACAAGGTCGATGGCTGTGGAAGATTTGACGTGCTCTACGCCGTACAGCGTCTTGACGTCGATGATCCCGATGCCCCGCAGTTCGATCAGGTGCCGTGTCACCTCCGGAGCGCTTCCCACCAGGGTCTGATCGGATACTTTCCGGATCACGACCACATCGTCGCTCACGAGGCGGTGTCCGCGGTGGACGAGCTCCAGAGCCGCCTCCGATTTACCGATGCCGCTCTCGCCCATGATCAGGACGCCCTCACCGAAAATATCCACCAGCACGCCGTGCACAGAAATGCTGGGAGCCAGTTCTACGGCCAGCCACCGGATGATCTCCGACATGAACCCACTGGTCGTTCTCTCCGTCACAAGAGTGGGGACGCCGTATTTTCTCGCAAGACTGATCATCATGTTGTCCGGTTCGGTCAGCGTCGTGAAAATGACGCAGGGTATGCCGCTCGAGACAAACCTCTCATAGCTCTCCTGTCTTTTCTCCGGATCCAGCTGCATAATATAGCTGTATTCCGCGTATCCGACGATCTGCAGGCGCTCTTTGACGAAATTGTCATAGTAGCCCACGAGAGCAAGTGCCGGCCGGTTGATTTCAGGTGTCGTGACAACGACGTTCGCAAGATCAATATCCGGCGACAGATTCTGCAGATTCATCTGCTGGGCGATCTTTTCTACTGAAACGGTCTTCATTCGGTCCTCCTTGCCTGAGCAGCTCTTTATTGGATTTCCGCGCCGCTGCGCGGCCGTATTTCATCCGTTTTTAGTACAATGCTGTGCGTTGATTATATCTTATCCGCTTCGGAATCGCAACCGGCTGTCCGGCAGTTTCCTCTCATGAAATCCACTGTTCTGCCGTTTCCTCCCGTGCTGCAGTTTCCCTTCCGGAACATCAGCTGTCCTGCTGTTTCCTTTTCAGGGCATCAGCTTTCCTTCTGTTTCTCCGCATCGGGATGGAAGAATTCATACACCTTCTGCGCGGACGCCCGGTTCATGGACGGCACCTCCGCCAGCGTCTCCGCATCCGCCGCGCGGATCTCGTCGATCCCGCCAAACGCTCTCATAAGCGCTTTTCTTCTGGCCGGACCGACGCCTTCGATCTCATCCAGTACAGAATGCACCTGGCCTTTAGAGCGAAGCAGGCGGTGATATTCAATGGCAAAGCGGTGGGCCTCATCCTGGACTCTCGTGATCAGCTTAAACCCCTCGCTGTTCTTCTCGACCGGCAGTTCCACGTTGTTGAAATACAGTCCGCGTGTACTGTGCGTATCATCCTTCACCATGCCGGCCACCGGGATCGACAGTCCCAGCTCCTCCAGCACTTCCAGCGCGATGTTGACCTGTCCCCTGCCGCCGTCCATAAGGAGCAGATCCGGCAGTCTTTCAAAGCCCGCCGACTCCTCTTTCGCGCGGACAAAGCGTCTTGTGAGCACTTCCTTCATGGAAGCGTAATCATCGGATCCGACGACCGTTTTGATGCGGAATTTGCGGTAATCCGTCCTCTTTGGCTTTCCTTTCTCAAAGACGACCATAGATCCCACCGACTCAAAGCCGCTGATATTGGAAATATCGTAGGCCTCCATCCGCTCGATCCCGGAGAGTCCCAGCCATGACGCGATCTCTTTCACCGCGCCGATGGTCCGCCCCTCTTCTCTCTTGATGCGCTCTCTGTCCCGCCAGAGGACGGTAATGGCATTTTCCCTCGCCATTTCCACGAGTTTTTCCTTCATTCCGCGCCGCGGCACCAGGATCCGGACTTTCCGCCCTTTTCTCTTTTCGAGCCAGGATTCAATGAGTTCCATGTTCTCAATGGGGATCGCCAGCATCAGTTCTCTCGGGATAAACGGAGTCCCGGCGTAATACTGGGTTATAAAATGCTCCAGCACCGCCGCGTCGGAATCGTCCGCAGAGGCTTTCATATAGAAATGCTCCCGCCCGATCAGCTTGCCCTCACGCACGAAAAATACCTGCGCCACAGCGTCCGTATCGTCCCTTGCGACCGCGATCACGTCCCGATCATTGCCGTCCATGCCGGTGATCTTCTGCCGCTCTCCGACGGCCTCGATGGACAGGATGAGATCCCTGTATTCGATGGCTTTTTCATATTCCATATTTTCGGAGGCTTTTTCCATTTTTTCCCGGAGCTTTGCGATCTCCGCCTTCACATTTCCGTTCAGGAAATCGATGGCGGCGGCGACATTTTCCGCATACTCCTCCTCCGGGATCAGTCCCGCGCAGGGCGCCGGGCACTCCCCGATATGGTAGTAGAGGCATGGCCGCTCCTCTTTTCCGGAAGGCAGTTTTTTCTGACAGGTGCGGATCCCGAAAAGCTTCCTCGTGAGATCGATCACTTCCCGGACCGCCGTGGAATTGGTGTAAGGCCCGTAATATTTCGCCTGGTCCTTTTTCATCGAGCGCACCAGCAGCACCCTCGGGAACGCCTCTCCCTGCGTCACTTTGATATAGGGATAGGTCTTGTCGTCCTTGAGCATCGTGTTGAATTTCGGCCGGTGCTCCTTGATGAGATTATTCTCGAGGACCAGCGCTTCCAGCTCCGAATCCGTGACGATATACTCAAATCGTTTGATCCGGGGCACCATATTCGCGATCTTGACGCTCTTTCCGCGGGACGACTGGAAATACTGCCGGACGCGGTTCTTCAGGCTGACCGCCTTTCCGACATAAATGATCTCGTCCTGCGCGTCGTGCATAATATAGACGCCGGGCTTTGCGGGGAGTTTTTTCAGTTCTTCCTGGATATCAAATGCCATAGCCGTGTTTTTTATCTGAAATATCTCAGATCCTTCGGTGTTTCTTTTCTAAAAAAGCCGCCGCATAAAGCGGCGGCCTCAGCTGCTCTTACAGTTTTTCAATATGATCCCGAATATTCAGATTCCGGGAATCCTGTTCCGGTCTTTTCGGCGTTCCGGGAATATTCCCGTTCGGAAAATACGCCTGTCCGACCTTCTGGTCCACCATTCTGCCGGGGGCTTCCGGGCTGCCGTATCCCGGAGTGCCGGAATTTCCGCTTCCCGGAGCGGTTGGATTCTGATTCTGCTGCGGTCTGTTTTCCGGCGCAGACGGATTCTGATTCGGCTGCGGGACACTATTCGGCGCGGGATAAGCCGGCTTTCCTGCCTGCGCGTAAGCCTGCTGTGCGGCCTCCGCCGTCTCCTTCGCCGCTTCATCGATCGCCTCTCCGCCCTCGATTCTCGGAGCGTTTGCGGCGGTCACGGCGTTGGGATCGATCCCTTCGGCCTGATAGTACAGATCCATGAATTCCTTGCCGGTGATCGTCTCTTTCCGGATCAGGAAGTCAGCGATCTTATCCATCGCCGCCCTGTGATCGGACAGAAGCCGTTTGGCCTCTTCATAGGAGGCTTTCAGCATCTTCATGACCTCGTGGTCGATCTCGGTCGCGGTCTCATCGCCGCAGTTCAGCATCGCCCTGCCGTCAAGATATTCGCTCTGCACCTCCGCGAGGCCCATAAGGCCGAAGCGGTCGGACATGCCGTACTGGGTGACCATCGCTCTCGCGATCCTGGTGGCCTGCTCGATATCATTTGCCGCGCCGGTCGTGACGGTGTCAAATACCAGCTCTTCCGCGGCACGACCGCCGAGCGAGACGACCAGCCGGGCTTCCAGTTCTTTCTTTGTATTCAGGTATTTTTCTTCTTCCGGAACCTGCATCACGTATCCCAGAGCACCCATGGTGCGGGGGATGATCGTGATCTTCTGGACCGGCTCGGCATTTTTCTGAAGCGCGGAAAGCAGCGCGTGGCCGACTTCGTGATAGGACACGATCTTCCGCTCTTCGGCGCTCAGGATCCGGTCTTTCTTCTCCTTGCCGACGAGGACCAGTTCCACCGCTTCCAGAAGGTCCGACTGGGAGACGGCGCGTCTTCCGTGCTTGACGGCGTTGATCGCCGCCTCATTGATCATGTTGGCGAGATCGGAGCCCACGGCACCGGAGGTAGCCAGCGCGATCGCCTCCAGATCGACGGTCTCATCCATCGCGACGTCTTTTGAGTGGACTTCCAGGACGGCGATACGTCCCTTGAGATCCGGACGGTCGACGATGATCCGGCGGTCGAAACGGCCCGGTCGCAGAAGCGCCGGATCCAGTACTTCCGGACGGTTCGTCGCGGCGAGGATCAGCATCGCCTTGGTGGGATCAAATCCGTCCATCTCCGCGAGCAGCTGATTCAGGGTCTGCTCCCGCTCGTCATTGCCGCCGAAACGGCCCGAGTCACGGGTCTTTCCGATGGCGTCGATCTCATCGATGAAGATAATGCAGGGAGCGGATTTTTTCGCTTCGTCAAAAAGGTCTCTCACGCGGGATGCGCCGACGCCGACGAACATCTCGACAAATTCCGAGCCGGAGAGCGAGAAAAACGGTACTTTAGCCTCACCGGCCACAGCTCTCGCAAGAAGCGTCTTGCCGGTACCGGGCGGTCCCACGAGAAGCGCGCCCTTCGGGAGCTTCGCGCCGATCGCCGTATATCTTCCCGGATTGTGCAGGAAATCCACGACTTCCTGCAGGGATTCCTTCGCCTCATCCTGTCCGGCCACATCCCGG
>SVDL01000015.1 GCA_015057835.1 Lachnospiraceae bacterium
CCTCCTGCCGGTCCGCGAGCGGATGTTCCCTGGAAACCAGGAAACAGAGCGACTCCTCCTTCAATATGATCACATCAAACTGGTTTTCCTGCGTCGGCTGATAAACCAGACCGAAGCGCACCGCCCCTCTCCGGACGTCTTCCTCCACGTCCTCCGCTCTTCTCTGAACATAGGATATGTTATAGGAGTGGCGGTTATCAAGCAGGAACTGCTGTGTCGCCGCTCCGCAGCGGGGAAAAAGGCTGTAGGAACTCTCGATCGTGATCAGTCCGCCTTTTTCCCTCTTATTCTGGAAATGACTGTCGACCACATTTGCTTCCGCGAGGATCCAGTTCGCCTTCTGCAGCAGGTATTCCCCGTCTGTCGTGAGTTTCAGGTTCTTCCCGGAGCGGATAAACAGCGGGACCCCGAGTTCTTTCTCCAGAGAAGAGATCGCTTTGCTGATATTCTGCTGGGAAACGAACAGGGTGTCGGCGGCTTTCGTCATGCTGCTGTAGCGGCAGACCTCGGTAAAATAGCGAAGTTTGATCAGTTCCATGCAAATGATTCTTTCCAGCCGGATGGCTTTTTCAACAACTTTCGGTTGTGGACATTATCATTATAAGATGCTTATTGCATCAGGGTCAATCCCTTATAATAAAAGCATCAGTTAACGGACAGCTGGCGATGTGTGCGGAAAATATGAGCGCAGCTGTCTCTCTTCCCGTCTAAAGGAGTGATTTATATGGAAGGAAAGGAACTCTATCAATACAAGCATGAGAACCTGATGAAGGCCATGGACCGCGCCGGCGCGGATTATGTGCCCTCCATCGTCGGCTCCAGCTGTTCCGAAGTTGCCTGGACCGGTCAGAAGGTCACCGATATCATTTTTGAGCCGGAAAAATACGCAAAAGCGATGACGGATGTCTTCGGCCAGATGTGGGTGGACGGCAACTCGTTCTCAGGCACTCTGTTCACACAGAATGTAGAAAACAACCTCCGCCCCGTACAGAACCTGTGGGGGCCGGACGGCATTACGCCGGAACACGTTCAGCTGCCGTATATGGAAGCGGATGAATATGACGAACTCGCAAAGGATCCGAACCGCTTTGTCTCCGAGATCCTGCTGCCGAGAAAATACCCGAAGCTCTTTGAAGACCGCGAATACGCCAAAAAGATGATCAAAATCGTCGCGGAGGACAAAGCTTACTGCTTCGGTGTTCTCACACCGCTCGTCTCGAAGTACATGTCAGAGAAATACGGCATCACCGATATCGCGGATTTCAGCGTCAATTTCTCCAACCCGATGGACACGATCTTCGACAATCTGCGCGGCTTCAAGGGATCCCTGCTCGACGTCCGCCGTCATCCGGACAAAGTGAAAAAAGCCTGCGACGCCCTCTGGGAACAGGTCAACGTTCCGCGATTCCGGCCGGTCAATAAGTTCCCGTACGCCTGCCATATGACGCACATCGCGCCTTACCTTTCCCCGAAGGTCTTCCGGGAGATCTACTGGCCGTATGAAAAACAGTGGATCGAGCGTCAGGCCGCCGGCGGTTCCCGCGTATGGATCATGATGGAAGGCAGCTGGGCGAGAGTCTGGGATCTTTTCAAGGAAGTGCCGAAGGATTCCTGCATCCTGCATGTCGACGACGACGAGATCGAGCTGGCCAAAAAAGAGATCGGCGATTATCAGATCATCGAGGGCGGCATGAAGATCGTCAAGACCCTGACAGGAACCCCCGAAAGCATCCGGGATGAGACCAAGCGGATCATCGATATCTGCGCGCCGGGAGAAGGCTTCCTGTTCTCCACGGACAAAGCGTGGATCGGTCCGAAAGATGTCAACCAGAACCTGATCGACTGCTACAACTTTGCCCACGAGTATTCCAAGAAAGGCTGAAAGGAGAAACGCAATGAGCGCTGAAGATAAAAAACTGATCGGCGATACCGGCAAAACCGAGTATCTCAGAGAGATTGTAGAAGAGCTGAAGCAGGATCCGGACTGGCCGCTGCCTCCGGAAGCGAGATTTTTCCTGTACGGTCCCTATGAATGGGATCTCATTTATCAATAAATAAGGGATTCTGATTTTTATCACAGAAAGGGTCGGGGAATACTTCCCCGGCCCTTTCATTAATAGGTTTATCCTTTTCCTTCCGTTGTCTCTGAAACACGTTTTCCATTCTGCCGGCGGAAAAACATTTTCTCTATCCGTCGCCGCTGCATCGTGCTTTATCCCAGCGGCACCTCCACGACTTCCGCCATCTTGGTGAGGCACAGCTCGATCTGGGAAGAGATCTCTCCGACCATCCGGTCCGTGATCTCCTCATTTTTTTCTTCTTCGAGACTTCTGTAAAAGTTCGCGCAGATCTCGTCCCGTATGCTTTCGAGTCGGGATTCAAAGGATCTTCTGCGGACCAGTTTTCTCATGACGTTCGGTATATCCATCGAGAGCAGTGCTTTCTCCATCTGATGCTTCCCGAGCACCAGCACGACCAGTGACAGAAATGCCCCCGCAATGATCCCCGGCGCCCCGCTCGAGATCATGGCGATTCCGCTGCCGCCGCACAGAAGGCCTACGACCACGGAAACGATGGTGTCGATCATCAGCGTGATCTCCTCCACTGCGAAAATGTTCTTCGCCTCGATCCGTATATCAATGTCGGACAGCGCGAGGTAGGATGTCAGGCTCAGCGAGCGGTAGGGTACTCTGTGTCTTACACAGATCGGAACCGTGAGTTCCTCGAGTTCCGCCGAGACAGGCTTCAGCCAGTTCATGATCGGCTTCACAAGAAGATTCTTGGCTTCTTCCGTCATAAGATAGCTGCGGATCTCCTCTTCCAGAATCCCGTCCACCTCGGAGAGCTTTCTGATCTCTCCGCTTCTCCAGCGGTCGAAAACGGGCAGCGCCGCTTTTTCCAGCACAGGTTCCACCATTGTCTCCACCGTCTCGCGGTAGAGATCACCGATATGCTCCTTCACGATCTCCTCGACCTTTGTGGAATGAATAAGCTCATCCAGTTCCGCTTTAAACTCCCGCAGATCCTCGTCGATCCTTCCGCAGTAAGCAAGTCCCCTCGCAACCGAGAATTCCGGTTCACTGCCCGCGATGACGACGGATTCCGGAAATGCCTCTCTTACCCAGCTGCGGATCAGCGGCATTTTGGAGACGCCGCCGGTGAGGAAAATGAGTTCGGGCCCGCTCTGGAGTTTTTCTCTGATCTCATCCAGACTGGAGCAGAAAACTTCCCGGAAAGATCTGCCGTTCAGGGCTTCTATTCCGGACTCCGTGAGCGCTGCAGCTGTTTTTTCATCCATGCTCATCTTCAGCCTCACCGGAAGTCCGCTGTAGTGGATCATCACCGATTCCGTACAGGGGTTCTCCTTCCAGTAGGCTTCATCGGAGAAATACTTCTCCTTCAGCCTTCTGGCAGCAAATTCACAATAATTCTTCCACGGATGGCTCTCCTCAAAGATCCTCCGGATCTTCTCTTCTTTTCCGCTCTCGCGAAGAGATTTTTCGAGCAGAAGCGCGTCCATCATGCCGCCTCCCAGCTCCACTTCCCCCGCCGTCTTCAGCTCCACTTCCTTTCCGCCTGCAATGTAGGCGAAATCCGTGGTCGAGGATCCGATGTCCACAACAAGGACCGGTTTGGAAAGAATGTCGTAGCCGACCTGCAGGTGCTTCGACCGGCAGGCGGAGACCAGTGCCGCCCTTGATTCGGAAATAATACGTGCCGGCGGATATCCGGTCTCCTCGAAAATGGACCTGTATTCCTCTCTCGCGGTTTTATCCCAGCCGGCAGGACAGCCGATATAAAAACAGCAGTCCTCATTCTTAACAAGATCGCCGCTTCCGTACAGTTCCCCCAGAACACCCGCTGCAAAACGTTTGATGTGGACATGGCTCTCCGGGTCCCGCAGGTACCTGCTCTTAAAACGGATCTCCCGTTTCACGGCTTTGGCCGCATAACAGGCCGTCTCCCCGATGAGGAGCTCTCCGTCCGGCATCTGCGCGTATGCGGTAATGAAGCTCCGGGATTCCCGGATCTTCAGTACTTCCGGCGTGTCAGACGCCTCTTTTGTGAGTCTGGCGACCGCGCTCTCGGCGTCGCCAAGATCAAAACCGAAATAGCGTTCCATTAATAGACCCCCGATACCAGTCCTTTCTTCAGCACCTTTCCTCCCGCCGCAAGAGCCGGACGGATCGTGCCGGGCTTTTCGCCGGGCATGAATTCAAACCAGTCCCTGTGATCGTCGTCGTAATCGACAGCTTCAATCCCTCTGCTGTGCAGGTAATACCGCAGATCTTCAAGGCGGTCCAGTGCATATTCACCATCCCCGCTGTATTTCGCTTCCATGAGCCCCGCGTACAGCTCCGTCTCCGCTTTCGTGAGGGCTTCCTGCTGCGCGGCAAGTTCTTTTTTCCGGGCTGTTCTCTCCTCCTGGGCGGCATCCTCCAGCTGCTGATCGATCATCAGCGCCGTCGCATAAAGAGCGCGCCAGCATTTCTCAGGATCGACTGTCTCGTCCGCCCGCAGTTCTTTTCCTTCTTTCCGCGGCATTTTCCGCATCAGAAAGCCGGACAGGAAGAACATGATCAGCGATGCAAGAAACAGTCCTCCTCCCGTCTTCAGCGAAGTGTTCTTAAAAATCACGTCCGGATCCTTTGCAAAAAGCAGAACCACGGCCGCTGCCATCACAACGACAGCCGCCATGCAAAGGATCACTCCTGCCGTGGAGATCTTTTTCTGTTTTTTCCCGGGGGAGGATTTCTCCCAGATCTGCGCCTCTCCTGCCATTTCCGACATTCCGCAGGCAGCTTTCGCTGTCTGAAGAAGATGTACGGTCAGCGCGCGCATGGAATCGCTGCCGCACTCCTCAATATACAGAAGCTGCAGGCGGTCCCAGGTCTTTTCCAGAACCGGACGTACCGCCGCAGGCGTCTTCTCTTTCCTGACCGCGTTCAGCAGTCCTTCCTTTTCCTGTTCAAGCAAAGATGTGATGCTCATAATAAATCAGCCTTTCTGTCTGGCCAATGAATACTGCAGCTACATTATAGCATAGGATTGCTTTCTTTACGAAAGATTGATTTCTATGTATAATAATGGCAGATTTTCAGCCCGAAGAGGGAAAGAGATCCTGGAGGAGACATCATGGCAGACCGCCGTTCCTATTCACAGCGAGATAATCCGGAAAACAGCGCCGGACGGAATTCTTCCCGCCGCAGCGCTTCTTCGTCCGGCGCGTCCAAAAACGGGCGGGATCGTTCCCGGGACGCAGCAGGCAGTTCCCGGAGCCGCTCCGGCAGCACACGGCAGAGCGCTTCCTCCGGAAGAGACCGTATCAGCAGCAGGGAAGCAAAGAGAAGACGCCGCAAACAGGTGATCGTACTCCGGATCATCATTCTGATCCTCTCTCTGATCCTGCTCGCCATTGTCGCCTGGTCTGTCTCCTCGCTGATCAAACGTTCCTCCGCGGCTTCGCGCCAGAAAAAGGCCGCACTGGAAGAACAGATCGCACAGGAAGAAGCAAGGCTTGCCGAAAAACAGGATTATATCGCCCAGGCAGCGGAGATCGCAAAAGGATATAACTATGATGGGGCGATTGAACTTCTCACCTCGATTCCGGATTATGAATCCGAGCCGGATCTCATTGATGAGATCGCCCGCTATACTGCCCTCAAGACGACCCTTGTCCCTGTCGATGTGACCGATGTGCCCCATATTTTCTATCACTCGCTGATCGTAGATCCCGAGAGAGCATTTGACGAGACAAAATGGAGCGCCGATCAGATCGCCGGCATAAATGCCTGGATGACAACGATTCCCGAATTTGACGCCATCACCCAGCAGATGTACGACAACGGCTATGTACTCGTCCGTCTCAGGGATCTCGTCAAAGAGACAGTGGACGAAGAAGGAAACGTTCATTTCACAAAAAATGACCAGCTCCTGCTCCCCGCCGGCAAAAAGGCATATGTACTCTCCATAGACGACTGGAGTTACTACCATTCCTACACCGGGCAGGGATTCGGCGACAAAGCCGTCCTCGATGAAAACGGCGAGGTCAAGATCCAGTATACGGACGCGCAGGGAAATGTCACCGTCGGCGACTACGATGTGGTGCCGCGTCTCAATAAATTTCTGGAAGAACATCCCGACGGAGCTTATAAAGGCGCGCGGGGGCTGATAGCCATGACAGGGTATAACGGCGTTTTCGGATACCGGACCGACGTCGCTTATAAAACAAAAGAAAGACTGGACGCGGATCAGAGGGAATGGCTTGATCAGCATCCGGATTTCAATTGGGATGAAGAAGTAGCCGAGGCGAAGAAAGTCGCCGAGGCCGTCAAAGCTTCCGGCTGGGAATTCGCCTGCCACACCTGGGGGCACCTGTCCGTCACCGGCAAGGGTGTCGGGACGCTGTCCACGGACCAGGACAAATGGCAGAACACGGTAGCAAACATTACCGGGCCGACAGACACCATCATTTTCGCTCACGGCAATGATATCGGGAACTGGCACGATTACGACGCCTCTTCCAATGAAGTCTACGCCTATTTCAAGAAGATGGGCTATAACTTCTACTGCAACGTGGATGCGTCTTCGAGAAGCTGGATCCAGATCCGCAAGGATTACGTGAGACAGGGACGCATCGACTGCGACGGCCTGCAGATGTACCGGGCGATGGCCGGTCTTGCCAAGAAAAATGTTTTCGAGGACCTGTTCGACGTCAATACGGTATTTGACACCGTCCGTCCGACGCCGGTGAGCGCTACAGGCAAATCCTGACAGAAAACCTGTTTTATTTAAGTTGCGGGAGATGCCAATCTTTGATATGATAATGGATTGGAGACCTTCCAACTTACGAGGTCTTAAAAGAACATCTTTTACCGCGGATCCCGCGGAGGATGAATGAATAACGGAGGGGTAACATATGCCAACATGGTTGATCGTGATGCTGATCATTCTCGTCATTATGATCGCAGCATTCGTCGCACTTTATTTTTACGGGAAACGCCTCGAGAAACGCCAGGCGGAACAGGAAGAACAGATCCAGGCATCCAAGCAGACGACTTCGATGCTGATAATTGATAAAAAGAGACTTCCTCTCAATAAATCCGGGCTGCCGCAGGTCGTCATTGACCAGGCCCCGAAGCTTATGCGCCGCAATAAAGTGCCGGTCGTCAAAGCGAAGGTCGGTCCGAGGATCATGACCATGGTGGCAGATGAAAAGATTTTTGATCTGATCCCGGTCAAAAAAGAAGTCAAAGCGGAAGTGAGCGGCATCTACATCGTCGGGATCCGCGGGATCCACGGGAAACTCGAGGCTCCGCCCGAAAAACTCACGCGCTGGCAGCGTTTCCGGAAAAAAATCCTTACGAGAGCTTCCGGAGGAAGATAAACAGAATAACGGAAAGAGAACTTCCAGAACGGTCGATTCCGAATGGAAGTTCTCTTTTTTATACTTATTTATCCTTATCGTTTTCCTGTTCCTGTCCGGTCTCCGAATCACTCCTCCGCTTCCGTCTCCCTGACCGCAATGTCCACCGTACAATCGGCCACGTAAGATCCGTTCATGATCAGCGCATAGGCTATATAGACATCCGCTTCGTTTTCCCTGATATCCGTCTTCAGAGAAGTTGTCGTGACGCCCATCTCCATCATGCCGAACGGCGTCGAATAATACGAGGAGCTCTTTTTTCCGAGTTCAAAGATCAGAGAGGATGTCACGACCCCTGTTTTGTCGATCTGCACTCTGCCCGGTCCTATGGTCACCGTATTCTTTGTCTTCTCTTCGATGCCCTCATAAGCCTCTTCGTACTCGACTACGCAGCTGTCTTTTTCCCGCCGCATCGTGCCGGCGCTGATCACCTCGATCGGCTCCTCATTGGTATCCGTATAGTGAAAATAGAATTGATTGCCGGTCACTCTGACCGTAACCTGTTTTGTACTCATCATGCGATTATCCCGGCAATGCGCTTTCTATGGTATACCTTTGTTTCTCGATATGATCTTTCATAAGCTTTATCGCTGTTTCGCTGTCCTCTTCCCGGATCGCGGAAACAATGGCATCATGTTCCTGGGCAATGACTTCCGTTGACCCCATCTGTTTCAGGTATTCAAGGCGGAACCGGTACATCTGTTCTCTCAGGTTGTTCAGAATAGAGAGCAGCCGTTTATTCCCGGATGCCGTATAGATCACTTCATGAAACGCGACGTCCGCCTCGGCGATCTCCGTAAGGTTCTTTCCGTCCGATTTCCTGAATTCTTCCGCTTTTTTCTCCAGCATCTTCACCTGCTCCGGGGTGATCCTTTCACAGGCGAGGCTGATGGCGAGGATCTCGAGGCTCTCCCGAATCTCCAGTACGTCCATAAGTTCCTGCCGCGAGATCTGGGCGACCTGTGCGCCGCGGCGGGGGATCAGAAGAACAAGTCCTTCATCGGACAGCATCCGGATCGCTTCTCTCACCGGCGTCCTCGATACCCCCAGCTTCAGGGCGATCGTATTTTCCATCAGCCTTTCGCCCGGTTTCAGTTTTTCTTTCAATATTGCTTTTCGCAGCGCTTCGTAAACAACTTCCCTGAGAGGAAGAAAACCGCTGCTGTCCAGTTCAAATTCCCCCGTCACTTTTATAACTCCATTTCAAAACGACTCCAACCTGATAGTTTGGAATGTATTTTTACACAAATATGTGCAAATGTAAATAAACGTACATTATATGTCACTTTGCACTTTGTATACAGTATTATACCTCAAAACAGCCTCTTTCTCAACCCTGACTTGCTTCCTCCGCGGATATCCTTTATACTTTATTCGAATTCAGCCCGCCTGACAGAGACATCTGATCTGTCATCCCGAGCATTGAGACAAAATCCTGTTTTGAGGTGATCCGATGTTTCGTTTTATTATTGTTGTGCTGTATGTGGTGCTTTTCCTGCTCGTTAGTCTCCCGTACCTCGGTCTTGAATGGATCCTGGCCAGATGTTTCGATAAAAAGAAATCCGACCTGAGAAGTCTCCGGTTCGTTCAATGGGGATTTAAGTCAGTTCTTTTTCTCAGCGGCGTCAAGGTAACATTCATAGGGGATGAGAACATTCCCGCCGATGAGCCGGTTCTCTACGCCGGAAATCACAGAGGCATGTTCGATATCGTCGCGACGTATTCCCATGTGCCGGATCTCACCGGGTTTATCTCAAAGGACAACATTCTCAAAGTTCCGATCCTTCCCTTCGTCATGAAACGGCTTTACTGTCTTTTCCTGAACAGAAAAGATCCGAAGGAGGGAATGAAAACCATCACAGCTTCCTTTGACTACATCCGCAGGGGAGTCTCCATGTTTATCTTCCCGGAGGGGACACGCAACCGGAATGATGACAACACACAGCTCCTCATGATGCATAACGGATCCTTCAAAGCCGCCCAGCGCACCGGCTGTCCTGTTGTCCCGGTCGCGATCAGCAATTCGGATCTGGTTCTGGAAAAACAATTCCCGAAGATCCGTCCCGCCCATATCATTGTCCGGTACGGGAAGCCTGTCTATTATAAAGATCTTCCGGAGGACGCAAAAAAGAACATCGGCGACTATTTTGCCGCCATCATTACAGAAATGCTAAAAGAAAACGCACAGCTTTCCTAAGCTGTGCGTCTTCTTGTTAAACCGCTTTTATGGCCGGCCGCATAGCCGGCTTTTGTTATGCTTTCAGTGCATCTACGACTCTTTCAAACGCCATTGCATGTGAAGCCTTCACGAGGACCAGATCCCCGTCCCGTATGAGCACCGGCAGCGCACTTTTCAGCGCGTCGACATCTGCAAAGTGGATACAGGGCATCCCGGCATTTTTCTCCCGTACCGCATCGGCGATCGATGCCGCGCGGGGCCCGACGGCAATAATCAGATCCAGCGGGAGCTCCGCGGCGTATTCGCCGACTTCGCGGTGATATGTGAGTTCATCTTTGCCGAGTTCTCCCATGTCTCCGAGAATCGCCACTCTCCTGTCCTCCGCCTCTGAGAGGACCTTCAGAGCCGCCTTCATGGACATGGGATTCGCATTGTAACAGTCATTGATGATCCGGCAGTTTGCCCCTTCTTCAATGCGGAAACGTCCTCCCGGGAGTTCCAGTGTCTCAATACCTGCCCTGATCTGAGCGGGCAGTACTCCGCACTCCATTCCGACACAGGCCGCCGCCAGCGCGTTCATGACCATGTGCTGTCCCGGATACGGGATCCGCACGGAGAATGCCTCCTCCCCGACGTGGATCACACAGCGCACCGCCTCTGTGCCGATATATTCGATATTATCGGCGTAGACGCCGCTGCGGTTCTCAATGCCGTAGAAAAGAGGTTCCCGGCCGCCGGCTTCCTTTACCTGTATAAGCTTATCGTCATCCCCGTTGAGGACCACGCGGGCGCCTTCTTTGAGGTGCTTAAAGATTTCTGTCTTTGCGCGGAAAACGCCGTCCCTGTCGCCCAGAAATTCCAGATGACAGGTCCCGATGTTGGTGATCACGCTGATATCCGGCGGGGCGATGCTTCCCAGCACATCCATCTCTCCGAAATGGTTGATTCCCATCTCCAGAACGGCTATTTCATCCGTCTCATCGAGGGTAAAGATCGTGAGGGGCAGTCCCAGTCCGTTGTTAAAATTCCCCTGCGTCTTTCTGGTCCGGTATTTCTGCGCAAGAACAGACGCGATCATCTCTTTGGTACTGGTTTTTCCGACACTGCCCGTGATCGACACGACACGGACATCAAGCTGTGAGAGATAGAACCGGGCGATATCCTGCAGCGCAGTCAGTGTGGACTGTACCACAATACAGGGCTTGTCTTCTGCCGCGTCGCGTCTCTCGGTGAGCGCGAGCATCGCTCCTTTTTCCATGACCTGCGGGATAAAGTCATGCCCGTCGACCCTCTCCCCTTTGATCGCTGCGAAGAGACATCCGGGAACGATTTCCCTGCTGTCCCGTACGACTGCGCTGATCTCTTTATCGAGGATCGAGGAATCTCCGTAAAACGTTCCGCCACAGCACTCCGCTATATTCTTCGGTGTCAGGTTTTTCATGCCGTCTCCTCGCTGTATCTTCTCATTGAGATCCGGATCAGTTCTTCGCAAAGATCCGCGAAATCCATCCCTGTCTGCGCGGCTTCCTGCGGAAGAAGGGAGGTGGGAGTCATCCCCGGGAGTGTATTGGCTTCAAGGCAGTACATCGACCCGTCCGCTTCCATAAGGAAATCCAGTCTCCCGTAGCCGTCGATCCGCAGAAGCCGGAATCCTGCTTCCGCGTAGCGCTGCATTTTCGCGGTCAGCGCTTCCGAGAGGACCGCGGGACAGGTCTCCACAGTGGAACCGGCCGTATATTTGTTTTTATAGTCGTAAAAGCCTTCCTTGGGTGCGATCTCAATGATCGGCAATGCTTTCCCGCCGATAACGCCTACAGAAAATTCTCGTCCGTAGATGTAACGCTCCACAACGACCTGATTTTCCAGCTCAAATGCCTTCTCGACAGCTTCCGAGTACTCTGCCTGATCGCGCACGATGTAGACCCCCACGGAAGAACCGCCCCGGTTCACCTTGACTACGAGCGGGAACTCCAGTCCGTAGGCGGAAGGATCAGCGATCGCCTGTCCCTTCTGCATGGTATACCAGGGAGAGGTGGGAACACCTCCGTCGTGGAGGATCCTCTTCGTGAGCCCTTTGTGCATGGAAATGGCGGATCCGAGATAGCCGGACCCGGTGTAGCGGATCTTCAGAAGGTCAAAAGCGGCCTGGATCCTTCCGTCCTCTCCGTTCGCTCCGTGCAGAGCAAGGAACGCAATATCCGCTTCTTTTGCGGCTTCCAGCACGCCTTCCCCGAAAAACCCTCTCTCCGGGTCTCTTGTGAGCTCTTCGATTTCGCCGTCATGGGTACGGATCGCGTCGGCCACTGCGTCCACGTCATATTCCGCCGGGAACAGTTCACTGCTGTTTCCCCTCTCACCGGTAAATACATCGATAAGGACCGCATCGTGTCCTTTGCTCCGAAGAGCCCTGCACACACCGGTTCCCGAGACGATCGAGATCTCGCGCTCCGTGCTGTTTCCTCCGGCCAGTACAACTATTTTCATCTCTTTCTCCAAAACGGTGCGTCCTTTCGGGCGCACCGTCCTCTTTTTTGTTCTGATTTCTTACAGGCTGATGGAGCCGGTAAAGTTATCATTAATAACATAATAAGCTGCGTTGTCTTCCGGCTTGATGTAAAGATTGATCGTGCCGACCGGTCCAAAGGGGCTGTCCTGCTCGAGATAGATCTGTTTTGCTTTTGCAGCCAGTTCCTGCGCATCCGCTTCCTTGCCCTGATACTGAACAAAGATGTTGACCTTATCCGGAATCAGCGCTTCCGCAGCAGCTTTCGCAGCTTTCGTGGCCTTTTTGCCCGCGGTTGCTGCAGCCTTCCTGGTGGTCTTTTTCGCAGCAGCGGTTCCTTTGATCACCGGTTCCGCCTTCTTCTTCGCTTCTTCGATCACCGGCTCGACTTTCTTCTTCGCTTCCTCGATCACCGGCTCGACCTTCTTCTTCGCTTCCTCGATCGCCGGTTCAGCTTTCTTTCTGGCAGAGCTCGCTTTTTTCTTTGCTTCTTTTATGACCGGTTCCGCTTTCTTTTTCGCTGCGCCAGCTTTTTTCTTAGCCTCTTCTACGACGGGCTCTGCTTTCTTAATTACTTCTTCTACTACTTCTTTTCCTTTTTCAAGATTGTTTGCCATTATTTCGGCCTCCTTATATTACATTACATCCGTATAAGTCCTTCTGAAATGCCCGTTTCCCGGATGCACAGACTGTATTGTACCACGCTTTTCCGGCATACGCAAATATAATAAGATCTGCGCCCCGTGTCCGCGATCCCGGCACTTCAAGCCGGACCGGATCCTCCGGGCAGAACTTTCACCTTCATCAGTTTTCTGTTTTTCTCTTCCGCCTCTCTTTTCCGGAACTGCATTGCGGTGATGCCGTAGACTTCCTTAAAGCGTTTGCAGAAGTAGCTTGCGCTGTGAAATCCGCACCTGATGGCAATATCTTTAATCGGGGCCTCCCCTCCGACCAGTGCGTTCACGGCACGGGACATTCTGCTGTACTCGATAAATTCGGTCAATGTCATCTTCATGTCTTTCTTGAAGACTTCGCTGAGATAAGCGGGGGTTAATGAACATTGTGCCGCTATTTCACTAAGAGTCAGTCTTTTGCTGCAGTGTTCCCATACAAATTTGCAGGCATTTATAACATCCTCCCTTACATCTTTGCTGGGCGGAATATAGAGCTCGCTTTCCCTCAGGATCATTTTGTCTTTTTTTATGAACGGGAAGCTCAGAAGCCTTTCCATCCTCAGGATCGTTTTCATGAGTTCTCCCGGCTGTAAGATATAATCACTCACCGCAAAGTGGATCCTCTCCTCTCTGTGCTTGAAGTATTTCAGGAAATAGAGGATATGGCGTCTGATCTCTTTTTCGGACCATTTTGTGCCCAGTACAGCCAGTGCTTTCGGATTGAGCCGGAAAACAGACGAGCAGAATTCCGTGCGGGAGAAAAAGCGCACAAACTGGTGGAGTTCTTTGTCGCTGATCTCACTCTCGAATTCTGCAAGGATGACCATTTTATATTCATCCTGCAGATCCCGGATCTTCTGAATCGGGTATTCCTTAATCGTCTGCTCCTTTTTCAGTTCTATCTCCGCCTCATCCAAAAGACCGGGAAGCTCTTTCTCCCCATCCTTCCCGACGGCATACCGTCTCACGGGATAGAGCTGAATTCTGCGGAAAGACGGCCCTTCGGGATCTGAGAGAACGGCGATCATAAAAGTGTGTTTTCCGTCCAGCATCCCAATACTTTTTACCGCTGCCTTTGTGATTCTTTCCGGGAAAACGATCAGAACATCCGGCGCCTGCTGCTTAAATACCGCAGCCAAATGCCTGGCATCGTCCGTACATTCCATCCTTATTTTTCCGTCACGAATCTTTGTCCCGAGAATGTTTGTTACCTTTTTTGATGCCTTCTCATCCGCAGCAATCACTACATACAGCATTTTTCAAGTCTCCTCTCTTATTAGTATTGCAGCCGCAATACCGTAAATAGTATTTTATTAGAATTCTAACATAGATATTTATGCATTTTGATCTTTTTGCTGTATTGTCCGAAAATCCTTATAATATGTCCGGATATAATAGAAGTAATAAAAAAAGAGTACCGCCGAAACGGTACTCTCTGCTGTGCTGTGGATAAAAACAATAAAATTATTTGCGCTGTGCCGCGACTTCCGCCGCAAAGTCCTCGACCTTTTTCTCAATGCCTTCGCCGGTCTCGAAACGGACGAATTTTTTGATCTGGATCTTGGCGCCGTTTGCTTTTGCGACTTCGTCAACGTACTTCTGTACGGACTGTTTGCCGTCTTCCGCTTTGACATAGACCTGGTCAAGGAGGCAGATCTCCTGCATTTCCTTGTTGATACGGCCCATGACCATGCCGTTGAGGATCTTCTCATTGGCATCCGGTTTCTCGTTTCTTGCGGAAGCCATAAGAACTTCTTTCTCTTTCTCGATGAACTCCTGATCAACTTCAGCACGGCTCGTGAACTGCGGGCGCATCGCTGCGGTCTGCATGGCGACGTTCTTGGCCATCTCACGGACTGCGTCATTGACGACGTCTGTCACGACATCGATCAGAACGACGATCTTGCCGCCCATATGTGTATAGGAAGCGATAAATCCGTTGTCTTCCTGTACCTGCTCGAAGCGGCGGATCTTCATGTTCTCGCCGATTACAGCGATCTGGGAAGCCAGCGCTTCCGAAACAGTCTTGCCTTCTTCCGCTTTCCATGCTTCCGCGAGGAACGCGTCGATATCCTTTGCTTCTGTCGTCAGTGCCTGCTCGGCTACCTGATGAACAAATGTCTGGAATTTGTCATTCTTAGCGACGAAGTCGGTCTCGGAGTTCACTTCTACGACGACCGCTTTCTTCTCGTCTTCGGAGAGGATCGAATAGCAGACACCTTCCGCTGCGATGCGGCTTGCCTTCTTCTGTGCCTTCGCAAGGCCGTTCTCTCTGAGGTACTCGACCGCTTTGTCCATATCGCCGTCGGTGGCTGTCAGTGCTTTCTTGCAGTCCATCATACCGGCGCCGCTCATCTCACGGAGCTCTTTTACCATTGCAGCTGTGATTGCCATTTATTTCTCCTCCTGCTTTGCAGCTTCTTCGCTTTCTTCGTCCGGATACGCAACATAACCTTCTGCCGGGATCTCGGTCTCGCCGGTAGCGCCCTGGTTCGCTTCGATGACAGCGTCAGCCATCTTCGCAACGATGAGCTTGATGGCGCGGATCGCGTCGTCGTTGCCCGGGATCACGTAGTCGAGTTCTTCCGGATCGCAGTTCGTATCGCAGATGCCGATCAGCGGGATGTTCAGTGTGTGAGCTTCCTGTACGCAGATTCTTTCCTTCTTCGGGTCAACGATGAAGATCGCGTCCGGAACCTTCTTCATGTTTTCGATTCCGCCAAGGTTCTTCTGGAGTTTTGCCATCTCCTTGCGGAGTTTGATGACTTCTTTCTTCGGAAGAACGTCAAATGTGCCGTCGACTTCCATCTGCTTGATGTCTTTCAGTCTCTTGATACGGCTCTGGATGGTCTTGAAGTTGGTCATCATGCCGCCGAGCCAGCGCTCGTTGACATAGAACATGCCGCAGCGTTCCGCTTCCGTGCGGATGGAATCCTGTGCCTGTTTCTTTGTGCCGACAAAGAGGATCGTGCCGCCTTTGCCGACGATCTCAGCGACTGCGTTGTAAGCGTCGTCGACCATGCCGACGGTCTTCTGCAGATCGATGATGTAGATGCCGTTTCTCTCGGTGTAGATGTACGGCTTCATCTTCGGGTTCCAGCGTCTTGTCTGATGTCCGAAATGGACGCCTGCTTCGAGCAGCTGTTTCATGGAAATAACACTCATGTTTCTTCTCCTTTTTGGTTGTTCTCCCATATGCTTCCGTTGGGTAAGACCGCTTTGCGGCACCGGATACCCAAATCCACATATGTGTTTCCTGATATTTTTGCAGCATTGACGATTATATCATCCGCTTTTTGCAGCGTCAAGCCTGATTCCTGTTCTTCTTAAGGAAAATCAGGAGGCTCACGGCGGTAAAGAGGATTCCCCCGGCCAGGATCCCGATCATGATCCCTCCCTGGGCTGTTTCCGACATGGAATCGAAGGGAATGAGATCGATCAGGACCGAGTAAATATTAAATCCGAAATGGAAGAACATCGATGTGAAAATGCTTCCGGTGTACTCATAGAGCATCGCCATGATCACGCCGATGATAAATGCGGCAATTCCCGTCACAACGTCGAAATGAACGATTCCGAACAATGCCGCGGAGACAAATGCCGCCGTCATATAGCCGGTAAACTGTCTCATTCTCCGGAAGATCACCGCCCGGAAGAGCAGTTCCTCGGCGACCGGGGCGAGAAGGCAGGTCACGATAAACATCGCCCAGACCGGCAGGCTGTCCAGCATGTCATAGCGGGACGGATTCATTTCATACATCCACTGGGCGATCGGTGTCATCGCAATAATAATATTGACGACAATAGAGATACCAAGGCCCATAAAAAGAGCGGTCAGGCTGTTTACGGCTCCCGGCTTCTTCTCTGCTCTCAGCGACGTTCTGCGGCCTGTTATCCGGAAAGTATCCTTCTTATAAACCGCGAGCATAACCGGGATCACCACAAGATTCGCCACTCCGGAAAGGATCATGTTGAGCACATTGAAATCTGTGGTCATCATTTCCTCAATGATCGCCTGCGCAGCATTTGTGACATCCTTCCCGGCGGCCGCGTACTCCGCAACCTTGATGGCGCCGTAAACCGCTCCTCCGATCGCGGAGACAATATTGGTGATCGCGAACCAGATAAGCAGCGGGATCAGGATCTGGAGGAACCTCTGCCCGGAGGTCATCGGCGCCCCTGCATTTCCCATCCGCGCGGTCTGGCCGCTTCCCATGAGAAGTCTTGTGAGTTCGGCGGCATTCTGAGCGATGCAGTCCGCGCCGCTGTGCGCAAGCTCACCGGCACTGCCGTAGCCGTAAGCGGCACCCGCAGCCGCGATCCCGGCGCCTTTTGCCGCTTCCATATCGTAGAAACGGTCCCCGACATACACCACTTCTCCTCTGGTGTACTGTTTTCCGAGCACCGTGAGCGCTTCCTCGATCAGAGCTCCTCTTGAGACGTTCGTCTCCTCCGGCCGGCAGCCGATGATCACGTCAAAGCACTGTGCGAGACGGAGCTGCTGGAGCGTCCGCACCGCCTGTGCCGTCTCCTTCGAAGTCACGACGCCCAGTGTCATTCCGGCGCGTTTCAGGGCATACAGCATTTCCGGGACCATCGGATAAACGGAGGCAATATACATGCCCTCCCGCGCGTAGTATTCCCGATAGGCCGCTGCCGCGCGGTCCGCTTCTTCTTCCGTGAGCCCGGCAAACTCCTTAAAAGCCTGGCGGAGGGGCGGTCCGATATAGCGCCGGAGACTTCTTACGTCATTCTCCGTCCTTCCGACCGTGTTCAGCGCGTACAGTACGCTCCGGACCATTCCTTCGGAGGAATCGGTCAGCGTCCCGTCCAGGTCAAATAAAATCGTTCTCCACAAAATAGCATTCCTCTTTCTGATCCTTGATCGCACCGCTGATCTGTCTTTTTCCGGAAAATGATCCGGACAGCACGTGCACTTTTTACATTATAAAAACGGGGGAGCACAAAATCAAGTTTTGCGCTCCCGTATCTTTCTGTTTCACAAAATGTTCAGATTTTTCCGTCAGCCCTTTGACCGCTGCATCCGGAGATGACGGAGCTGCGGGACGATCACCCGGTCCACGGCCTTCAGGATCACGTATGTGATAAAGGTGTCGATCGGCAGCATGATCGCGTTCTTAAGAATTCTCATGGGCAGGATCACCGATGCGACCCTGTTGTATAAAAGCACGAGCCAGTACGTATTAAGTCCGATGTTGACGATCACCGTCACCAGCGCGTGGGCGGCAAAGATCCTCCAGACGGAGACCGGCCTCTTATAGAAGAATCCTCCGTAAATAAGGCCCGCAAGGAACGCGCTGAGCGTAAATCCCGGGAAATAGGGGCCGGTGGGTTTGATGGCCCATTTCAGGACATCCAGTACGCCCCCGAAGATCGAGCCGATCGCCGGACCGAAGAGATAGCTCACGACCTGATTGGGAAGTCCCGAGAAACCGACGCGGATATACTGGCCGATCTCAATGGACGCCACATACCCGAGCACGACGGCAAGCGCCGCCATGAGACCGCAGAACACAACGGTCTGCAGATGCTTGAATTCGGCAAGGGATTCTTTCCAGCGGGTAAAGAACGAGGGGACGGCTTCTTTCAGATGGTCAAAAAACGACATAAAAAACACCTCCTTTGCAGTTATGATCCTTACTACATAAGGAGGCGTATTGCCCGATATGCAGCAGCGGGATGCGGCCGCCGATACCGCAAGCTCTCTGAGCTTTCGTTCCCCCGGCAACTCCCTGTCCGGAAGACACTTAACGCATCGGCACCTACTCTGCCAATAAATAGTTTATTGCTGAAACAAACATATCATATTTACGGGTTGGTTGCAATGAGTTGTGCTGCTCTATTTCATGAATTTTTCGTGAATAGGAGGTGCCCCGCCCTGAGGCATCCCCCCCCGCAGGCGGGTCCCCTCTTATTGGTAAGCCCAAGGCATCCCCCCGCAGGCGGGTCCCCCCTTCCGCGAGTCACATATGCTCCGGAGCCCCAAACCCGAGGATCTCAATACCTTCTTCCATAATCCGCTTCACAAGCTTCAGGAGAGCGATCCAGGAAGCCTGCTTTGCGGGATCTTCCTCCGTGAGGATCTTTGTCTCGTGATAGAATGAGTTGAAGGCGTTTGCGAGTTCGTAAATGAACTGGCAGATCCGGTGCGGCATCAGCTCCGCAAATGCTCCCGTGAGAACATCCCCGAATCCGGTCATGGCCAGCATCAGCTTCTTTTCCGCAGCGCCGGCAGCCGGGAGGATCGTTCCGTCCGCAGCATCGGGATGTTCTTTTCCGTACCGCTCGAGGATCGATTTGATGCGGACGATCGTGTAAAGGATGTACGGACCGGTATTTCCCTCGAAAGAGGTAAATTTCTCCACGTCGAAAATATAATCCTTGGAGGCCTGATTGGAGAGGTCGCCGTATTTGAGCGCGGCGAGCCCGACGATCTCCGCGGTCTCCCGTGCGTCCTCTTCGCGGACGTTCCGGTTCTCCAGGATCTTCTTCTCCATCTCCTCGTTAATGTCGCGGATCAGGTACTCGAGGCGCATCACGCCGCCCTCTCTCGTCTTGAAAGGTTTCCCGTCCTTTCCGTTCATGGTCCCGAATCCGAGATGGCGCATCACGGTGTCCGGCGCGGCAATGCCCGCTTTCCGGGCGGTGCGGAACACCTGGATAAAATGCATTTCCTGCCGTTTGTCCGTCAGGTAAATGAGTTCGTCCGGATTGAAAAGTTTTCTTCTCTCCACGATCGTCGCAAGATCCGTAGTCGAATACAGGGAAGCCCCGTCCGATTTGAGAATGATGCAGGGCGGGATCTCCTTTGTGTCCGACTCTTCCGCGACGTCGACGATGAGCGCGCCCTGGTCATAGTGGGCGTACCCTTCTTCTTTCAGCTTCTTTACCATGTCGGGAATATAAGGCTGCGCGTCCGACTCGCTCTTCCACAGATCAAAATGGACGTCCAGCTTCTCATAATTCTTCTTGAGGTCCGCCACCGATACCTCCACGATCTTTTTCCAGAGCGCGTGATATCCTCTCTTTCCTTCCTGAAGGCTGTGGGTCGCTTCAAGTGCCCGCGCGCGGTACTCCTCATCCTCTTTGGATCTGGCGGACGCGGCGGGATACATCTCCTCAAGCTCACTGATCGTAAACGGAGCTTCCGCCGGATATTCTCCTTCAAACGCGTCGTCAAAATACGGAAGATCCGGATGTCTCTCCTGCATTTCCGTGATCAGCAGACCCATCTGGAGCCCCCAGTCGCCGAGGTGCACATCGCCGATCACTTCATTGCCGAGAGCACGCCCGAGTCTCTTCAGGCACTCTCCGATGATCGCCGAGCGAAGATGTCCGACATGGAGCGGCTTCGCGACGTTGGGTCCGCCGTAGTCCAGGATGATTTTTTTCGGTTTTTCCGCCTGCGGGATCCCGCAGCGGGGATCCTCCGCCATCCCGTTCAGGTGGGAAGCCAGAAAAGCCGGAGCCGCGTCCAGATTGATGAATCCGGGGTTGACGGCCTCCGCTTTGTCGAACACGCTGCATTCGGATGTATTTTCCCGCTCCGAAAGAGCCGCGAGGACATCCTTCGCGATCATGATTGGTGCTTTGTGATACTGCTTTGCCGCTGCCATGGCCCCGTTGCACTGGTATTCGCACAGATCCGGGCGGTTCGATACGACGACTTTGGCGTAGCTCTCGTCATAACCGGCGGCGCGGAACGCCTGCCGCAGTTCATTTTCAAGAATATTTATCAGGTCTTTCATTATATGATCACTCTCCTACCGTCTTCCCTGAGGATTCCCCCGCAGGCGGGTCCCCTCTTAAGGTCTCTGTCTTAAATGCCGCAGGCGGGTCTCCTCTTAAGGTCTCTATCTTAAATGCCGCAGACCGGCTTGTCAATCTCACACAAGTTTAATGTCCCGGAACAGTTTTTCGATCTTCTCTGCCGCAGCCGCTACGGATCCCTGTGTCATCGGCGGTTTTCCGCCGCCCTTTGCTCCCAGCATCTCCTGCATGCATTTCTGCATCGTGCGGACCGCATCTCCCGCGGCGCAGCCCAGGCAGTAGCGGTATCCGCTCCCGTCGTCGCCGTCAAATACGGCGCAGAATCCGCGGTGCCGGGCTGTCAGTTCGTTGACCGCATTGCGGATACTGACAGGATCGAGTCCTTTTGTGAACAGACAGACATTGTCCTGTTCCGCGGGAAGACTCCGGATCTTCTCCGCAAGCATCTCCGCCTGCGCGGCGCCAAGCGCCTTTTTTGTCTCGAAGATCTCATTTTTCATCGCTTCGATCCTCACAGGGACCTGATCGGCAGAAGTAGACAGGAACCTGGCGCTTTTAACGAGGATATCATGTTCGGCAGCAAGATATTCAAAGGCACGCCTCCCCGCCAGCATATGGACCCTCACGCCGCCTTTGTAATTCTGCAGGGAGATCACCTTGAACAGGCCGATCTCACCTGTTTTCGCGACATGCGGCGCGCAGCAGGCGCAGACGTCATATCCCGGATAGAGGATCAGTCTCACCTGCCCGTCGATCTCGATCTTGCTCCGGTATTCGATGCCGGCGAGTTCTTCCTGAGCCGGAAAACGCTGCTCGGAGGCGATATTTTTCCAGATCGCCCGGTTCACTTCCATTTCCAGCTCCGCCGCCGTCCCCGCGTCAAAAGTGCCGGAATAATCCATGGTGACCTCGGAATCGCTCAGATGGAAGCCGACATTTTCAAAGCCGAGGCGGCTGTGAACAAGTCCTGAGAAAATATGCTCCGCGGAGTGCTGCTGCATATTGGAAAACCGGTGTTCAAAATCCAGTTCGCCGTGAACGGCGGCACCCGTTTCAAAAGGTCTGTCCGTCACATGGGTAATAATACCTTCCCGGATCTGCACATCCAGGACCTGTGCTTTCTGCCTTTCCGTGTTCTTCCGGGAAGAGAGTTTTTCTTTCCCGGAAATATCTTCGCTCTCCGGTGCGGCCGGAGCGTCGTCAGAAGACATCAGGACTCCCCGGTCAGGGCTCTGTCCCCCTTCTTCCGGAAAAAAGGCTGTTCTGTCAAGAACGACCGCATAGCGGGCCGGTCCTTCCGGGCTGCCCTTCCGGCACAGCTCGTGACAGCTCAGCACGACGGCGTCAAAAGACCGCATGTACGCGTCATCGTAATAAAGTTTTTGTGTTCCCTGTCCTATATTGGAAGCCATCTTGTATCATCCTTCTGCTGTCAGATCTTTGATTACCTCACCGGCGATGATGAGTCCCGCCGCGGAGGGCACAAAGGAAACACTGCCCGGGATCCCCCGCCTTGTGTGGTTTTCATCCTCTTCCTGAAGATACCGGCGCACCGGCATTTCTCTGGAATAGACGACTTTCAGTTTCCTGACGCCCCTCTTTTTCAGTTCCCTCCGCATGACCTTGGCGAGCGGATCCATTTCCGTTTTATAGATATCCGTCACCTCAAACCGCGTCGGATCCAGTTTATTGCCGGTCCCCATGCTGCTGATCACCGGTACGCCGCAGCTCTGCGCCCGGAGAATGATCTCTATTTTCGCCGTCACCGTGTCAACAGCATCCACAACATAGTTGTAAGCAGTAAAATCAAATTGCGAAGCGTTTTCCGGCAGAAAGAAGCACCTGTGTTCCGTGACGGCAGCGTCCGCGTTGATGCTGCGGATCCGCTCCGCGGCAGCCTGCGTCTTGTACTGTCCGACCGTATCCAGCGTGGCGATGATCTGCCGGTTCAGGTTTGAAAGGCTCACCGTATCACTGTCAAAAAGATCAAACGCCCCGACACCTGCCCTCGCTAAAGCTTCCACGACATATCCGCCCACTCCGCCTATTCCGAACACTGCCACTTTTGAGCGGGCCAGTTTCTCAACCGCTTCCTCTCCGAGAAGAAGTGTTGTTCTCTCATTCTGTTCCTTCATATTATTTATACCGCTTTTCTATACCGCTGCGGACCCGGCTTCCGTATCCTCTTTTTTCTGTCCGATCGCCTCATTCATGCTTCCGGTCCTGTACCCCGTGAGATCGAGCGATGTATAGCTGAAGCCGATCTGTTTAAAGGTCTTCGCGATCTCCGTGCGAAGCTCCGGCTGCGCCGCCCGGACGATGTCCTCCGGCAGAAGTTCGATCCTGGCTGACGTGCCGTGGATCCTCACGCGCATCTGCTTAAACCCTCTGTCCAGCAGGAACTGCTCGGCCTTTTCCACCATGGAGAGTTTTTCCTCGTCAATGGTCTCCCCGTAGACGAAACGGGAAGCGAGACACGCAAAGGAAGGCTTATCCCAGGTTCCCAGCCCCATCGCTTTGGACCTCTCCCGGATCTCTTCCTTATACATGCCGGCTTCGCGGAGCGGGCTCCGGATGCCGAGTTCCGCGATGGCCCGGTGTCCCGGCCGGTAATCGCTCATATCATCCATATTGGATCCCTCCGCGACGTACGCAAGACCGTTTTCCGCCGCCGCTGCAAGGATCTTTGAGAAGATCGCCTTTTTGCACAGGTAGCATCTGTCTTTCGGATTTTCGCGAAATCCCGGCGTATCCAGCGCTTTTACGGCGATACGGATCTGCCGGATTCCCCTCTCTTCACAAAATTCCTCCGCCTCGCTCCTCTCGCGGTTCGGGAATATTTCCGATACAGATGTGACGGCGACCGCATTTTCCCCGAGCTCTTCTTTAGCGACGGCAAGCATATACGTAGAATCAACACCGCCTGAAAATGCGATTGCCGCACTCTTCATTTCCCGGAAGATCCTGCGCAGTTTTTCTTCTTTCTCAAATGCGGTTTTCATAGGATCATTCCTTTCTGTTTTTTATGGAATCATTCATTTCTATTTTAATGAATAAAATGTAATAAATAACATTTTAATCTAATACATGGCATATTTCCAATAAAAAAAGGCGGTGCATACAGGATGTTCCGTATTTTTGTGCACATTAACGGAAACTCATCGTTTGACTTTCGTTTCCTTCTCTTATAAACTGAATTTATACAGTCTTTATTATCCATTCACCCGCAGCACCCACCCAAACCGCTGCACAAAAGGCCGGAGCTGGCTCTTCCGGCCGGAGAGAGAGCATACTGTGAAAGATCTGAAGCACCTGGCCTTTTTCGAGAATCTTCTTCTGGAGGCCAACAACGAACTTATCCGGAGGGCTCAGGATGAAGGCAGGATCTGCGTTGCCTATACCTGTGAAAATACGCCCGAACCTCTTCTCAATCTTGCGGGAACCTTCTCCGCAAGGCTCCGTGCGCCGCGTACCGGCTCCATGGAGATCGCGACCTATTACCTGACGAGTTTCCTGTGCGAATACAGCCGTGCCCTGCTCGAGCGCGCGATCGAGGGCGGCTTCAATTTCGCCGACGCCATCATCACGCCGGACGGCTGCTCCATGATGAACCGGTGCGTCGAAAACATGGAACTTCTGTCCGCGCTCGGCAAAGGGAAAGACAAATTCTTCTATGAATACATGGAAATTCCCATGAAAGCCGACGACAACGGCCTTGCGCTCTACACTGTGCAGTGCCGGAACCATATTCTGAAGCCCCTCGCGGAGAAATACGGCATCGACACCTCAGAGAAAGCGATCCGTGATGCTGTCGCGGAACACAACCGTGTCTGCGAACTGATCCGCGCGATCGGGGATTTCCGGAAGGAAGAGAACCCCCGTATCACCGGCTACGAATTCCATCTGATCACTCTGGCGACCTACGCCGCCCCGAAAGACCTGCTGATCCCGCTCCTCGAGGAGACCCTGGAGCAGCTGCAGACCAGGGAGCCGGACGAGAAATCCCCGTTCCGGGCCCGCGTCCTTGTCGCGGGATCCGAGATCGATGATATTGATTTCATCAAACTCGTTGAGGAGTGCGGCGCTTATGTGTGCGCGGACCGCTTCTGCTGCGGCTCCCTGCCCGGCAGAGACCCGATCGTACTTACGGATGAGGAAGACGCGCTCACCCAGATCTGCCGGCAGTATATGTACCGCGGCCAGTGCCCGCGCTACATGGATTCCACGAAGATGGACAACCGGCGCATTTACGTAAATGATCTCGCCCGGGAATACGGCGCGGAAGGCATTATTTACGAACAGATGAAGTTCTGCGATCCCTGGGCGTACGAGAAAATGCTGGGATCCCACATTCTCCGCGAAGAATACGGATATCCCGTCCTCGCGGTGGACCGGCCCTACACGATCGGCACCTCCGCCGGCCAGATGAGGACCCGCGTCCAGGCATTTGTTGAGAGCATCGAGATCAAGAAGATCCAGAAAGGAGGCGCAAATGGCTAAAAAAGTCGGCGCCGACAGATTCGGTGATTTTTACATTGACGGCGGAAAAGTGAGAAAGCGCCGCGAATGGCGCGGTCTTGCGGACACCATGTACGATTATTCCCGCTGGCTGAAAATAATGACGATCCTCGGAAAATTCGTCATGAACCCCCGCAATGTCAAGGCGATGTTCCGGTACCGCTGGATGGCCAATTATCTCGCGGTCCCGATGATGGTGGACCGCCATACCCAGGGACTTCGCGGAGAATACCTCCGGATCTGCCACGAGGAGCAGGACCTCATCATTGACGATGTCGCGAAACTCCTGAACAATCTTTTCCGGGGCGACCGCCGCATCGGCAATGATGAAGAATTTTCCAAAAAAGTCGTCCTCGTCGACGAAAATGAAATGACGACCGTCATGATGGGATTCCCGAACCTCAAGGGACTCAGCCGTGAGACGCCTTCGACGTATGTATCCGTCCTGCTCAACCAGCACGCCGCGGAGCATTACATCGACGTCGCGCAGGAATTCGGCCTCGCGGGCGATGTCTGCCCGATGCCGGAAGCGGAAGCCGGCGTCTCCATTGACGACGACGCCCCGGTCCTCGGCGCGTGCGCGCTGCAGTGCAATACGACCTGCGACGGATCCCTGCTCGGAAACGGCGTCATTTCGAGAAGGCTCGAAAAGGAGGACGGCATCCCGGTCTTCCAGATCGCCGCTCCGCTCCGTCACCGCGAGGATGACGTGCAGGAATACGCGGCGCAGGAGATCCGGAACGCTATCGCATTTGTCGAGAAGCACACCGGTCAGAAATGGGACTGGAAACACTATTTCGAGTGTGCCCGCCGCGTCAACTACGCCACGAAATGCCGTCAGGAATGGCTCGAGATGAACCGCACGCCTTACCCGCAGGTCTTCGGTTCCAATCTCGCTCTCTACACGGAGACCAACTATATGGCGATCTGCGGCAAGATCCCGGAATTTGAGCGTGCCGACCGCCGCATCACCGCCCTCGCCCGGAAAGCCTATGAGAAGAAGAAAATGGCGGCGAAGGAGTACCGCCACCGCGCCATCATCTGGGGCGTCCAGTCCCACTATTACATGGACTTCCTGGTCTGGCTCCTCAACTGCTGGGGCATCGTTCCGCTGACAGACATGCTCTCCATGGTCTCGACGCGCGTCCTCAAAGAGGAAGATACGCCGGAAAACAGAGAGACCGCCTACTACGATATGGCGTGGCTCACGGAAAACATGATCATGCGCAACCGCACGCACGGCGGCTACAAGGTTCTCCTCGACGAACTCTGGGAGTATGTGGAGATGTTCAACGCCGATATGGTGATCCTCTGGGAGCACATGAGCTGCAAAGCTCTCGACGGCATGCACGGAATGTTTGAAGAAAAAGCCCGCGAGAAGGGGATCCCGCTTGTCTGGGTACAGCACGATCTCTTCGATCCGCGCATCATTTCCCGCCAGGGCGTGCGCGACCAGATCAACACCTTCATGCGCACCGTCATGAACGAAGAACCGATTGACCCGTCTCTCGAAGTCCTGCACGACGAACAGTCGTGGTAAGAAAGGAAGAAAACATGTCCAAACCACTTAAACTTTTTCTGAAACTGCTGCTCGCGGTGTTCGGATTCTTCGCGGTGACATTTACCGTTTACATTTTCAATCTCGACATGAAACTCACGGCACTCATCGAGCCGGTTCTCCTTAAGCACTACGACCGGATCGAAAGGGATAAACACCTGTAATGCAGGATAGACATCATTTTCCATAAACATCATTTGAAAGGGAGGAACTTTTATATGGCCACTATGACCCGCGATCAGAAAATCTTCAAGCTGGGGAAGATCATCACAGACCGCGCGGCAGTCCTTCTCGGCGCCGAAAAAGTGTCGACCGAGTCTCCGGAATACTGGGGCATTGACTGCGGTCTTCAGTACGCGGAGCGTCGGTACGGAAAGGAAATCGCCGACGACTGTCTCGATCTCGCCCTGAAAATGGGCAAGCGCAAACCCAAAACCTTCGCACAGCTCCGGAAGCTGAGCGGCTACGACGACAAGCACCTAGAGACGGTCCTCGAGGCCCTCTGCCAGGCAAGCCTTGTGGAGTGGCATTTCGAGAATCTCGACGGCAAGAACCCGAATCACGAGAAACGCTGGGTCCTCGACATGTTCGTACCGGGCAGCGCGGAGATCATGACCATGCGCCCGGAGATCTCTCCGGTGACCCCGCAGGTCGCTGATTTCTTTGAGCGCATGACTTATCTGCCTCTTGCAGGCATTACCCAGATGGTTCCTCCGGGAGGCGCCGGCATCGGTATGCATGTCATCCCGGTCGAACAGGCGATCCCCGCGCACTGCGAATCTCTGGATATCGAGCATCTTTCCCACTGGCTGAAGAAATATGAAGGCCAGATCGGCGTCGGCATCTGCTCCTGCCGCAAACAGCAGCGGATCCGCGGCGAGGGCTCCGGTGATATCGAACAGTACTGGTGCATCGGCGTCGGCGACTTCGCGGACTACTGCCGCGAGACCGGCATGGGCCACGACATCACCTATGACGAAGCCATGGAGATCCTGCACAAAGCGGAAGAAAAAGGCTATGTTCACCAGATCACCAATATCGACGGTGAGAACAAGATCTTCGGCCTCTGCAACTGCGCCGTCGGCGTGTGCAACGCGCTCCGCACCTCGCAGCTCTTCAACACGCCCAATATGTCCCGCTCCGCATATATCTCGGAAGTCGATCCGGAGAAATGCGTCGCCTGCGGCAAATGCGTGGAAGTCTGCCCGGCCGGCGCCGTCCGTCTCGGCCAGAAACTCTGCACGAAGCACGGCGAGATCGAATATCCGAAGATGGATCTTCCGGATGACCACGTCTGGGGTGAGGACAGATGGAACTGGAACTACAAAAATGAGAACGGCGTGATCCAGACCTGGCCCACCGGCACGGCTCCCTGCAAGGCGGCCTGCCCGCTGCACATCGCGATCCAGGGCTACATCAAGATGGCCAGCGAAGGAAAATACCGCGAGGCACTGGAACTCATCAAGCGTGACAACCCGTTCCCGGCGGTATGCGGCGCGATCTGCCACAAATACTGCGAACTCGAGTGCACGAGAGGCACCGTGGACGAAGCGCTCGCGATCGATGATATCAAGCAGTTCATCGCGGCACAGGACCTCAAAGCGGAATACCGTTACGTACCGCCGATGGTCTCCACGACCAGGGAAAAATTCGATCAGAAGATCGCGATCATCGGCTCCGGCCCCGCAGGCCTTGCCTGCGCGTATTTCCTCGCGATCGAGGGCTACTCTCCCGTCGTCTTCGAAAAAGCGCCGGTCCCGGGCGGTATGATGACGCTCGGTATCCCGAATTTCCGTCTGGAAAAAGAAGTCGTCAACGCGGAGATCGATATTCTCAAAGAAATGGGCGTTGAGATCCGCTGCGGCATCGAAGTCGGAAAAGACGTCACGATCCCCGAGCTCCGTAAGCAGGGCTTCAAAGGATTCTTCGCGGCGATCGGTCTGCAGAACGGCGGCCGTCTCAATATCCCGGGCGATGACGCTGAAAATGTCATGTCCGGCGTCGATTACGTCAAACAGGTCAATCTCGGAACCGCCGAAAAGCTCCACGGCAAAGTCGTCGTCATCGGCGGCGGCAATATCGGCGCGGACGTCGCGCGCACCGCGGTCCGGCAGGGGGCGAAGGAAGTGCATCTGTACTGCCTTGAGTCCTACGATGAGATGCCGATGGGCGCCGAAGACCAGGATCTCTGCAAAGCAGACGGCATCGTGATCCACGACGGCTGGGGCCAGACGGAGATCGTAACGGAAGACGGCAAGTGTGCCGGAATCAAATTCCATAAGTGCACGTCCGTCAAGAACGCGGAAGGCCGCTTCGATCCGAAATTTGACGACAGCATCACGACGGAAGAATCCTGTGAGACGGTACTTTTCTGCATCGGCCAGAGAGTCGACTGGAAAGAACTCCTCAAGGGAACGAAGGTCGAATTCAACCGCAACGGCACCGCGATCGCGGACCCGGTCACCCTCCAGACAGCGGAACCGGATATCTTCGTTGGCGGCGACGCCTATCTCGGACAGAAGTTCGTCGTCGACGCGCTGGCAACAGGCCGCGAGGGCGCTGTTTCCCTTCACCGCTTTGTCAATGAAGGGCAGTCTCTCACGATCCACCGCAACACGCGTCATTTCACGCCGCTCAACAAGGAAGAGATCGTTCTTGCGCCGGAAGCCTACAAAAAACCGGCCCGCGCCGTCAAAGGCATCGACAAGGCAAAAGTCCGCACTATGAGCGACGAGCGCCTCATCTTCACAGAGGAGCAGATCAAATCCGAAGCTTCGAGATGCTTAAGCTGCGGACGCAGTGTCGTTGACGCCAACAAGTGTCTCGGCTGCGGCATGTGCACGGTACAGTGCAAATTCGACGCGATCCATCTGACGCGCGCCATGGGCGACGCCTATTCGAAGATGATCCCGGCGGAAGACAAATTCAAGGCCATCGGCGCCTACGCGGCAAAGAGAAGCGTCCGGATCGTCAAGAGAAAAGCTGCGGATAAAGCGGCAAAATAATCATTTTCCTGAAAAAGGGAGGAGACAGCATGCACGAACTGGGACTCGTCAATTATGTGGTAAAACAGGTCACCGCCATCGCTGAGGAAAACCAGGTGGAAAAGATCTGTTCCGTCACGCTGGAGTTCGGAGAAGTTTCCGGCATTGTCCCCTCCTATCTGCACAGCTACTGGGACTGGTACACCAAAAAATTTCCGCTGTTTACAGGAACAAAACTGTATTGTGAGACGATCCCCGCCGTGACGTGGTGCGACAGCTGCCATAAAACCTATCCGACCGTACAGTACGGAAAGACCTGCCCCTACTGCGGAAGCGGCGATACATGGCTTCAGAGCGGAAATGAAATGAACATCAAGGAAATCGAAGTCGAATAGATTCTCTGCGGCGTCTTTATGAGACTCTGCGGCCGGATCAGCAGTTATAAAGGAGATTCCGATGAATAATCAGGAAATGCGGGAGCTGAAAGAACAGCTCGGCATCATCAATTACAAGATCAATTACAAGACCGGCGTACATCTCAATGTGATCGAAGATTTCTTCGCCGGGAAGACAGAGGAGCTCTCTCCGAAGGACCGCGCAAAGATCGAAGCGCTCCTTGAGAAAGAGAAGAAAAAAGCTTAAGATCTGTTTGTTCAGACAGAAGGGGACGGTTCGGCGTCCCCTTTTATTATTCCCTTCTTTATTATTTTCTGCTCTCATTTTCTTTCCGGAGTGTTGTAATTTTCCTTGACGATGTGTTAGAAAATGTTATAATTGTTATAAATAATATGTTATTAACATTTCATTTTCATTGCGGCTATCCGGAGGTGTTTTATGCTGAATAAGCGACAGCAGACCATCCTTTCTTTTATAACAGAGCACGGTGAAGCAAAAAACAGCCAGCTGCAGGAGCTGATCGGCGACTGCTCTTCCATGACGCTCTGGAGGGACCTCGAGAAGCTGGAGGAAGAGGGTAAGATCGTCCGCTTCCGGGGCGGCGCGCAGGCAGCGGCGCAGAGAGAGGACGGTCAGGGACAGGAGATCAATTTTGTGAGACGGGCCCGCCAGAATACCGGCGAGAAAGAAAGCATCGCGATGATCGCCGCGGATCTGCTCCTGCCCGATCAGTCCTATTTTCTTGACGCGGGGAGTACGACGTTCACTCTTCTGCGCTATCTTCATCCCGGCAATTATAACTTTATCACCAGCGCCGCCAACATCGCCGCGGAACTTGCGAAGCATCCCAATTACGATGTCACGATGCTCGGCGGACAGCTCAACGCCAACACGCTCTCCTGCTCCGGACCGCAGGCGGAACGCATGCTCCAGGAGATCAACATCGACATCGCGGTCATGGCTTCTTCCGGATATTCCTCCGGAAGCGCCTTCACAAGCGGCCGGCTCACGGAAGCGGAGCTCAAAAAGCACGTCATCCGCAAGGCATTTTTCACCATCATGCTGCTCGATCACTCCAAACTCCTGAAACGCCATCCGTTTACTTTCGCAACACTTGATGACGTTGACATCGTGATCGGGGACGCTTCCCTTCCCGTGGAATTCCGGGATGCATGCGCCCTCCACGGAACACAGTTCTTCTCCGCCTCCGACGGGTATTCTCCGGACGAACGGATCCGCATCCTGCAGGAACTGCTTATTAAGAAATCGCATCCGGCGTGAAAAGTTCTCTTTGGCTTTTTCTTTCTTCCGGGCCGTTGGGGCGAACCATCCCCCGGGGCTCCATTGTTTCAAAATAAAAGGAGGAGCCAATGAGAACCGTCCCCGTTGGCTCCATTGTTTCAAAATAAAAGGAGGAGCCAATGAGAACCGTCCCCGTTGGCTCCATTGTTTCAAAATAACACGCTTTGGGCATCGTTTTAGCTTGACAGTTGTATTACGAATTGATATGATGTTAAAAAGCGTTAGAAAATGTTATATTTTTCAATTTTAACATTCAAGTTGTACCCACAGAGTAAAAACGGAGGAAACATCTATGGCAACAGTAGTCATCATGCCCCGTAACGGCCAGTCGGTTGAGAGCTGCGTCATCACTGCCTGGAACAAAAAAGTCGGGGAAGAAGTCCATGTCGGAGACATTCTCTTCAGCTATGAGACAGACAAGTCCTCATTTGAAGAAGAGGCGAAGGTCGACGGAACACTTCTTGCCACATTCTGGGAAGAAATGGACGACGTTCCCTGCCTCGAGGAAGTCTGCGTGATCGGAAATCCGGGCGAAGACATTTCCATGTACGGCAAAAAAGGCGGCGACGCCGCGCCGGCAGAAGCTCCGGCGGAACAGGCTGCTCCGGCAGCAGAAGCACCCGCTCCGGAAGAAGCCCCGGCAGCACAGGCCGCTCCGGCAGCGACCGCACAGGTCAGCGCAGGTGTTTCCCCCCGCGCACGCCACACCGCGGAAAGACTGCATGTTGACCTTGCAGCCGTTACGCCGACCGGCCCGAACGGCCGCATCATTGAGCGCGACGTTCTCGCCGCTCAGAAGAGCACATCCGCTGCCCTCGCGAACGGATCCACAGCGGGAATCACCGGCACGGGCATCGGCGGACGCGTGACGTTAAAGGATATGGAAGCAGCCGCTTCTGCTCCGGCAGCGGCGGA
>SVDL01000113.1 GCA_015057835.1 Lachnospiraceae bacterium
AGTAGCGAGGGGGGGACTTGAACCCTCGACACCGCGGGTATGAACCGCGTGCTCTAGCCAGCTGAGCTACCTCGCCACAAGTGGTCTTTTTCAGACCGCTTTGCTATTATACTATCACGTTATTACCCGTGTCAAGCACAGATTTTGAACTTTTTGGACTGCTTTAAAACAGAACACAGGCAGTATACGCAATCGTTCTGGGCCCGTAGTAGTATTTCATATCATTATCACGGCAGACCTGGGTCACAAACAGACCGTAAGCCTCCATGGAAGAGCAGGCTTTCCCCGGAAAACGGCAGGGATCCGGGTAGGCACAGGTCTTGCAGATGCGGCAGCCGCCGGCGCCGAGGCACAGGGCGTCCGGGTATTCTTTGCGGATCTCCTCCGCGAATTTATGCAGAGCTTCCGTGTGCTGCTGCTCCGTGAGCACATATCCCTTTGTGTCGATATCGCGGCGGAGCTGTCCTACGGTCTGCAGCAGGATTCCGTTCTGATACTTCTGCATTCTCTCCGTGCATTCTTCGAGGGTGCCGCACTCCGGCGGGCAGGTCCAGTTGTGGCCGTAGGCGTGGCATTTATCCGCGGCGCAGGCGTCCCGGACCATCTGCATGGGTTTGCAGGTGGAGGGATCCATAGGCGCAGCTTCCGTAAAGCCGCATTCTTTCGCAATTTCGATCCATTTTTCCATTTGTATCACTCCTTCAGTGCCATCTGCTTCGCGAATACCCTCTGGAATGTCGGGATATTCGCGAGCTCGATAAACTCGATCTTACGGACAAGCTCTTCTGTACGGTAAAACTCTTTCTGCGACAGTACCGCGTTCTTTGCGCCGCTTCCGGCGGCGTTGCCGACGACGTGGACTTTTTCCCGCAGTTCCGGCGGCAGAAGACCGATGCGGCAGGCGCTGTTCGGATTGAGGAAACTGCCGAACGCTCCGGCGAGCAGGATCACGTCGATATCCGTGATCTGAATGCCGATATGCTCCGCCATGAGCTGAATGCCGGCGGCGATGGAGCCTTTTGCCAGCATGACCTGACGGATATCCTCCTGGGTCAGGAAAATGTCATCGCAAAGCGGAATGTACCGGTCCCCGTCGCGCTCCTCCGTGCTGGTAATACGGCCGCGTTTGTTGATCATTTTGTGATCGAGAGCGACGGCAATGGCGTCGATGAGGCCGGAGCCGCAGATGCCGACGGCTTTTTCTTCGCCGATCACGTGGCAGGAGAGGCATTCTTTTTCGCTGTCCCAGGTCACGTGATCGATGGCGCCGGGGGCGCCGCGCATGCCGAAGCGGATATTAGCCCCTTCCAGTGCAGGACCTGCCGCAGTGGCGCAGGCCGTCATCCGCTCATTGTTTCCGAGAACCATTTCGCCGTTGGTGCCGATATCGACCATCAGCGCGATCTGTCTGTGCTGGTCCATGCGGGTGGAGAGTACACAGCCGATGGTGTCCGCACCGACGTAGCCCGCAATATCCGGGATCGTGAGCAGAACGGCGTCCGTGAGGATGGGAAGATATTCCGCTGCCGGAGTGGTTTCCGCTTTGACGAGCACCGGGCCGAAAGGGATCTCCACGAGATTTTTGGGATTCACTCCGAGAAAGAGCTGCTGCATGGCCGGATTGCCGACGACGGAGATCACACTTACCTCGGATGGCGCGATGCCTGCCGATGTGCAGACTTTCTGAATGAGCTCCGTCAGCGCGTCCCGGATCATGGTTGTGATCGTCTGCATTTCCCCGCCGAGCGCTGCCCGGATCCTGGAAATGACGTCGGCCCCGAAAGGCTGTTGGGGATTGAGACAGCTGGCATTTGCCATTTCTTTGCCGGTCTCTTTGTCGAGCAGATAGCAGACGACAGTGGTCGTCCCGATGTCGACCGCGAGAAGATAGCCTTTTTTCAGCGGATCGATTTCCGAGACGGCGGCAACGCCTTCCGAGAGAACGATCGTATCTTCCTTTTTCTGCGGGACGACGACGGTCATATTTTCGCGGACTTCCGTCTGGCAGGCGAGCTGCTCCGTGCCGTTTACGAGAACTTTGCATTTGCCGCATTTTCCGACGCCTCCGCAGGGAGAGTCCGGAACCGGGTCGTGGCCTGTAATGGTATGCAGAAGGTTGGCTCCCTCCGGTACAGTGAGATCGATGTCATGCGGGAGCAGATGAACAGTATATTCCATGGTTCCTCCGGATCGTTTTGCTTAAGATGTACTATGATGAGCAGGATGGGATTGACGGAATCGTTTTATTGACTGTAAGTATACCATATGAAGGGAGATTCGTGGGCCATGTGGTTGAAAAAAGAAAGAGGAGATAATAAAATATCTTTTGTGACTTTACGAATAGAGAAGGAGATACCAGAATGCTGCTGATCAAAAACGGAATGATCCATGACATGATCCGGAAAGAACCATATGAGGCGGATCTTCTGATCAACGGAAGCAAAATCGAAGCCATCGGCCGGGACCTTTCCGCGGAAGGCATCGCGGAAGTGATCGATGCGGACGGGCTGGATGTCCGGCCCGGTTTTGTCGACGCGCACTCCCATCTCGGCCTCGATCTTTACGGGATCGGCTACGAGGGAAATGACTACAATGAGATGACCAATGCGGTCTGCCCGGAACTTCGCGGCATCGACAGCTTTAATCCCATGGACAAAGCTGTGCCCATGGCGGCGGCCGGCGGCGTCACCTGCGTTGCGACCGGACCGGGGAGCGCAAATGTTCTCGGGGGGACCTTCTTCGCGGTGAAGACCTTCGGCGTTCGGGTCGACGATATGGTCGTCCGGGATCCGGTGGCGATGAAATGCGCCTTCGGAGAAAACCCGAAGCGGGTCTATAAAGACAAATCCGTTTCCGCCAGAATGACGGTGGCGGCGCGGCTCCGGGAAATGCTGTATAAGACCAGAGAATATGACGCGAAGATAGAGACGGCGGACGGAGATATTTCCAAAATGCCCGCGTTCAATATGCAGCTCGAAGCGCTGCTCCCGGTGATCCGAGGGGAGCTGCCCCTGAAAGCGCATGCACATCAGGCAAATGATATCCTGACGGCCATCCGTATCGCGAAGGAATTTGACGTGAAGCTGACCCTTGAGCACTGCACGGAAGGACATCTCATCGCCGACGATCTGGCGAAAGAAGGGTATATGTGCGCCGTGGGTCCGACCCTAACTCATGCGACGAAGTGGGAACTGCAGAACAAATCCTGGATCACGCCGGGAATTCTGGCGGAAAAAGGCTGCCACGTCTCCATCATCACCGACGCCCCGGTGATTCCGGAATATCATCTGCCTCTCTGCGCCGCACTGGCGGTCAAAGCGGGGATGGATGAGTGGGAAGCCCTGAAGGCGATCACGATCAACCCGGCGGAGCATCTCGGGATCGCGGACCGGGTCGGAACGCTGGAAGCGGGAAAAGACGCGGATATTCTCCTTATGAACGGATCACCTCTTGCGGTGGAGACCGAGATCCGGGCGGTTTTTATAAATGGAAAGCGAGTAAAATAAAGAGGGCAGGAAAGAAAAGCCGGAAAAACAGTCCGGAAAAACTGACCGGAAAACAGGCCGGCGCGAAAACAGATTCAGCCGGCAAAAACAGAAATGGAATGATCAAAAAGCGGCATCCCGTGGTACGGGACGCCGCTTTCGGCATCATTACAAATCAAACAGAGACGCTGCCGAGGATCTTATACAAAAGACCGTAAAGCGTTACTGACTCTTCCGGCGTGAGCGGAATGCAGTTTCCGACCTCCTGCGGCACGGAGAGACACTGCTCGCGAAGAAGCATTCCTTCTTCGGTGGCCCGGACAAACACGTTCCGTTCATCCGCGGAGCCGCGGCTTCGGCTGATCAGTCCTTTTGTTTCCAGCTTTTTCAGGAGAGGAGTCAACGTTCCGGAATCCAGAAACAGTCTCTCCCCAAGCGCTTTGACGTTCATGCTGCCGGACGGATCGCTGTCGTGCGCCTCCCAGAGGATCATCATCGTGATATACTGGGTGTAGGTGAGCCCGACGCGGTCAAGAAATGGCTTGTACTGGCGGACGACCTCTTTTGCGCTCGCATATAACGGAAAGCAGAGCTGGTTTTCAATTTTCAGGCAATCATATTTATTCATGATCAAAGAAGTTTTTCTATCGCCTTATCGATATCTTTCATATCCTGTGTCGGTTCAAAGCGGGCGACGACATTTCCGGAACGGTCAACGAGGAACTTTGTGAAATTCCATTTGATCGCGGGATTGTTCTTATAATCTTTGTCGATCTTCTTGAGCATTGCGGACATCGCCATCGCTTTTACGCCCTTGCCGAAGCCCTCAAATCCTTTCTGGCTCTTGAGGTATGTGAAGAGCGGAAGCTCGTTTTCACCGTTGACGTCGGATTTCTTCATCTGCGGGAACTGTGTGTTGTATTTCAGCGTGCAGAACTGGTGGATCTCCTCATCGGTACCGGGTGTCTGGCCGGCAAACTGGTTGCAGGGAACGTCGACGATCTCAAGGCCTTTTTCGTGATATTTCTCGTACATGTCCTCGAGATCTTTGTACTGCGGAGTGAAGCCGCAGCCGGTAGCGGTGTTGACGACGAGGACGACTTTGCCCTCGAAATCTTTCATGGAAATGTCATTGTTGTCAATGTCTTTTACGGAATAATCATAGAAACCCATTTCAATCTCCTTAATTAAATGAATGTACCATTGTAAACAGAAGCAAAATATAATTGTTACGTAGTTAAATAAATTAAATTGCTTACAATTTGATTATATGCAAAGAAGGAGATATGTCAAGATTTAATTTTTATTTTTTAATTCCCTCATTCCGGCGAAGTGCGTACCGGGATTGTCTGTTCCTCTCATTCCGGCGAAGCGCGGACCCGGAGGAAGTCTTGTAAAAAGAGAGGACCGCTGATATGATGAGGGAGACCGCAGTGAGAGGAGAAAATGCTTATGACCGGAAAAAAACTGGCTCTGGAAGTGATCAGCCGACTGAAAAAAGAATACCCGGAGGCACACTGTACGCTGGACTATGACAAGGCGTGGCAGCTTCTTGTCAGTGTCCGGCTGGCCGCGCAGTGCACGGACGCGCGGGTCGATATCGTGACACCGCAGCTGTACGCGAAATTTCCGTCCATAGAAGCGCTCGCGGAAGCTCCGGTGGAGGAGATCGAGGAGATCGTGCGGCCCTGCGGTCTGGGTCCCAGCAAGGCGCGGGATATCTCAAAATGCATGAAAATGCTGCATTACGAATATCACGACGAGGTGCCGGACACGATGGAAGAGCTGCTGAAACTTCCGGGTGTAGGAAGGAAGAGCGCGAATCTGGTCCTCGGGGATGTATTCGGAAAGCCGGCCATCGTCACAGATACCCACTGCATCCGCCTGTGCAATCTGATCGGTCTTGTAGACGGGATCAAAGAACCTGCGAAAGTGGAAAAAGCTCTCTGGAAGATCATTCCTCCGGAGGAGGGAAATGATCTCTGCCACCGCTTTGTGCTGCACGGCAGGGCGGTCTGCATCGCGAGGCGTCCGAAATGCGGGGAGTGCTGTCTGAAGGATATCTGCAAATACGGGAAAACGGTATGAACACACTTTTTGAGTGCCACGGCCATCTCATGATGGACGGCAGTGACTATGCCGCAGCGAAGAAAAATCATGAAAAAGCCGTAAATATAGAAAGTATCAGGCGTGAGCTGAAAGCCCTGCAGGAGCACGGCGTCGTCTATTTCCGGGACGGCGGTGACGCGTTCGGCGTCGGGAAAGCCGTAAGACACCTGGCGGAGGAATACGGGGTGGAATATGTCACTCCGGTATTTGCCATACACAGAAAAGGCCGTTACGGCCGGATCGTGGGCAGGGACTACGAGACGATCGCGGATTACAGGAAAAGGCTTGCGGAGGTTCGGGAAGAACAGGGAGATTTCGTGAAACTGATCGTCTCCGGCATTATCACTTTCAGGGAATACGGCGGGCTGTCCTGCGAATCGCTCGGAAAGGACGAGATCACGGAACTGATCCATATCGCGCACGGGGAAGGCTATGCCGTGATGATCCATGTCAACGGCCCGGACGCGATCCGTGCCTGCGTGGAGGCGGGAGCGGACAGCATAGAACACGGCTATTTCGCGGACGAGGAGACGCTCCGGTGCATCGCGGAACATAATACGATCTGGGTGCCGACCATTGCCGCGACACAGGCATTTGTCGGAAGAGACGGATTTGACGAAGCAGTCGCCCGGGAGACCGTGGAAAGGCAGATGGAGGCGGTCCGATTTGTGACAGGTCTCAGGGAGCCGGAGAGCAATGTCCCCGGGACCAAAGAGAGGACCCCCGGAGCCAAAGAGAACCGTCCCTATAGGATCCCGTGGATCATAGCGCCTGGTTCCGACAGCGGCGCGGTCGGCGTGCCCCACGGACCGGGAACGGTGCAGGAATACAGCCTTCTTGCGCAGGCAGGACTTGATGAGGAAAAAATAAGGAGCGCCGGTGAGGCGCTCCGCATGAGATTCCGGCTCAGCCGGCATAACGTCTGAGTGTTTTCTGATAATCTCTCGGTGCCATCCCATGGATCTTGTGGAAGGACCGGAGAAAGTTTGAGTAATCATTGAATCCGCAGGAAGAGGAGATCTCATTGAGCGGAATATCATCCCCGAGCTGCTGCGCGGCGAGCATGACTCTCCGGTAGAGGATATAATCATAGAGGCTGCGGCCTGTATACTTTGAAAATGTGTGTGACAGCGTCGAGACACTGATGCCGAACTGGTCCGCAAGATCTTTTAATGTCAATGATTCCGTAAAGTGAGCATCTACGTACTGCAGTACACGATACATTGTCCGGTTCGGCAGCTCGGAGAAGCTGAGAGGCTGCACCGGTTCCGATTCAAGAATGACGCGGATCACCGGGAGAAGCTTGCTGATATCTTTGAGAAGACCAAGATTGGAGCGGTCGTTGACATCTTCATGAATACTTGTGAGAAGGAAGCTGCATAATCTCATGTTCTCCTCAGAGAGAGAGAAGCAGTAACTTCCTTTCTTCAGATGATTGCGCAGGATGCTTTCGAACGCAAACGGTTTTACGCTGATCTGCTCAAGAAAATAAGGTTCAAGATTCGCCGCCCACCAGCGGAAAGGGGATACGTCAGGATCACCGACCACGCCGTGCATCGTAAAAGGCGGAATGACCTGGATCACATTTCTGTCCAGTGCAAATACATCATTCCCGATCCCGTATAATAATTTCTTTTCCGATTGAAGGGAGATCTGCCAGTAATCGTGACAGTGGAGGGTCTTGTCCTCAGCGGTAAGAGTGGATCTTGTAAATGCTCTGTAACCGCTGTTTGCTGCTAATATATTTTTGTTTGCGGCGAATAATTCAGCATTCATTTAAGGCACCTCATACGTCGGTAATTGATATTATTATCATATAAAATTATGTATGAAGCAAGAATATTTTGTTTTTAAGAAAAATAAAAACAGCTTTATAATATCAATGTTTGCTGAATACACCTTATTTTTTTTTTTTTTATGAAAACATATAT
>SVDL01000114.1 GCA_015057835.1 Lachnospiraceae bacterium
CAGAGGTCCTTTCGCCTCCGCCTGTGCCAGATATCCCGCTGCCCGGCCGCTCATACGGTGTTCGAGATATTCCATCACAACATAGGTAAGGAGCAGGAAAGGCAGTATTTTCAATGTATCAAGGAGGACATCCAGTATTACTTCCGCCATCCGTCTCTCCTGTCAGCCAATGTAGCGGAACAGTTCCGCCGCTTCGTCTTTTCTCACAGTCTCCGCCACCGCCAGCACTTCCGCCTTCACCGTCTTCTCTCCGAAGCCGATCTCGATGACATCTCCCACTTTTACATCATAGGAGGCTCTCGCCACTTTCCCGTTCACCGTCACGCGTCCGGCGTCGCAGGCTTCGTTGGCGATGGTACGCCTCTTGATGAGGCGCGATACTTTCAGGTATTTATCCAGTCTCATATTGTATTTGACCCCTCCTCAGGATCATTCAAAGCAGAAAAAAGTGCTCCGCACCTTCTTTGAATACGCTGCTCACCGCTAAGGCATCCTAATGGATCTTCCCGCAAGCGGGACCCTATAAAAAAGGAGCCTTACGGCCCCTTTTTGTAAGATTGCGCAGCAGTGAGCTGCGGTGCCGCCTGCGCGGCCGTCTTATATCGAATTATTTATTGACATAATCCTTAAGCGCTTTGCCGGCTTTGAATTTCGGAGCCTTGGAAGCTTTGATCTTCATAGCTTTGCCGGTCTGCGGGTTTCTGCCATCGCGAGCTGCTCTCTCGGAAACTTCGAAAGTACCAAAGCCAACGAGCTGGACCTTTCCGCCTTCTTTAAGTTCTTTGGATGTAACATCAACAAAAGCCTTGACGGCAGCTTCTGCGTCCTTCTTTGTAAGTCCAGCCTGCTCAGCGATTGCTGCTACCAGTTCGGATTTGTTCATAACTATAATTCCTCCTCTTACTCTTTTTACTATGAGTCACAGTATGTGATCATTTTCTTTTTTGATTTTGAACACAGAGTCAAAACTCCCTATATTTATATATTATTCATACTGTTTTGTCAAGCGGATGAAACGCCCGATTCTGCTTTATTTTCCGCTTTATTTCAGGCACCGATCAGCGCTTTCAGAGCTTCGCCGAGAGCCTCATCTTTCGCAATGGCATCCGCATCGGATGTACCGCGCACGCCATAGTAGAATTTCAGCTTCGGCTCCGTTCCGGACGGACGGATGCAGACCCAGGCGCCGTCTGTCAGCTCGTAGTAGAGAACATTCGATTTCGGCAGTCCTGTGGGAGTCTTTTCTCCGGTTGCAAGGTCGCAGATCACATCCTTGTCGTAGTCGCGCGCGCGAAGAACCTTGTACTCTCCGATCGTTTCCGGCGTCGCGCCGCGGAGGCGTTCCATGATCGCGGCGATCTCGGCGAGACCTTCCTTGCCCTTCATCTCGATCGAAGTGACGCCGTCCCTGTAATAGCCGTAGCGCTCGTACAGTTCCACCATCACATCCCAGAGGTTCTTCCCCTGTGTCTTGTAGAACGCGGCCGCTTCGCACAGAGCCATCGTTGCGACGATCGCATCTTTGTCTCTTGCGTAGGTGCCGATCAGGCAGCCGTAGCTCTCCTCAAATCCGAACAGATAGTGGCCTTTTCCGGTCTGCTCCATCTGCAGGATCTGCTGGCCGATATACTTGAAGCCTGTCAGGACTTCGATCTGCTCGACGCCGTAGTATTCCGCAACGGCGTCTGTCATATTGGTCGTCACGATCGTCTTGATGAGGCGGCCGTCTTCCGGCAGTCCGAATACCGCTTTGCGCTGGCCGATCTCATAATCCGCGAGAAGAGAACCGGACATATTGCCGGTCAGAGTGTGATACTCTCCGTTCTTATCTTTCACGCGGCATCCCAGACGGTCGGCGTCGGGATCCGTCGCGAGGACCAGATCCGCGTCCATTTCCTTCGCGTACTTAAGACCCAGAGCGAAGGCTTCCTCCGCCTCCGGATTCGGATAGCTCACGGTCGGGAAATTTCCGTCCGGTTTTTCCTGTTCCGGGACGACGAATACATTTTCAAATCCGAGTTCTTTCAGGATCCGCTGTACCGGCAGATTTCCGGTTCCGTGGAGCGGCGTGTAGACGATCTTGAGATTTTTGCTCTCCTTGGCGATCGCTTCCGGATGAATGACCTGTTTCTTCAGTTCCGCAATATAGGGATCATCCACATCGGCTCCGATGATCTGCAGGAGACCTTTCTCTTTGGCCTCATCTTCCGGCATGGTGAGAACGGTATTCCAGTCCGTCACGGCCGCGACTTCCGCCATAATGCCCGTGTCATGAGGCGGGGTGATCTGCGCGCCGTCCTCCCAGTACACTTTATATCCGTTGTATTCCGCAGGGTTGTGGCTCGCCGTGATATTGATGCCGGCGATGCAGCCGAGATACCGGACAGCGAAGGAAAGCACCGGCGTCGGGCGGAGAGATTCGAACAGATAGGCCTTGATCCCGTTGGCTGCCAGCGTCAGAGCCGCTTCTTTCGCGAATTCCGGTGACATACGGCGGGAGTCATAGGAAATGGCGACGCCCTTTTCTTTTCCGCCTGCCTTAAGAATATAGTTGGCCAGTCCCTGGGTCGAGCGGCGGACGACGTAAATGTTCATGCGGTTCGTTCCGGCTCCGATCACACCCCGAAGACCTGCTGTTCCGAATTTCAGGTCCATATAGAAGCGGTCTTCGATCTCTTTCTCATTTCCCGCGATCGAGAGCAGCTCCTGATGGGTTGCCTCATCGAAATACGGATTAGCGAGCCATGCTTCGTAAGTTTCTCTGTATCCCATAACTTCCTCCGTTCCGCCGTCACTCCACGGCTTTCTTCTTTACCTATATAAAAGGACAGGTAAGTGCCCTTTTTTCCTGTTTTAAACCGGCGCTGTCACATCATCTGCAGCGCGTACATCAAAAGAAGATCATGATCGTTGAGAGTCGGCTCCTCCAGCACTGCCATGAGAGCGCTCTCGAGAATGTAGCCGATCTTCTTTCCGGGCTTCATCCCGGCATCCAGAAGATCCTGTCCGCTGATCGCGAGTCCTGCCAGACTCAGGCAGTCCCCACGGGCTATGATCCGCCGGTAGATCTTCTCCATCGTTTCGATCCTCGCCAGATTCGCGGCGTTGTGCTCCGGATTCTTGGCCATGGCGTCCGCCGTCTGGATCTTGATGAAATCCTCAAAAAGCTCGGGTCCGATCTGGGCTGCCGCCCTCCGGACCGCCGCATCCGTCGCTTTCGGCCGCAGGTCGTGATAACGGATCAGCTTTCCCGCCCGCCGGATCGTATCATTGTCGAATTTGAGACGCCGGAGGATCTCTTCGGCGACTTCTCCCCCGTAAGATGCGTGGCCTTTAAAATGATCCCGTCCGCTGCTGTCCCGGAAATGGACCATCGGTTTCGCGATGTCATGGAGCAGCATCGTCAGCCGCAGCACCGGATCCGGCTCGATCGCCTGCATCGAGCGGATAATGTGCTCGCCGACGCTGTAAATGTGGAACGGCGTATTCTGCTCCGTGCGCATGCAGACGTCAAATTCCGGCAGGATCACCGCGGTAATGCCCGCCTCATACGCCTTGCGCCACATCTCCGGATGCGGTGAACTGATGGTCTTCATCATCTCGTCCCGCACCCGCTCCGCGCTGATCTTCTTCAGATCAGCGGCGTGTTCCCGGACGGCCTCCCAGGTCTTTTCCTCCAGGGAAAATCCCAGCTGGGCTGCGAACCGGACCGCTCTCATGACCCGGAGCGCATCCTCCGAAAACCGCTCGGAGGGCTCTCCGACACAGCGTATGATCCCTGCGCGCAGATCCTTCTGTCCCCCGAAAATATCGACGATCCCCCGGTCCGGATGCCACGCCATCGCGTTGATCGTAAAATCCCGCCTCGCCAGGTCTTCCTTAAGAGACCGCGAGAAAGTCACTTCTTTCGGGTGTCTTCCGTCCTCGTACGCGCCGTCGACGCGGTATGTGGTCACCTCATAGGCGCCGCCCTTAAGAACCACCGTGACCGTTCCGTGTTTGATCCCGGTGTCCACGGTGTTCCGGAAGACTTTTTTGACCTCCTGCGGCAGCGCGGAAGTCGTAATATCAAAGTCCTTCGGCTCTCTTCCGAGCATGAGATCCCGGACGCATCCGCCGACGGCGTACGCCTCATATCCGCTCTCTTCCAGTTTTCGGATGATATAGGACGGATCCCCCGGAAGCACAGGTCTCAGCCCGTTTCCGGAAGAACCCTTTTCCCGGATCTCCTCTGTCATCAATATGCTTTGCCCCAATAAACGAGATGCTTCGCTTTTTTGCCGCAGCACACGCAGACCGCGCCTTCCTTCGGCTCGCCGCCCTTGAAGGGGATGCAGCGGGACGTGCAGGTCGTATCTTCCTTGATCTTTTCTTCGCAGGCAGCGTCGCCGCACCAGTGCGCCTTGATGAAGCCGGGCTTTTCCTCCGCCGTCTTCATGAAGGATTCATAATCGTCCGCCTCATAGATATGCGCGTCGCGGAAAGCTTTTGCCTTCTCGAACATGTTCTTCTGGATGTCTTCCAGAAGCGTTTTGACGGAATCGGCGATCGCATCGATCGGCGCGACCGTCTTTTCTCCCGTATCTCTGCGGACGAGGACCGCCTGGCCGGCGGCGATATCTCTCGGTCCGAGCTCGATGCGGATCGGGAATCCGCGCATTTCCTGCTCCGAGAATTTCCATCCCGGGCTCTTGTCGCTGTCGTCGAGGCGGACGCGGACGCCCGCTTCCGCGAGAGCTGCGCGGACTTTCTCCGACGCCTCAAGGACGCCTTCCTTCTTCATCTGGATCGGGATCACGACGGCCTGTACCGGCGCTACCTTCGGCGGAAGGACCAGTCCGGAGTCATCCCCGTGAACCATGATGATGGCGCCGATCATGCGGGTGGTCATGCCCCAGGATGTCTGATGGACATATTTCAGTGTATTGTCCTTATCCGTGAACTGAATGCCGAACGCCTTCGCGAATCCGTCGCCGAAGTTGTGGCTCGTGCCGGACTGCAGCGCTTTTCCGTCGTGCATCAGGGATTCGATGGTATAGGTGGCCTCCGCGCCGGCAAATTTCTCTTTTTCGGTCTTCTGGCCGCGCACGACCGGGATCGCGAGGAACTCCTCACAGAAATCGGCATAGATGTTCAGCATCTGTTTGGTGCGCTCCTCCGCCTCTTCCGCTGTCGCGTGGGCGGTGTGTCCCTCCTGCCACAGGAATTCTCTCGAGCGCAGGAACGGTCTCGTGGTCTTCTCCCAGCGAACGACGGAGCACCACTGGTTGTAGACCTTCGGCAGATCGCGGTAGGACTGGATATCCTTCGCGTAAAGATCGCAGAACAGCGTCTCGGACGTCGGGCGGACGCACATTCTCTCCTGCAGCGGATTCAGGCCGCCCTGGGTGACCCATGCCACTTCCGGAGCGAAGCCCTCGACATGATCTTTCTCCTTTTCAAGAAGGGATTCCGGGATGAACATCGGGAGATAGACGTTTTCAACGCCGGTCTCCTTGAAACGGCGGTCCAGCTCCTTCTGGATATTTTCCCAGATCGCGTAACCGGCCGGTTTGATGACCATGCATCCCTTTACGGATGTATAGCCGGTCAGTTCCGCCTTTTTGACCACATCGGTATACCATTGCGCGAAATCCACGTCTCTTGACGTAATCGCTTCAACGAGTTTTTTGTCGCCTGCCATTGAGTATTGTCCTCCTTCAAGATGTATCGCGGTCTTTTTTACGTCAAAGTCCCGCTTTGACGGCCGCGTAATAATTTAAACTTATAACTGCAGTTCCACCTTCCGGCTGCTGCTTGTGTAACGATAGTACCGCACGCCCGCCGCGTTGAACATTCTGCGGGAAGCCACGGTCGACGGCTGTTCATGATACTTGTCCGATTCATAGATCACGGTGCTGATCCCCGCCTGAATGATCGCCTTGGCGCACTCATTGCACGGGAAGAGCGTCACATAGATCTTGGCGCCCTCAAGGGAGCCTCCCCGGTAATTGAGGATCGCGTTCAGCTCGCCGTGGGCGGCATAAAAATATTTGGTCTTCAGCGGGTCGTCACCCTCTCTCGCCCACGGGAATTCTTCGTCCGAACAGCCGTTCGGGAATCCGTTGTAGCCCATGGAAAGTATCTTGTTGTCATTGCTGACGATGCAGGCGCCGACCTGCGTGTTCGGATCCTTGGAACGCATCGCCGACAGTTTTGCGACGCCCATGAAATACTCATCCCATGTCAGGTAATCCCGTCTCTTTTCACTCATAATATCCTCCCGGACCGCCTTTCGTTCCGTTTTCGCTATTCCGCGCGGATCACGGTGTGGCCGGCGGCTTTCAGCAGCCTGTTCATGATCGCCTGACCGAGTCTCGGCGTATCAAAAGCCTCCGAGTAAATAATATCGATATTCTGCTCGTCAAAAAGCCGCAGCTGTCCGAACAGATGTCTTGCGATGCTCTCATCCTCTGTCAGCGAACCGATGGGGCTGACCATCACGCAGAGATTTTTTCCGTTCTGCTCTGCGCCGCCGGACCGGATCTTCTCTGCCGCTCTCTCGTAGCTGTCTGCCGTCTCGTCGCTGCACAGGACTGCAGCCCGTTTTCCCTCCGCCGCCGCTTTTTCAAGATATTTCCGGATCAGATCAGTCACCTTCTCCGGCTCCCCCTCGATCACGACAAGGGGCGCTTTCGGCGCGTAATGCCGGTAACGCATGCCCGGAGCCTTCGGGCGCACGTGTTCATTTTCGGAAAGAATGCCCGGATCGACCTTTACCTCTCCGAGCACGTCCTTCAGCATTTCATAATTAATAAAACCCGGACGCAGGATCACGGGAATCTCTTCCGTGAAATCCACGATCGTCGACTCGAGGCCGATGGCTGCGTTTCCGCCGTCAATGATCATCTCGATACGTCCGCTCAGATCCTGCGCGACATGCGCCGCACTGGTCGGGCTCGGACGGCCGGACAGATTGGCGCTCGGCGCCGCGATATAGCCCCCGGCAGCGCGGATCAGCGCTCTTGCCGTCGGATGGGAAGGAAAACGCACAGCTACTGTCGGCAGACCGCCTGTGGTCTCCATCGGCACTTCTTCCGTCTTGGGAAAGATCATCGTGACCGGTCCCGGCCAGTACTCATCCATGAGACGCACCGCGCTCTCCGGCACCTCCGCGGCGATCCGCGCAAGGTCCTTCCGGTCCGCGATATGAACGATCAGCGGATTGTCGGATGGGCGTCCTTTGGCGGCATAGATCTTCTTCGAGGACTCCGGATTCAGCGCGTCCCCGCCGAGGCCGTACACGGTCTCCGTCGGGAATGCCACAAGTCCTCCCTCCCGGAGGATCTTTCCCGCCCGGGCAATCGTCTCCGGGTCAGGGGAACCCGGATCGACCTTTTCTATGTCCGTATTCATATTAATCACAGATTTTCCGGATCGATATCGTCAAAATCGGCGTCATCCGGGTCGTCTTCGTCAAAGTCCTCTTCCAGGTCTCCGTATGCCGCG